>JACOZX010000026.1 GCA_016181105.1 Candidatus Yanofskyibacteriota bacterium
TGAAAAATACCCGGCTGAAATATTGGCAAAAGATTCTTTGCACGATTTGGCTGTTTTGAAGATTTCCGGAAACAAGTTTCCTACTCTAAAATTGGGCGACTCTGATAAGTTACAGATTGGGCAAACGGTTATTGCTATAGGCAACGCCCTTGGCGAGTTCAGTAATACGGTCTCCCGGGGGGTGGTTTCTGGGTTGTCGCGCTCTATTGTAGCTTCTTCCGGAACAGGTTCAGAAAAACTGGAACAACTGATTCAAACCGACGCGGCAATCAACCCGGGAAACTCCGGCGGGCCTCTTTTAAACTTAAACGGCGAAGTCATCGGCATCAACACGGCAATTGCCCAAGGCGCCCAGAATATTGGTTTTGCTATTCCGGTTAATCAGGTCAGGAAAATTATAAATGACGCCAGCGCTTTGGACGGCAAAATATGAAACATTTTATTAAAACTTTTTTTGTCGGCGGTTTGGGGGGAGTTGTTTTTTTATTGGCTATCGCCCCTCTCGCGTATAAATACAATCTTTTGGGTTCGGCTAGGGTGATTGACCAAGTTATTCCTGACAGGACCGAAGTTAGAAAGGTAGAAAAAGAAGTTGTAACTTTTGTTTCTGAAGATGGGCAGGCTGAAGAAGCTATAAAAAAATCTCAAGAAAGTTTGATTGCCATCAAATCTTTTGGCGGAGGTGCGGTCTTGCGTTTTGGTACGGGTATAGCTTTGACTCGCGATGGTCTCATAATTACTGTAAATCAAGTCGTTCCGGTTGAAGCTCAAGATTACCAGGTTTTTAGCGGCGATAAAATTCTCAAGGCTCAAGTTGTTTATAGAAATGCCAGAAAAAACCTCGCCATTTTGAAGGTTACTGATGAGTCTTTAGTTCCGGCGACGTTTAATGAAGAAGAGTTGACAGTCGGAAACATTGCTTGGGTTGTGGGCAGGGTAGTCCCTCTTCAGAAGTCAGAACTTTTTTTGAACAGAGCTCTTGTTAGTCTGGTTGATAGCCAGAAAAAAAGAGTTGTTCTTGACGGAAGATATGAAAATTATCTTAGCGGCGCTGGTCTGGTCTCTAAAAATGGTCTCTTTAAGGGCATAGTCTATGTTGACGGTGGCAGGATAATTGCGCTACCATCTAGCTTTGTAAAGGAATTTATTGACGGATACCTAAAATAGGGTAATGCGCAAAAATTTTTTTGTCTCTTTCTTTTCTTTGGTCCGGTTATCCTCTGATATCCAGGACAAGTTTCTGCGGATGAAGTTGATAAATAAAATCAATAAGTTTTTTGATTTGTTCTTGCTTTTAAATAAAACTGACGGGGAAGGGGAAGCTCATGTCGCACAATATAGAAGCGACTTTTTAAATTCTACTGAAGAGTTGTTTGAGTTTTTGGACTTATTATCTTACTTAAAATCCACTTCCGCCTCCCCTACTCTGAAAGCCCAAAAAGCTCTCTACTCTGAAAGCCCAAAAAGCTCTTTTGTCTTTAAAATCTTCGGTTTTGGACTTTGGCATGTTGGTTGGGGTCAGAGAGCTGGCGGTTGACGACCCAGAAAAAAAGATAAAGCAAAAAGAAAAAACCGTTAAAATACAAAACAATTCCGGTAACCGGATGAGCAAGAATTCGGTTGTGGATTTCATACAAAACAACCAAGGTCTTACCTCCAAAGAAATTTTCAACTTTCTTAAGAACAAAGTTTCTAAAAGGACCTTCCAGAGATATCTGGCGGAGCTGAAAAAGTCCAAAATTATTACGACAAAACTCAAAGAAGGCCTGCCAACATATTATGTTAACCTAACGACTCCGTAAAATATCTCGCGGTAACGATACCGTTATCGGGTAACGGTATATTAACGGAGTCTATAAAATATGGAGCTATACCACGTTTTAAATAGAGGTGTAGACAAGCGCAGGATCTTTTTAGATGAACGGGACCATTTTAGGTTTGTCCACGACCTTTTTGAGTTTAATAATGTAAAAAATATTGAAACAACTTTTCATACGTTTCAAAAGCTTAAAGAGTCTTTTGATATTGGATTCAATAAGTTTAGAGAACCAAGAGAGTTATTAGTGGACATACACACTTTTTGTCTTATGCCGAATCACTATCACTTACTTCTTAGCGAAAAAATAGAAAATGGCATTTCCAAATTTATGAAAAAGCTGAATATGGGTTATGCAAGGTATTTTAACGAGAAAAACAAAAGAACGGGGGCGTTGTTTCAAGGAGGATATAAGGCAGTTCCCATCAGAGAACAGTCTCACTTTATTCACATTCCCTATTATATTCATCTGAATCCTCTAGATTTACATTCACCAGAGTGGCGTGAGGGTAAAATTGCTAATCCCAGCAAAGCGATAAATTTTTTAGAGAACTATCGCTGGAGCAGTTTTTTAGATTATATTGGGAAAAAGAACTTTCCTTCAGTTACTTCAAGAAAATTTCTTTTGGAGTGTCTGGGTGGTACAGATGGCTTTCGAGACAAAGTTATAGAATGGATTAAACAGTCAAACCTCGAAGGTATAAAAGATGTTGCTTTGGAAAAATTTGACGAGAATTTTCATTTAAGTTAGCCTTATATGCGGGTGAGATAAGGTAAATATTCAAATCTACCGTTACCCGATAACGGTAGATTATATAAATTTAATTTTATGGAAGCTGGTTCTAATAGAGAAAACAAAAAAAGTTTTTGGAGAAGATGGACGGGGGTTTTGGTTTTGGCGGTTGTTGCCATTTTGATTATCTGGAGTTTGCTTAATTTATCGGAGATTTTTAACGCTGTTCAGGGTAAGCTGGAGGCTTGGAAATACGAGAGGTTGGTCAAAAAAATGGAAGCGCCGTACAAAAACGACAAATATGGCGGCAAGACTCCGGAAGAAACTTTTGATCTTTTCTTGGAGGCTTTGAGGAAGGAAGATATTGAACTGGCGAGTAAGTATTTTGTGATAAAGAAGCAAGACGAGTGGAAGAAAACCCTGGGTAAATATAGAGATAGCAACCTTCTTGCAAGTTTAACTAACGAGTTTCAAATAAATAGAAAAGACTGGCAACTTGAAGAAAATGATGGGAATGTTGCTCGTTTCAAATATTTTTTTATTCTTGAAAGCGAAGAAGAAGAGTTGCCTCTCGGCAACGGCAAAACACAGAAAATAACTCGTCCAGCTGGAAGGTATAGCTCTGACGTAATTTTTGAAAAATACTTAAGCGGAGTTTGGAAAATAAGCAAATTATGAGTAAAAAACTCTTAGTTTTTGGGGGAGGGATTTTAGCCCTCTTTTTTGTTTCTCAAAATGTTACTGCTTACGATCAGCCAAATACTCATCCGGCGCTGACTAAAGCGGCGGGAGATTTTTATAATTTAAGTTTTCCAAAAAACAAAATAAGCGAGGAAGAAATAAAGCTTTTAATGAAAGGCGCTTATGACGAAGATCAGCCGCCGAGATGGCTGAATCATTCTTACGACCCGGTGCACAACAAAGCCTGGGTTGGTTACAGAACTTCAAAAGTTTGGGCGATGAGCTCGGACGCCCAGCAGATAAACAAATATCAATATGCCCTCAATCCGATCTTCAGCGAAAAAATAAATAACGAAGAAGATTTTTACGACTTTTCTTACGAAAGGGCTCTTTTAGATTATGCCAAAGGCAACAAAAACAGGGCTTTTGAAGCTTTGGGCCATGTCATGCATCTGCTTGAAGATTCAAATGTGCCGGAACATACCAGACTGGACATACATTTGTGGTGGCACGGCACGGAGAGTCCTTATGAAAAAACAATGGCCAAGTGGAATCCGCAAAACATTGACGTTGTTCAAAAGCTTGTAAAACAGAGAGAAAAGCCGATTTTACTTAATAGTTTGGACAAATATTTTGATGAAATTGCAGGATATTCTAATGGCTACTTTTTTAGTGAAGATACAATTTTTTCTCCGAAGTATCCTAATCCTAATGTAGATTTTTGGAAATATGAAAATATTAATAACGAGTTTGTTGCATTTGGTTACAAGACAGATAAGAATAATGCAAAAAGTTTTCGTTTAGTAAGGCAACTTGACGAACTGAATACGAGAAATTTGGTTGAAAAAACACCTTTTACTCTTGGTGACAATTTGGTTCTTAACGACTACTGGGAAAAACTTTCAAAAGATTTTGTTCTTCATGGGGCGGGGGTGATAAAAATGTTTTTGGAGCAGGCGGAGGAGGCGAAGAAAGAATATGAGAGGCAGTTGGCGTTTAAAAAAGAAAGCAAAAAAAGTTTTTTGGGAAATATTTTAGGTTTTGGCGGTGGGGAGAAAGTTGACGGCATAAAATTGGTTCAGACGGTTTTGAGGGAAGTTGAAGATGAAGAGAAGAATGTTGCGTCATCGGATGTCCCAGGGACATCCGATGACGGGGAGCAGGCAAGGTCGGATCTCCAAGAGAATATTACGTCATCGGATGACGTTGCGTCATCCGATGACGTAATATTGGAAAGCAAAACAAGCATAACGGTAGTATCTACAACTACAACTACAACCACAACAACCTTGGCGCCGAAAGTTCTTGAAAATAGTCCTCAAACACTTGTCATTTACAGCGGAGGAAGTCAGACACCGGCAACTACTACAACAACTACGACTGTAACAACCACAACACTTGCGCCGAGTCCTCCCGCCACGGAGACAGCTCTGGGAAAAGTCGTCATAAACGAAATCGCCTGGATGGGTACCGCCAGCTCAAGCAGTGACGAGTGGTTGGAGCTTTACAACACGAGCTCTAAATCTATTGATGTCTCTGGTTGGAAATTAAAAGCGCAAGACGGAACTCCCGATATCATCCTTGCTTCAAAAAGCATTGACCCATTCAGCTTTTATCTTTTGGAAAGGACAGATGACGATACCGTATCGGATATTTCCGCTGACCAAATTTATACCGGCACTTTGGGCAATTCCGGAGAAATTTTGGAACTGCGGGATAGCGGCGGAAAATTGCAAGACATTGTTTCCAAATCAAATAGCGGCGGGTGGTATGCAGGAGACAACTCAAATAAAAAATCAATGGAAAGAGTTAATCCTTTGGCAAGTGGAAGCGACTCTGGAAATTGGAGCAACAATAACGGAGTTGTTAAAAACGGTTCTGATGCCGGTGGTAATTTAATCAACGGCACACCCCGCGCCAAGAACAGCGTTTTCGTCGGACAAAAACCGAGCAAGATAAGTAACCTGGCAATTTCAAGTTACAGCGGCCAGACAATAAATTTTTCCTGGAGCGCGCCATCAGACAAAGACACGCCACCGGCAAATCTGCAATACGAATTTCGTTACGCCACAAAAAGTTTTGATTTATCCACAGATTGGGATTTGGCCTCAAAGTCTCTGGGATTGCCATCTGTGGATAACTTTGGAAAGACGGCGACCCACTCTGTAACGATAGACGACTTTAACAAGCAGTATTTCTTTGCCTTAAAAACAAAAGACACCGACGGCAACTTTTCCGAAATTTCAAATCAAGTAAACCAGACTTTGCCAAGCGCCGTCTCAAGTCTAAGCTGGTCAATGTCCGGTTACAATCAGACACACAGCCTCAAAACAAGCTTTTTGGGACCAGTGGCATCAACTTCAGCGACAAAGTGGGGCATCCAGTCACTCTCCAGTCCGCCAATCAGCTATGGTCAGCCGGTAATTGCGTCAAATGGCACAGTTTACTATGGCGCAAGCAATGGCACTACTTTGGCGCAACTTAGCGCCATAGCGCCAAATGGCACAGAGAGTTGGCACTACACAGCGCCAAGTGGCGCGGTCATTGGCACACCCGTGGCGCTGTCTGATAATTCAGTCTTATTTGGCTATACAACTATTGCAACGGAATTCACAAAACTTAGCGCCAGTGGTGGTGCCAAGTTTGCCAGCGCCATTGGCGTAATCAATTCTGTCACTGTGGATAAGTATGGCATAACCTACTTCACGACAACTGCCGACAAGCTCTATGCCATAGCGCCAAACGGCACACAAAAATGGCAAGCGACAAAAGACGGCATTGGCGGATTTACCCCCATAATTTACCAAGACAAAATTTATATTACAGCCAGACTTAGCGGTGTGCCGACTTTTTACGCCTTTGATGCCAAAGACGGTAGTTTTCTCTGGTCTAAAACTATGAGCACCAATTCCCCTAGCTGTTGCGGAGTTTCAGATATTTCTTATGATTCGGCAAACGATTATCTCTATGCCGCGGCTGACCAGTATATTTTAAAAATTGACCGCAACGGCAATACATTAGAACAGTTTGTCGCCGACAGACAGAACGGCTGGGGTTATGCCACAACCATGGTTTCTCAAGACAGCGACAATCTTGTTTTTGGCTTAGATTTTTCTCCATCAAATCCGGCTTCAAAATCGGCAGTTTATGCTGTAAACAAAAGCACAAAAGAAAAGACTTGGGCCTACGCGGTGGATGCTAAAATAAACAAACAAATAGCTATTGACTCCGGCGGAAACTCTTATTTTTCAACACAAAACGGTTGGGTTTATAGTCTTAATCAATCCGGTGCTTTGAACTGGAAAATTGACCTAAGCGGCACAACTTCGGCTTATCCGGTAATCGGCGAAGGTGTTTTGTATGTAACTTTAGACAATGCGAGATTGGTGAAGATTGGGGAGTAAGAAAAACAGCACCAAGGTCGGACCTTTTTAAAGATTTAAGGTCCGACCTTAGGTGTTCAGGACATCCGATGACCGAGAACGACTTATCCACAATTCTGCTGTTGTTTACTGTAAAAAATGAAATTATAATAAACAGTAAGGCTGAATCCGTTCAGTCTGTGTATATTTAGGAATTGACACGATTTGTCATTTTGTTAAGATTAAAAAGATTGAAAAGCTCTTGATTTTGTTGGCTTTTCAGGGTCTTATAAGTCAGTAAATATATGCAATAATTTGTATATATTTACTGGCCTTTAAGGCTATAAAGCAATAAAGGCTCGGACCTTGAAAATTAAATAAAAGGCTGCCAATGATTGATATGAAAATTTGTTAGTTTGGTTTGAGGTCCTTGGCTCTTGGAATTACAGTTTTGAATTTTTCCATGAGCCAATCTAAAAAAGTTATTGTGAGTCTTTTAGCCATTCAGCTTCAGATTATTTTACTCGGTCGTATTAAACTCCCTTGTGGAGTTGGAGAGTAAATTCCTCTGTGAGGATATGGGCTGATTGGCGGGACTCAAGTTATGGTTTTCAAACTAGACCCGTCGATATGGTCAAGTTTGGAAGACTAAAATTAAACTTAATTATGAACACATTTTTAAACAGAAAAGCGCGAGGTAGAATTTTGAAAACTATCTCCGTTTTAACCGGCATGACGACAGTCTTGTCGTTGTCCGGTCTGCTTTACTTCGCTCCCGATTATGCGAGCGCGGTAATGCCATCCGATTACGGTCTGAAGGAAGGCAACACTATCAGTGCTGCCGGTTCTGACGACCCGGATGTCTACATTGTTAACGATTGGGGTTACAAGAGATTGTTCTTGAATCCCGCAATTTTCAATCTCTACGGCCACCTCGGAGGATTTGCCGCAGTCAAAAATGTTTCCGCGACAACGCGAGACGCATTTGTGACTTCCGGCTTATTCCGAGTTGACGGAGATGAGAAAGTTTACGGAATTGAAACAACCGGAGAGGATGTAGCCTCTTTGCACTGGGTTAATACATCCGGAGCGCAAGCGGTTGCCGATGACCCGAACTTCTTCAAGAAAGTATTTATCATCAATGCGGCTGAAAAAGCGCTCTACACCATGGCATCTGAATATACTTCAGTAAGTCAGGTTCCCGCGTATGCCAGAGGCGGTTCAGTAGGAACTACTCCTCCTGCGACCGGCGCATTGTCTGTAAGTTTGGCCCCCGGCAATCCGGCGGCTGCGACTCTTACCAGAAACGCGGTTGGTGTTGAATACTTGAAAGTACGATTCAGCGGTGGAGCTACAAGATTAACTTCCGGCAAGACATTTTCGTCTGCTGACGGTACTCTTACTTTCCTTCTAAACAAAGCCATAAGCGGCACCAAAGACCTCACGATAGTCGGCGATATGGCGACAGCGGCAGTTGGCAATGTTAACTATATTGAGTTAACAGGCGTAACTATAACAGGAGGAACTGCAGTTTCAGGGACTCCTTTAAGCGGTAACAACTTTACTGTATCCGGAGCTTCCTCCGGTACTGTAACAGTTGCGAAATCAGGCTCGTTGTCTGATCCGACTGTCGGCCAGAAACAAGCGCAGTTGAGTGAATTCAAGTACACAACCGCGACTGAAGGCGGAACCGTCAAGAGAATTACCATGTTAAACGGCGGAACATTGAAACCGGCTGATTTGACTAACGTCAAATTGCAGACCCTAACGGGCGACGAATGGTCCGGTTCAGTAACTTCAGATGGTTATTTGGTGTTTGACCTTGGTACAGGCAAGTTTATCGCTAAAGGCGGTAATGCCGTCTTCAAAGTTCTTGGAGATGTCGGTGGAAAGAAAGATGAGACCATTGACCTTTACTTTGAGTATGACACCGACACTTACGTTATCGGCGACCAGTTTGGCCAGCCGATGGCAGTAACCGACACTGCTTTGGACTCTGCCAGCGATGCCACTACCCTGACTTCACAGGGAGGCGCGCTGACTTTGACTTTCGTCGGTCCTTCAGCCAAGACAGTCGGCACTACTGTAACTGATGTTACCTTGCTCCGATACACGGTAAGCGTTGCTTCAAACATTGAAGCCAAAAAGCATGAGTTTGTGCTTTGTAAAGACGATACCGGCAACGGCACATTTGATGCCGCCGCCGACACATCTAATGGTTGGGCTGATGTAACTGATTTCAAAGTTTGGGATGAGGACCTTAACGCAGTTGTGATAGGTCCGCAGGATGGCAGCGCTTTCACCACTTCCAATTCCGGCGCGTGTCCTGATTCAGTAACGGGTGCCGAAAAGTCATTTACCGACACTGTTGATTGGGCGGCTGGTAAGACATACAACTACAAAGTTACAGCGGACATCACCGCCGATGACACCGGTAGCGGTATTGCTTTAACTGGCACAGACGTCATTCGAGCTGTTCTTGACGACTACTCGGATGATGCAGGAGATGTGACGGTATTGAAATATGCCGGAACAAACACTGCGGTTGCCGCGGCTGACATCGTTCCCAGAGCTAACATTGCCGGCAACAACATTACGCTTGGCGCCGCCTCATTGACTCTAAGCTTGGCTGGCAGTCCTGCCGACCAGACGAAGATCCGAGGCACGAAGGCTGTCAACATGGTAGGTATTACCTTTGCCGCGGCCCAGGCTTCTGAACTTAAAGTAACCACGATTAAAATTACCGGTTATGCGGCTGAAAACCCTGCCGGTTCATCGTTTGATGAAGGTACGGCCGCCAGCAACGATGGTTCCGGAGTTGACACTGGTATTACAGTTGCCAACGCCGTGTCTAAAGTTGAACTGTATGAATCAGGAGGAGCTCTAGTCGCCAGTTCGGACAAAGTTACCAGCAACCTGCTTGGTTCTGCCGGCACCGGCACGATGACCTTCTCTAACTTGAACTGGAATATTCCAGCCGGTACTTCAAAGACATTGTTGGTCAGGGCTGACTTGTCCAATAACACCGCATCCGGAACAGCCGGAGACGGTTACGCCTTTGACATTGCCGGAACCGCGGATGTAACGGCTTTGGACATTGACTCCGCTACCGTAAATGCCGCTAACCAGAAAGTTAACGGCACTGTCGCCGCTCCGACGCAGGTCTTGACTGTAAAGAACAGCGGTTCAATCACAGTGGCTGCCGCCGCGGACAGTCCGCAGAAGAGCGCTGTGTATTGGGGACAAACCAATGCGCCGATATCCAAATTCAGATTAGCGGCTACGGATGAAGGCCAGTTTATTGAAAGGTTTACCATTTACGCGTCTAATACGACCGAGAATACTCATGCCAAGAACAATGTTAAAACCGTCTTTGTGACTTACAAGAACAAGGCAGGAAGCACATTGACGACAAGCAAGGCAATGGGTAACACGGCTTCGGCTAACTTTGTCTGGTCGGCTGCCGACGAGAACAGGCCTTATGTTCCACAGGATTCAAGCATGGATATAGCGGTAAATGCCGACATGAAGACCAAATCCGAAGGCGCGACGCAGAAAAACTCCACGCCGGAATCCGTATATTTCTCGCTTGACTTTGTCTTTAGTTTTGACGGAAGCTTTGCTAACGGATTCAGAGCGGTTGGTGACGGTTCAGGAACAGTCATTTCCGGTAACGCTTCAGGTTTAGGCAACGACATACCGGGCGCGAATGACATATATGTCTACAGAGTGTATCCGGAAATTGCGCAGGTTGCCTTGTCATCGCCTTATAATTTGATCGGTACCCCGACGGTGTTCAAATTCACGATTACGGCAAAAGGTCTTTCTGACTCTACCTTGAGATTTGACAACGAAGCCGCCGGTTCTGGTTCCATCAAGTTTGAGGTGGAAGCATCAGGTCAATACGCCCAGAGCAACACAAGCACATCTTTCTCGGTATACGACGAAAGTAATGTCTTGATTGATTCGGGTACGATGAAAGCTGATTCCAGACCTTCGCCTAACGCATCTTTAACCTTTGACTTTTCAAGCAAAGATGTAGAGATTGCCGGAGGCGGAACCAAGACCTTTAGAGTTGAACTGACCAACCCAAGCACTAACTACGCGAAGACATCGGCCACAGGAAGAGCGGCTGACTACTTCCAGTTAATATTGCTTGACAACGAAACCGGGTTGCTAAACTGGGTTGCCGACTACAACAACGCAACCACTGCCGTAGATACCGATTCAATAGTTGGTACACTAAAGAGCTTGCCGTTGTACGGTCCGACCTTCCAAAGATAGCATTAGCTATCTGCAGGGGAGTTAGACTCTCCAAAGATAAAGTAAGTTATCCGAAGGAAAGTTAGACTTCCCAGAGGTAATTCGTATAGTTATTTAGTCTAGTTATATCTGACCGGTCTGCGATGAGATTGGTTATGATATCCAAAACCCCCGTTTTTACGGGGGTTTTGGTTTGGGACTTTCCGACATCGGATGTCCACTAAAAGAGGTCTGACCTTGAATCTCTAAAAAGGTCAGACCTCGAAAGTTTCAAAAGATCCAACCTTTTGGTATTATGTAATTATGTTCAAAATTAAAAAATTACTGATTTTAATTTTATTTGGGATCTTTTTACTGCCTCTTGTTTCTGTTGCCGCCAGCTATTCAAACGGCACTTTATTAAGAGCAAGCGGCGGCATCAAGGTTTATTTGATAAATAACAATGTAAAAAGGTGGGTGAGCAGTCTGGAAGTTTTTGCCTTTAACGGCTTTAAATGGCGA
>JACOZX010000027.1 GCA_016181105.1 Candidatus Yanofskyibacteriota bacterium
CCTCTCGGACGGGCAAGGCGAGCGCGGTGGCACAACAGCCTATCTGTCCTCAACGGACTATTCGGTAGGCGAGTATGCTTACTATGTTGCCGGAGTGGATAAAGACGGAAACGAAACCCCGGCTTCTCCGGAAGCAAAAATAGTGTTTTTAAACCCTGTCAGCATTTTAAGTCCAGTCAACAGCCAGCCAATAACCGGAGTTTATCCTAACTTTAGGTGGACGATTGCAAATGATTGGCCCTCCTCCGCTGTGGATTATTTTATTATGATATCTGACCGTAACAGCGCCTTAAATCCGGTATGGACCAAACAGTTGAAAGTATCATCGGGAGAAAAAGAAAGGCAATTTCTTTACGACGGTCTTGGTCTTAATCCCGAAAGCAAATACAAAGTTAATATTTACGGCTATTATCGTAAATCGGAATACGAACCGGACTATATATCAATTCCGTTCAATACTCCCGAATTTTGGATAAAAAAGTCGGGATGGAGTTCTTTGTTTAAAGCGCTTTTCGGCCACATTTTTAGACCATTTACCAGGTAGTGAAAGTTGCTTTTTAAACCGTTTTTATATACTATTCAGCATTATGAAAAACAAAACAATTTACACATTGTCAGTTATTGCTATAGTTGCCGGGGTTTCTCTTATGTTAATGAGCAGACAGGAATTATCCGATGTTGAAAGCGTTAACATACCGGGACCGTCAGAAACGGTAAGCCTGTCTCCGACTCCGGAACCGACAAGGACAAGCTCAACGCGCGGACCTCAACAAACAGGCAGCGTCGGCGTCGGGGCGGTGCCGCTTCCAACCGGAGACAGTAAGACTGCTTTCGTTGACGAACCTGTGCCGTGGAATTTGCTTTTAGGCCAGGTATCGTGCCAACTGCAGGGCGAGGTTAAATTTTTGAACCGCAATACTTATGATAACCAAGATGCAAAATTAATTTACAGCGGAGTTGACCACCCAGCAAGGAATATTTCGTGGACCGTAACTCCCCAGGACGACATATCAGTCGGGCCGAATATTTTTAGTAAGTTGAAACTGCCAAATGGAGAAAGTTTGCTGGGCATCGCCCTGCCGGAAAACCCAAAATACAAAAAGTACGAACTGACTGTGAAAATTCAATACGGCCGGCTGGTGGACGCTAAAGGCAATTTTGTGGCAGTCGGAGGCGATGTCAAGGTTTTTGAGAAGCAATGTTCAGGCAAAACAACAATAGTCTTGCCATAGACAAACATAATCCGAATCTACGAATGACATCCGAATGCTCCGAATAATAAACTTGAAAGTTGCTGTTTTTGTTCTTCTGTTTAGCCTTTTGGCTGTTTTTCTGATTCACAGCTTTGACTCCATCGGGCAGGACATTGGGCGGCATTTAAAGTTGGGGGAAGTTATCTGGCAGACAAAATCAATTCCCCAAACTAACCTTTTCTCTTTCACCGAACCGGACTTTCCGTTCACAAATCATCACTGGTTAAGCGAGGTCATATTTTACGGAACTTACGGCTGGTTTGGTTTTACCGGCTTAATTTTGCTTAAAGTCTTTTTTGTTTTGGCCGCTTTTTTATTGCTTTTTTTTATTGCTTGGTCAAGGTCCGACCTTAAAAATCCCCAAGGTCGGACCTTGGAAATTACCTTTTGGCCGATCGCAATTTCTTTTTTGCTTTCAATTTTTATATTTATTGAGCGCACCGAAGTTAGGCCCGAAATATTCAGTTTTGCCATATTAGCTTTCTTTTTGTTTGTTTTATTTGGGGAGAAGTATAGAGGTTCGACCTTAGATCTTCAAAAAGGTCGAACCTCAAATCTGTTATGGTTTTTGCCTTTAGCCGAGCTATTTTGGGTAAATTTACATATATATTTTTTCATCGGACCATTTTTGGTGTTGAGTTTTTTAATTGACCAAGCGATAAATCGTAAAAACAAACGGGAGAATATGTCTCTTTCGCAGTTGTATGTCGAAGGTTCCAATCGGCCGAATCCGAAGGATTCGCTGCCGATAATTGGAATCGATGTAGACGGCGAAGAGTCCGGCGCAAGAAAGAGTCATATTCTCCCGTTTGTAGATTTATCGCTTAAAAAAATTATCCTTATCTTATCTCTGGTTTCTGTTGCTACTCTAGCTAACCCCAACGGTCTTCAGGGCGCTTTGGCCCCCTTCACCATTTTAAAAGAATACGGATACAGTATAGTTGAAAATCAAACACTTGCTTTTTTGGCAGATTTCTTCGGCTTCAAACTGACAACTTTTGTTTTCAAACTTTCCGTGGCGGTAGCGGCAAGTCTGCTAGTCATAACTTTTAGAAAAACCAGACAAAGGATTTTTGAAATTTTAATTTTGGCCTTTTCAATTTACGCCGGTTTTAAGATGCTCCGCAATCTGCCTCTATATGCGCTTATCTCTTTTCCGGTCTTGACGGTACTTTTGACTGATGTTTTCAATCAAGGTTCGACCTTTTTAAAGATTCCCTCCGTCGTCAAGACTTTGGCGGGCAAGCAAGGTCGAACCTTAAAGGATAAATCAACGACATCCGATGTCAGGGGATATTTAAGCGGTATTTTCAAGATAACAATTGCCGCGTTCCTTATTTTTATGATTTTTTGGGTTTCCGGCGGCGGGTATTACAAAGCAATCAGGTCTGCCAAGTCTTTTGGTTTTTCAGTTCCCGGCGAACTGGAAAAAGCCGTTAACTTTGTTGAGGAAAATAAAATAGAGGGGCCGATGTTTAACAATTTTGACATCGGCGGTTATTTGATATGGAAGCTTTATCCTGACCATAAACTTTTCGTGGACAATAGGCCGGAAGCCTACTCGGTTAAGTTTTTCAGTGAAATTTATAAACCGATGCAGGAAAGTAAAGAGAAATGGAAAGAGCTTTCAGAAAAATACGGCATTAACTTTGTCTTTTTCGGACACACCGACGCCACGCCGTGGGGGCAGGCGTTCTTAAAAAACATAGTTCGGGATTCTGATTGGAAGGCGGTGTTTATCAATAATAGTGCTATTATTTTAGTTAAAAATATTCCAAAAAACAAACCAATTTTTTCCAAATACAAATATGAATTTACTGAAAAATAGAACAGGACTTGCGGTGATTGCTCTGATTATTGCCGGCGGTTTTGTGTACTCGTTCAACATAAACAACGGGTTGTTTTGGGATGACGACGATTGGATAGTCAACAATAGTTTTGTTCATTCGGTGAACTGGAATAATGTCAAATTTTGGTTTACTCATGATGTTCTGGCGGGGATAGGGCTGAAAAGCAACTATTACCGGCCGTTCCTGTTTTTTACATTTGCTCTCAACTATATTATATCCGGAGTGAAACCGTTGCTGTATCACTTGACCAGCAATGCAATTCATATATTTAACTCCGTTCTTGTTTTTTGGTTAGTGCGGCAGGTTTTTTCTCCAAGGTTCGACCTTGAATCTTCAAAAAGGTCGAACCTTGTCGCTTTTTTGACTGCTTTGTTTTTTTTAATCCATCCTCTGCAAACCGAAGCGATAACTTACATTTCCGGAAGAGGAGACGCTTTGGCGGCAATGTTTATGCTATTAGCGCTCTTATTTTTCCAAAAATCCCAACTTACGTTACCCGATGACGTTACGTCATCGGGTAACGTAAGGTTCGTAAGCCTAGCTTTTTTGGTTTTAGGCCTCTTGAGCCGTGAGACGGCTATTATTTTTCCCATGCTTGCTCTGGCCTTTTATGTTTCTGTTTTGTCTAACGAGGGGTTTGCCAAAGCAATAAAGACGGGCATTAAAAAAACTTGGCCTTACTTTGCCGTGGTTATCGTTTACGGTATTTTACGGCTCACGGTTTTAAATTTTCAGAACACGCTTAATTTTTATTCCCAGCAAAATGTTTATTCTGAAAACCTGCATGTCAGAATGTTTACTTTTTTGCCGATACTATGGGAATACTTAAAACTTCTTGTTGTTCCCGTCGGGCTTCACATGGAAAGAAGCGCTAATGTCTATGCCTCACTATTCCAATGGCCGGTGTGGCCGATAGCGTTGTTATCGGCATTTGGCATTTGGCATTTGACGCGCAGGTTTTATAAGAATTTGGGGACATCGGATGTCGAAACGACATCCGATGTCAGAGTTTGGCTTTTGGGAGTGCTTTGGTTTTTTATTGCGCTTGCTCCAGTCTCCGGGATTACGCCGATTAACGCTTTAATCTATGAACACTGGCTTTATCTGCCGATGGTCGGCTTCTGGATTATTGTTTCTTTCTATCTGGTCAAACTTTTTGACTTTCAAGGTTCGACTCCCCAAGGTTCGACCTTGAATCCTCAAAAAGGTCGAACCTTTGTCTTTGGTCGAACCTTATTGATTGTCGCGTTCATTGCCTATTTCTCCTTTTTCGCCTACCAATCCATTCAGCGCAATATTGTTTGGGGCAAACCGGTTGAGTTTTACAAAAATATTTTAGAATACGAACCGGACAACGCCAGGATAAACAATAATCTGGGCAACCAGTATTTCAACCAGGGCGATAAAGAACAAGCCGAAGTTTATTACAGAAAAGCGATTGAAGCCGGTGATATTTTTGCCCAGCCGCATTTTAACATCGGAAGCATATTGCAGTCGCGGGGCGATATTAAGGGCGCGATCGCCGAGTTCAACAAAGCCATAGAAATTGACCCCAATTTTTACTATCCGTATCAAGATTTGGCGGTTATCTATGCTCAGCAGGGCGATTTAGTTCAAGCGGCGGCGAATATGGAAAAGTTAAAAATGCTTCTTCCGGGCAATCCCCGCGTTTACTACAATTCCGCGCTTGTTTACCTCGCTTTAAACAACAAAGAAAAAGCTGTTGCCGACTTAAAAGAAGGGTTGAAATATTCCGGTATTGACCTTGAGACCGGGCGGCTGATAGAAGAACTCATACAAAAATTACAGAAGTAATTTTTCAATTTTAAATTTTTAATGAATCTACAATTTTTAAATTTTCAAAAAAGGGAGATATTTTTCGTTTTGTTTCTTGCGGTTGTTTTGTCTTTCTTGGTTTTCGGCAACGGCATTTTTAATGACTTCACTTTTGACGACGTGGCGGTTATTCAAAACAGGGGCGACCTGAAAGATTCATCTAACTTCTTTAATTTATTTGTTTCTCCTTATCACCTTTTGGCAAAACTAGGCCTTTTCCGGCCATTTACAATGGCTTCTTATGCCGTTAATCATTTTATAAACAACGCGATTCTTCCCGCTTCCGCCACAAGTTTTCAGGAGGCGGCCGGTTTTCGCGTAGTGAATATAATTATCCATGCTTTTAACTCTTTTCTTCTTTTTTGGTTAGTTAGACGCTTGTTTAAAAACAGGTTCTTGTCATATGCGACTTTTCTGTTGTTTTTGGTTCATCCGATCCATACCGAAGCGGTTACTTCCCTTGTCGGACGGGCCGAGCTTCTGGCTTTCTTTTGGTCTCTGGCCGCTGTCTATTTCTTTATTAAAAAAGACTCACTGCTAAGCTCCGGCGCCTTTCTTTTTGCTTTGCTTAGCAAAGAGGTTGCTTTGATGGTTTTGCCGATTATTTTTTATATTGACTGGGCGTTGTTAAGGAACAGGTTTTTTCCGGCTATAAAAAGAACTTTTGTTTTTGCGCCGGCAATT
>JACOZX010000028.1 GCA_016181105.1 Candidatus Yanofskyibacteriota bacterium
AATAAAGAATCAACTTTTTACTTAAAACACACTTTCTACTTTGAAGGCGGAGTTGTTTCTTACATAAAATATTTTCTAAATCGCAAAGAAGAGGCAAAGCATCCAAATATTTTTTATGTTTCCAAAGATTTGGAAGGGTTGCAAATAGAAGTTGGTTTTCAGTACACGGATGATATCCAAGGCAAAGAAATGGGTTTTGCCAATAACATTCACACGCTTGAAGGCGGTATGCATATTACCGGCTTTCGCTCGGCTATTACCAGAGCTTTAAATGATTATGCCAGAAAGAACGGCTACCTGAAAGAAAAAGATGAAAATTTAACAGGCGATGATGTGAGGGAGGGCTTAACGGCTGTGGTTTCTGTAAAATTAAGAGAGCCGCAGTTTGAGGGACAGACTAAGGCTAAGTTGGGCAATCCCGAAGCTAGGACAGCCGTAGAAGGCGTGTTAAACGTGGAGATTCCAGACTGGCTGGAAAGAAATCCTTCAGATGCCCGTGGCATGTTGGAAAAAGTTATTCTTGCCTCCAAGGCCAGAATTGCCGCCAAAGCCGCTGTTCTTCAAGAGATCCGGTTGAGTCGGAACTTTTCATCGTTGAGGGCGACAGTGCCGGCGGTTCGTCAAAGCAGGGACGAAACAGAAAAACACAAGCCATCTTGCCCCTTAGAGGCAAGCCTTTGAATGTTGAGAAGTCAAGAATAGACAGAATGCTTTCCAACGAGGAAATTAAATCTTTGGTTATCGCCATTGGCACCGCCATTGCCGAGGAGTTTGATGTTGCCCATCTCCGTTATCACAAAATTATCATTATGACAGACGCTGATGTTGACGGAGCTCACATCAGGACCTTGCTTCTGACTTTATTTTTCCGATACTTTAAGGAACTTATTGATAAAGGCCATATCTATATTGCCCAGCCTCCACTTTACCGTTTGCAAAAGGGAAGTGACATTAGATACGTTTACGACGATAAAGCAAAAGACCAACTCTTAAAGCAGTGGGCAGATTTGGCTACGGAAAAAAACAAAAAAGAAAGCAGAGGAGAGTGGAGCGTGGAAACTGTCGGCGGCAAAGAAGGAGACGGCGAGATTAAAGAAACTGAAGAAGAGACGCAAATGCCGGCGGGCGTCAGAGGGTTAAGCATCCAACGCTACAAAGGTTTAGGGGAGATGAATCCGGAACAGCTTTGGGAAACTACGATGAATCCGGAAAATAGAGTTTTGCTCCAGGTTACTATGAAGGATGCCGAATTAGCTGATGAGGTTTTTGATACCTTAATGGGTAGTGAAGTTTTTCCAAGAAAGAAATTTATCCAGACTCATGCCAAAAACGTCAAAAATTTAGACATATAGTACTATAAAAATAATAACCAAATATGAAAGAAAAAAAGTTTGTAGCCATATCCGGAAGCAAGGATATGACTTCACAGGAAAAGAAAACAAGAACCAAAGCATTTGAACAGTTCCAGAGCGAAAATCGAGAGCTTTTGTCCAAGAGAGGGGTGAATTTTTTGGATTTCTCAAGCCGAAGGTTGTTGTATGAGGTTTACAGCAAGTATGTTCAGGGAGAAAGAGAGTTTAAGAATCCGGACGAGAAGGACCTCTATGAAAAGATAAAAGACTTGTTAGATACCGGTGGGGGAGATTTGGCGGCTTAGTTATAATTTGACTTTCGGTGTTTGGGGGTGCTATACTGGAGTTAATTAAATAAGCCCCTGCGAGGGGTTTTAAAATAGGCAAAATGAATGTTCAGGGTTTTCTTAAAGACGTTAGAAGTGAGTTGGGCCGGGTAAATTGGCCGACAAAACAGCAGACTATAAAATACACAAGCATTGTTATTGGTTTGAGTTTGTTTGTGGCGGCATTTTTAGGCGGTTTGGACGCCGTTTTTACTTTTCTGTTGAATAAGATATTTTTAAGATAAATTTTTAAAAGCTTGCTATAGTAACTCTTCGGGACTGCCAAAATCCCAGCGAGATTTTGGCATCGCGCAAAGTTGCTCGTCTTGTCAAGAGCCCTTCGCTTAAGAAAGCTCAGGGTCGTTGACAAACCGTGCCCCTCGCAACTTTGAGCGTCCTCAGAGTTACCATAGCTTTGCTTTTAAATCAGTTTCACTCATGGCTAAACAAGCTACAACCGGGGAAAAACATTGGTATGCTATACATACCTATTCGGGCTATGAGGATAATGTGGCCAATGGTCTTAGACAGCGCATTGAATCTTTGGGCTATGAAGACAAGATTTTTAATGTTTTGGTGCCCAAGGAGAAAAAGATAAAAATAAAAAGCGGCAAGAGGGAGACGGTTGAAGAAAAAATTTTCCCGGGTTATGTTTTGGTTGAGATGATTGTTACCGACGACTCATGGTATGTCGTCAGAAATACACCCAATGTTACCGGTTTTATCGGCGCCGGAGTTATCCCGACACCTTTATCAAAAGAGGAAGCCGAGGCCCTTATTAAAAGGACGGGCGTGGACGAGCCTAAGTATAAGTTTGATATTGTGGTGGGTGATAACGTTAAAATTACGGATGGTCCGTTCAAGGATTTTGACGGCAGAGTTTCGGAAGTTGACGAAGAGCGTGGAAGAATCAAGGTTTTAGTGACTATGTTTGGCAGAGAAACACCGGTTGAGTTGGATTTTTTGCAAATTAAGAAGTTGTAAATTTATGGCTAAAAAAATTAAAACTGTATTGAAACTTCAGATTGATGCCGGTAAGGCAACACCGGCGCCTCCGGTTGGGCCGGCTTTGGGGCAACACGGATTAAATATCCAGGAGTTTGTTATGAAGTTTAATGAAGCGACTCGCGATAAGATGGGTCAGGTTATCCCTGCCGAAATTACTGTCTACGAAGACAGGACTTTTGATTTTAAATTAAAGACTCCTCCGGCGGCCAGTCTTTTGCTCAAGGCCGCTAAAGCCGAAAAAGGTTCCGGTGAGCCGAATAAGAAAAAGGTCGGCAGTGTTACGAAGGATCAGGTGAGGGAAATTGCTCAACTTAAGATGGAAGACTTAAATGCTAATGATGTTGAAGGCGCTATGCGGATAATTGAAGGCACGGCAAGAAACATGGGGATAGAAGTGAAGTAACTTGCGCTAAAATATTTTGCGACTATAATAGAGAAAGCTTACTGCTTTCTCTATTATTTAAGGAGAAGATATGTCTGTGAAATACCCCGGCAAGTTAATTGTTCTGGAAGGTATAGATGGCAGTGGAAAGACGGAGCAATTTGGACTTTTACAAAAAAGGTTAAAGGCGGAGGGTGTTACAAAGGTGGCTACAGCTGATTTTCCTAGATATGGACATCCTGCAGCTTGGTATGTTGAAAAATACTTAGGCAAAAGAGAAGCGGGTTTTGAACGTCCCGGTTATGGTCCGGCAGACAAGGTTAATAAATTTTTTGCCTCTTTGGCTTATGCTTTAGACAGATTTGATGCTACTTTTTCAGAGGGCCAGCTTATGAGTTTGTCCAGTCTTTTGGGAGACGGTTTTGTGGTAGTTTCCAACCGTTATACGGAATCTAACATTGGTCATCAGGGGGCCAAAGCAAAAGATACCATTAAACAGGAGAAATTTATTAAGTGGCTTCTTGAAACAGAGTATGAGCTTTTAGAGATACCAAAGCCTGATCTGGTTTTGCTTTTTAATATGCCGCCAAAAATTTCTTGGGAGCTTAAAGAAGAACAGCTTAAAAGAGAGGGAAAGGAAAAAGACGCTCATGAGGTCAACAAAGAAATGTTAGAAAAGTCCTGGTGGGCGTATATGTATGCGGCTAAGCTTTTTCCAGACTATTGGAAAATAATCAATGTCTTCAGCAAAGAAGAGCAGAGGCTTCTTACAATTCCAGAAGTTCATGAGCTGGCTTGGCAAGAAGTCAAAAAAGTACTGCCGGTAAAATGAGGCTTAGCGCCTCTTTTTTATTTGTAAACTTTTTGTTATTATCTTAAAACTGTTATTTAAAAAAAAGGTGAAGATAATGGCAGAAGTGATTGCTTTAGCCGGTTGGCCGCCTGAAGTTTTGGCTTATGCTTATGCAATGTATTCCCGCTCCAGTCTTTCTATAAAAGAAAGCATGAAAAAGATAACCAACGAAAAGGCAGCTGGATTTTTGGACACCTTTTATTTCAAGTACGGCCATAAGTCAATTGCCGATAATGCTCATATACCTTTGGCTGTTGAAAATGTTTCGGGGATTGTCGCCTTTGAGCTTGAAGATGAACAGCTTTGGGACGGTCAGGAGAGGTCAACGCGTTATCAGAACTTTGACAAGCCGGGCGCTTACTTCATTCCGGAGTTAGTAAGACATACTCCGCATGAACAAGAATATTGTTTTATCGCAGACTTTCTTTTGGAAAAGTATCGCCAGTACGCTTCAGCTTGTTTTGAGTATTTAGCAAAAAAATATCCCAGACCGGAAAATATGAAAGACGCTGACTACGAAAGAACCCTTAGGGCCAGAGCTTTTGACGTGGCTCGGTACTGGCTTTTTAACGGGATCATTACCTCTGTCGGACAAATTACAAACGCCGGAACGCTTGAAGACCAAATTTGCAGACTTATGGCGGCTGAATATCTGGAAACGGTTCGGATAGCTGAACAAATGAAGCAAGCTTGTCTCTCAAAACCATTTTGCCCGGAAGGAAAAGACGAGCTTCCGGTTGCTCCGACTCTGGTCAAGTACGTCAGTCCAAATGGTTACAAAATTCGCATTAAGGAGTTGATGAAGAGGATGGTGAGTGAATATTTGCACAACTTTATGTACCCCGGAGCTTATAATAATTACACAAGACATGTAAAGTTAGCGTACCCTTTTAGAAGCATCCAGCATGAAATAGTGGCCGGGTTAGTTTACGAAGCCACTAACCTTACCATGAGGGATATTCAGAGTTTTATTAATAAGATGGAAACTGGGAATATGACGTGGATTATCAATCAGGTTTTAGACTTGAGAGAAAAACACGACTCTTTGCCGAGAGCGTTTGCGCATCAAAGATTTACGGTGGAGAGAGGTTTTGATGTTCCACGGCTTGTGGTAGAGATGGGCATGTCAGACGACTTCTCTAAAAACATGAAGCAGGTTGCTTCTAAGATTGAACAGCTAAGGCTGGTGCTACTAGCAAACGATGCTGATTATCTTATACCCTTTGCTTTTAGGGCAGGCACTCTCTACAAAATGGATTACCGTCAGTCAGAATATATGACAGTTTTGAGGTCAGCCCCGCAAGGACACTTTTCGTATCGGGAGGTGGCGGTGGAGATGGACAAGCAGTTAAAAGAGCTGGTTCCCGGTTTTGAAAGACATTCTCGCGTTACCCCTTTTGAGGACGAGAGTATATTTAAAAGATAAGCCCATTGCTAGTCTGCGAGTTGGGCTTTTTTTGTTGGTCAAATAATGATAAATTTACTCTATGAAATATCAGCCGACAATTGGACTGGAAATACATGCGGAGCTCAAGACTAAGACAAAAATGTTTTGTGATTCTTTGAATGATCCGGACGAAAAACATCCGAATACAAACATTTGTCCTGTCTGTATGGGTTTTCCGGGGGTTCTTCCGGTTATAAATGAAGAGGCGCTAAAAAAAACCATTTTAGTTGGTTTTGCTTTGAATTGTCAGGTTGCCAGACAGACTAACTTTGACCGAAAAAATTACTTTTATCCGGATTTGCCTAAAGGCTATCAAATTTCCCAATACAAAAGACCTCTTTGCGCAAACGGCTGGTTAGAAATTGGCGGCAAGAGAGTGATAATAACCAGAATACACTTGGAAGAAGATGCCGGCCGGCTTCAGCATGACGCAAAAGACAATCACAGCTTGGTTGACTTCAATAGAGCCGGAGTGCCTTTAATGGAACTGGTTACAGATCCGGACTTAAACAGCGCGGAAGAAGTTAAAGAATTTGCAGAAAAACTTAAGTTGATACTTAAATATCTGAATGCCTCCGACGCCAATATGGAAAAGGGACAGATGCGAGTTGAGGTTAACATAAGCGTAAAACGAAAAGAGCAAAACGAAAAAGAAAATCAAAAACTGGGAACGAAGGTTGAGATTAAAAATCTAAACTCAATTAGAGCCGCGGCTCAATCAGTAGACTATGAAATAGAAAGGCAGACAGAGTTATTGGAAGAAGGCAAAGAGGTAAAGCAAGAAACCCGCGGCTGGGATGAGGCCGGACAAAAAACTTTCAGCCAAAGAAGCAAAGAGGAGGCGCATGACTATCGTTATTTTCCTGAACCTGATTTGCCGGTGCTTAATTTTGGCGAGAAGTATTTACATTTGGGAGATTATTATGAGAGGGTGGCAAGCGAGTTAGACACAGAGGCAAACCGGCTTCACCAAAACCAAAATGAGAAAGCAGAGTCTCACTTGCCGGCAAAATTACACTCTTTATCCGCCAACTATGTCATTACTGAATTTCCTCCTTTGATGCAGGCAAAGGGCATGGAAATTGACGATCTTGAAGGCTTTAAAATTTCACCCGAGGCTTTTGCCGAGCTTATGGTTTTAGTTTTTCACCAAAAACTGTCTTCAACTGGAGCCAAGGCTGTTTTGAAAGAAATGGCAGAAACGGGTCTGCATCCCGAAGCAATTATGAAAGAAAAAAATCTGGGCCAGGTTTCGGATACCGGTGAACTCCAAAAGATTGTTGAGGAAGTTATTGTCAAAAATTCTAAAGCCGTTGAAGATTATAAAAAAGGAAAAGTTGAAGTTATTAAATTTTTAGTCGGCCAAGTTATGGCGGCAACAAAAGGCAAGGCCAACCCGTCAGTGGCGCAGGAAATATTGACAGAGCTACTGGGTTTGTGATATAATGAAACTATGTCTACTGTCCTTTAATTTTTACTGTCAGCAGTCATAGCTATAAGTTTCTGATGTAAATCGGGTGTTTATAGCTATGACCGCTATATCGGTGGTCCGCTAGCCAATCTTGAAAGGAGATTGTTATGTCAAATTCAAATCCGTTTACGCTAGCCGATTCAAATATGTTTGCGCTGGCCGAACTGGCCAGGATAAAATTGTGGATTGACAAAAGATTTGTCAAAGAGTCAGAAGAAATGAGAGAAACTATCCTTTCCTATCTCTATGATCTGGTCAGACGGGCGCCCAGAGATGAATTTTTGAAGAGTCGGATTTACACGTCCTTTAACATCCGTGATGCTAAAGGAGGGCTCTGGGCAGTGCGTGTCGACTGGTACTCGGATTTTTGCGAGTGGTTTGCCGATGCCTATCCAATCTCGTTTCCTCGCGAGTGGTACTCCGGCGGCGATTTTGTTTAGCAAGTAATGTCTGGGACTGGGATTCTTGGGGTCTTGGTTCTTGGTCCGCACGGTTTACCGTGCGGACTTTTCTTTTATAATAATTTCTTGTAAATTGTTTATGGATACTAGGCGAATCTGTCAAAAAGTGTTTTTTACTTAATAAATAGGCTTACTAATTTTTCAGCCTCTGTTTGTTTGTTAATCCACTGAATTCTCTTGTCCTTTTTGAACCAGGTCATTTGGCGGTGGACAAGTTGTTCGTCGTTTTTGTTTATTAAGGCGATGGCTTCAGACAGAGAAGTTTTTTTGTTTACATAGTCAATAATTTCTTTGTAGTGAATGCCGGAAAGAGCGGGGGATTTGGGAGAGTAGCCTTTTTTTAGCAAATTTTTAACTTCTGCAACCAGTCCGGCTTTTAACATTTGTTTAGTGCGTCTGGCGACTATCTTTTTAGTTTCTTCGGGCGATTTTTTAACGCCCAAAATCAAGACGTCAAAAAGAGGCTGACCTTTTTGTCTTTGCTGGGAAAAAGGTTTGTCGGTAGCGGCGATAACTTCCAAAGCGCGGATTATGCGGCGCTTGTTTTGAGAGTCAATAAATTCTTCGGCTTTCGGGTCTTTTTTGATTAATTTTTCATACAATTTTTTGACCGACAGTTTCTCTAACTTTGCGCGAAGTTTTTTATCCGGCGGGACCTCCGGAATCAGCCAGTTGTCTATGACAGAATAAATATACAAAGCCGTACCGCCAACCAAAAACGGCACAGCTTTCTGACACCCGATGTCAGAAAGTTTGGCGAGGGCAAGTTTTTTGTATTGGGATAGGGTCAGGGTTTCATTGGGTGAAACGATGTCAATCAAGTGATGTGGGACGCCGTTAACAAAGTAACTCGTTTTAGTTTTTAGGTTAAAGGTTTTTCGTTTTAATTCTTTACCTATGACTTGCAACTTATAACTTGTAACATCTCTTGGCGGTTTAGCTGAACCAATGTCTAACCCTTTATAAATCGCTCTTGAGTCGGCAGAGATAATTTCACCGTTAAATTTTTTCGCCAATTTTAAAGACAGCGCCGTTTTGCCGGAAGCGGTAGGTCCGACAATGACGACTAGTTTGGGTCTACCAGCCGGCGGATTGCTTTTTTGCATATTTTTTAATAATCTAAAACAAACACGGCAATTTGAAAAGTGAGGAGGCGGGAAATATGATAGCGAACGCTTATTCCCGTAAAGTTTTTGTTTAAACGACACTGGCAGTTTAAGGGAGCCTTGATTTTAGCGGTTTTGAATGTTGATGTTTGGTGTCCGGTATTGAGATGGTTAGGTGTTGGATCGTGGAAAATATTTTTTATACTTCTACCAACGGCTTTGGTTGGAATGTTAGGTTGGTGGGCTTTCTGGCATTGGTTCAGACAAACAGCCATACCAGAAATTATTGAAGAAAATGCCAAAATGCAAGAGGCGATTAAATTAGGCAAAAAAACCCATCAAGTTTTAAAAATTTCCGGCCAGTGGAATCTTATTGTAAAATTTGCAAAAAGTTTTTCAAAAACAACCGACCCGAATAACAAACTTATTAAGTGGATTAAAAGATACGGTCATTTGGCGGTTTTCGGTTTAGGAGCGGAGCCTCTGCCGGCATTGAGAACTACCTGTCTTATTTTTTGCGATTCTGTCGGTTGGAGAGGAGGTATTTATACTCTTATCTTTAGCGACATATTTCATGTGGCAGTAATTGTTTGGGGGTGGAACAAGATATTTTCTTTGCTCGGCTACTGACAAAAATAGTAGCCAAGCGAGAGAGGGCTCTTTAGGAGCTCTTTTTTTCAACTTCTTTTTTAATTTTTTCTATAAACTTTTCTAGTTTGACTAAGCCTTCATCTCCCTTGCCCCTTTTTCTTACTGCCACAGACTTGGCTTTTTGTTCTTTTTCACCGACAACTAGGATGTACGGTATCTTCTGCAATTCAGCATCTCTTATTTTTTTGCCGACAGATTCGCTTCTGGAGTCAATTTCTACTCTAATGCCTTCTTTGGCCAGTTTTTCGTAGACACTTTGTCCGTAAGAAGTTGATTTGTCAGAAATTGGAACAACGGTTGCTTGGACCGGGGCAAGCCAAACCGGAAAAGCCCCAGCAAAATGTTCAATTAAAATTGATAAATACCTTTCTATGGAGCCCATTATGGCCGCGTGAATCATGGCGATTCTTTCTTTTTCTCCTTTTTCATTGACACAACTTAAGTCAAAGCGCTCCGGCAAATTCATGTCAAGTTGTATTGTGGCGACCTGCCATTCCCGGCCGATTGAGTCTTTTGCCATGAAATCAATTTTGGGTCCGTAAAAAGCCGCTTCGCCAACAGTTTCAACGGCTTTGGCTTTTTTTTCTTTAATTATATCTCTAAGCTGGTTCTCTGCTTTCTCCCAGATTTGTTCGTTTCCTAAGTATTTTTCCATGTGCTTGGGGTCGCGCAAAGATAGACGAATATCCAGTCCGAAACCGACGGCTTTGTAAAACTCACTTACGATCTCCCAGATTTTCAGTATTTCTTCTTTGATTTGTGAGTAGCGACAGAAAACGTGAGCGTCATCTTGGGTTATGGATCTGACTCGAGAAACACCAGCCAACTCGCCAGTTTGCTCATCTCGGTAGACTTTTGTTGTTGAGGTATAGCGTTGGGGAAGCTCTCTGTAGCTAAATGTTTTGCGGGCATAAATTTGAGCATGATGCGGACAGTTCATTGGTTTCATGGCAAAGACGTGGCCTTCGCGGGTGTTAATCTTGAAGAGTTCGTCTTTAAACTTTTCCCAATGGCCACTTTTTTCGTAAAGGTCTTTTTTGGTGATGTGAGGGATGTCAACTCTTTGGTAGCCGTGTTTTTTGCGCAGTTCCCAAACAAAGTTGTCTAAAATGTCCCTGATCAAAGTGCCTTTTGGCGTCCAGAGAGGCAGGCCGCTGCCGACTAAATCGGAAAAAGTAAATAAATCCAGTTCCGCGCCTAATTTTCTGTGGTCTCTTTTTTCTACTTCTTTTTGAAGTTCCAGACAACTTTCCAGTTCTTTTTTTGAAGTGAAGGCCACGCCGTAAATTCTTTGCATCTGGGGTTTAGCGGAATCTCCTTTCCAGTAGGCGCCGGCAAGGCGAGTTAGTTTCCAGCTATCTAAGGGCAAGTCTTTGGTGTTTTTGGCGTGAGGGCCTTTACATAAATCGGCGAAGCCGCCTATCTTGTAAAAACTAACTTTTCCGTCTTTTGATTTTTCAGCCGTCTTTTTCAGCTTTATCAATGTCTAAAAATACTTGCTCAATCGGCAGGTTGTTTTTGATTATGTTTCTCATCCTTTTTTCTACTTCCGGCAGAATGTCGGCGGTTAACTGTATTTTACTGCCTTCTTGAGACGGGAAATCAAAGTCGTAAAAAAAGCCGTTTTCAATAACCGGCCCAATGCCGAATTTTACGTCAGGATATATTTCTTGCACCGCGGCGGCCATGATATGAGCCAAAGAATGTCGGATTTTGGTAAGTTTGTCGTCCGTCATGGTTTAGTTGGGCTTCGTGTCGGTTGCTTTTTCCGGACGCTAGTTTCTTTCCAGCGAAGAAACTCGCCACTTTTTCATCTTATTCGTCAAAGACGAATGGGCTGAAAAAGTGACTCGCGAGCAATCCACAGCCTACAGAGCCTTCAAAAGCAACCGACACTTCGCCTAAACTCAAAAAGTAATGATAAAATCATACCAAAATTGAGTTTCTGTTACAAATGTGGTAAACAATCTAATAAGGTCTTTGAAAAATTAGAAAAGGCTAAAAATTGAGCAAGAAAGAAAAAGTTTTTCTTTTTGATTTGGACGATACATTAATGTGGAATGAATATACTTATTCACTTGCGACTATTGAGTTTCTACAGTTTTTAATCAGAATTTTTGACCGTCGCTTGCCTTTTGTCGGAAACATTTGTCGACGGGTGGAAGAGATATCTCACCAGAAAGTTTCGCAAATTGATCAGAAAACAGGAAAGTTTTATGGCTTTTCCGTGAATCGTTTTCCGGACACATTGGCGGATTGTTATAAAGAGCTTTGTCAAAACGGCTGGGGTAAATATGAAGAAGAAGCTGCAGATCACGTTCGTAGAATAGGTCTCAAGGCATTTGATCCTGGGCTTTATCAAAAAGATGGTTATGTTAAAGATTCTGTTTTGGTGCTCCGGTTTCTGCGGGAAAAAAATGACGTGCTCATCCTTCTGACAAAAGGGGATCCTGAAGTGCAAGCGCTTAAAGTTGACGGTCTTGGAATAAAAAAGTGGATACCGGAAGTACGTATTGTGTCCGATAAGACCAAGGAAATTTTTCAGGAATACAAAGAAAGATTTTCTGGGCAAAAAATCTACAGTATCGGCAACTCCTTTTCTTCTGATATAAAACCGGCGCTTGAGGCCGGTATTTCGGCAATATTTATACCTTGTTTTACTTGGAAAGCCGAGTCAATCGATGTTGATAAAATGTCGCAAGAACAAAAAAAAAGATTTTGGGAGGTCAAAGAGATTAAAGAAGTTGTAAATATATACCCCGAACTTTAAGCTATGAAGATATTCAGTTGCATAATGCAGTTTTTCTTTTTTTAAAAGTTAAATGTTACCATAAGTTATATGCAGATTCTGGACAGGAGAATTAAATTAGCGGAACTAAAATCTTTAGCTGAAAAGATGTTCGGAAACCTAGTCAAGGGTGTGGTTGATGTCGAACTTGAAATAATAGCAATTGACGGTGAAATGCACTCGGATTTAGCAGAAGAATTGGTTACCGGTGGTTCTCAAGGTATAAATATCTGGGGCTTTAATGTTTATCCTGACGCCAAAGAAGATTGGTTAGAGTTTGACTCAATGATTAATGTAAAACCCCTGCTTAACAACCGCACCAGAACTATTGAGAATTCCGTTATTAGAGAAAAAGCTGTGGTCATTATTAAAAGTTTTATTATTTTTTAGTGAAATGACACAAGTATCTTATCAACACAAAAACTTAGTGGCAGGGCGATGGCGAAAATTTTCTTTCTTTAAACAAATGGCTGATATCGGCAGTGAAGTTTCACGAGCCTTGAATTGGCGGGGAAAAAATCATAATTTTTCTCAAGCTGCGACTGATCGCGCGCTGGAGCTTTTGGATTTGACCATTGCTGATGACAAAAATCGTAAATACGGCAAAGAGCTTTGGCGCATCCGCGAAGCAGTGGTTGACTTTTTCTATTTTGATAATCAGTTTAAATCCAGCGAACTTTCTTGGCGTCGGTATTTCGACGCTTTTGCTTATGCCGCCAACTTGTCCGGTTAACTTTGAGAGAGTCAGGAGCGTGGGCGCTAGTGCTTGAGGTTAAGCCAAACTTGTCAGAAGCTTGACCTCGTCACACAAAATTTTGGGTGAGCCGTCGCGCTCGTTGATTTTGCCTTTGACTACAAGTACGGAATTTTCCTGCCAAGCGGCGGGATTTTTTTCTAATACGCCGGGAAAAACGACAACCTCAATTTTTGAAGTCAAATCTTCCAGCCATGAAAAAAGCATCGGCTTGCCGGTTTTGGTTACGATTTTCTGAACTTTGGTTACAATACCGCCTATTTTTACAATGCTGGATTTTTGAGGAGAGATATCTTTTATTGCCGTAAGTCCCCGTTCTAAATCTAACTGTGTTTGATAGTTTCTCAATGGGTGGCCTGAAACAAAAAGGCCGAGCAGTTCTTTTTCCCAAACTAATTTTTCAGCTGACGAGGCCGGATTGGCCGGCGAGAGACGCAGTGGAGGCAAGGGCACAGCTAGTTGGTCGCCAAAAAGGCTGGTTTGTCCGCTGGCATGTTGTTTCTGACTATCTCGGGCGTAAGTTAGAAGCTGGTCAACATTATTTAGGAACAAATTTCTTTCTCCCAGATTATCCAGCGCCCCGCATTTAATGAGACTTTCCAAAGATTTTTTGTTGAGGTCTTTGTTTTTCACTCTGCGCGTCAGTTCATCTATAGTTTTGAAAGGTCCGCCTGTTTTTCTTTCAGCAATGATCGCTTCAGCGATTCCTTCGCCAAGATTTTTTATTGTCAGGAGGCCAAATCTGATCTGGTCGCCATCTGCTTTTTTTAAAACCGTGAAGTCTTTGAAAGAGCTGTTGATGTCTGGCGGTAAAACAGGAATATTCATGTGCTGACATTCATCAATAACTTCAGCTACTTTTTCGGTGTCTCCGGCTTCGGCTGTCAGAACGGCGCACATATATTCAGCCGGAAAGTTGGCTTTCATGTAAGCAGTTTGATAGGCGACACGGCCGTAACAGGCGGCATGGGCTTTGTTGAAGCCATATCCTTGGAAAGGCTCAAACAGGTTCCATATTTGTTCGGCTTGGTCTTTGGTCATGCCACTATGTTCTTGACAGCCTTTTACGAAAATTTGGTGCTGTTTAGCCATTTCGGCCGGAATTTTTTTGCCGACTGCTTTTCTAAATTTATCCACCGACTCCCAGTTATATCCGGCTAACTCCAAAGCGGTAAACAAAAGATCGTCTTGATAAACCAAGATACCGTATGATTTGGCAAGGAATTTTTCTGCTTTAGGGTGAAAATATGTAATCTTGCTTCGTCCTTGCTTGCGGGCGACGTATTCTGTGATGTTGTTTATGGGTCCGGGACGATAAAGAGCGACCATGGCGTTGATGTCGTGTATAGTCGTCGGCTTTAAATCCATAATGTGCTTGGTCATACCATCGCCGTTTAGCTGAAAAAGGCCTTCAGTCTCGCCTTTGGCGAGCATGGCAAATGTTTTTTTGTCGTCAAGCGGAATTTTTTCAATATCAATTTTAACGTTTTGATGTTCTTCAACCAGCCGCACTGCATTTTCTAAAATGGCCAAATTTCTAATACCCAGAAAATCAAGTTTAGTCAGGCCGACACCATCTTCACCGACAGTATACATATCATACTGGGTGATAAGGTTATCTTCACCCTTAGGGTCAAATTGAATAGGAACGTAATCTATAAGCGGTTTAGGAGCTATGACTACGCCGGCGGCATGAACTGACACGTGGCGGACCGTGCCTTCAAGTTTTTTGGCAATATCCAGAATCTCTCTGGCTTCTGTGTCTGTTTCATAAATCTGTCTCAATCCTTGTTCAATTTCCATGGCGTGAACTATGGTCATGGGAAAACCTTGAGAACCCATGGGAATAAGTTTGGCGATCCGGTCGCCAACATCATAAGGCTTGCCTAGGGCTCGGGCGACGTCACGGACTGCTCCGCGAGCCAGCATGGTGCCAAATGTGCCGATTTGGGCGACTTTGTCGGCTCCATATTTTTTCTTGGCGTACTCAATAACTTCTTGCCTTCTGTTGTCGGCAAAGTCCATATCTATATCGGGAGCTGAAGGCCGATATGGATTTAAAAATCTCTCAAACGGCAGTTGAAAGTCAATCGGATTTACATTAGTAATGCCGGAAAGATAGGCAACAAGAGAACCGGCTACCGAGCCGCGTATCGTGGTGTAAATTTTAGATTCATGAGCGAAACGGAGCAAGTCGGCAACTACCAGAAAATAGGGCGCGTAGTTTTTGCTTTTGATAATATCAAGTTCGTAGCGTCTTCTTTCTTCAACTTCAGAAGTATTCCCCAAACCTTTTTCTTGTAACCCTTTGAGAGTTAAAGCATCAAGCATCTCGTCAGCAGTTTTTCCGGGCTCAAGAGCGAAGTCTGGGAAGATAAATTTGCCTAGAGTTAGTTCAATGTTGCATTGTTCAGCAATTTTTTGTGTGTTTTCAACTGCCTCCGGCCACTCTTTGAATTTTTCAGCCATTTCCTCCGGAGTACACAGAGAGAAGTCGTCGTGGCGCATCGTCAAGCGGTCTTGGTCGTCAAGTTTGTTGCCGGTTTGCACAGCCAGCAGGACATCGTGGGCGTGGGCGTCTTCTTTGTTCAGATAGTGTGAGTCTTGAGTGGCGACTAAAGGCAGGCCGAGTTCTTTTGACAGTCTTACCAGTTCCGGGGTGGTTATTTTTATTTCAGGAGTATTCTCGTGCTGTTGGATTTCAATATAATAATTTTCCGGTCCAAAAATTTCCGAGTACTCCAAAGCGATTTTTTTGGCTTTATCGTATTTGTTTGCCAATATGGCTCGGGACAGCTCTCCGCCCAAGCAGGCGGAAAGTGCGATCAATCCCTCGCCGTGCTGGCGGAGAAGATTTTTGTCTATGCGAGGCTTGTAATAAAAGCCTTCTAAATGAGAAGCGGTAACTAATTTGATTAAGTTTTGGTAGCCGGTGTTATTTTTGGCCAGAAGCACTAGGTGGAAATAATCTCTTCTGTCGCTCGTCGGTTGTTTGTCGCGCATGTTTTCCGAAACATACATCTCCACACCGATAATCGGCTTAATGCCGGCCTTTTTTGCTTTCTGATAAAACTCAATTGCTCCGTACATACTGCCATGGTCGGTGATTGCCATAGAGTCCATTCCCGTTTCTTTGGCTTTTTTTACCAGTTCCCCAACTTTTGAGAGTCCGTCCAGAAGAGAGTAGTGAGAGTGAGTGTGGAGATGGACGAATTTCATAACCTAATTTTACCACTCGTCCTTTTTCTAACAACCAGTA
>JACOZX010000020.1 GCA_016181105.1 Candidatus Yanofskyibacteriota bacterium
GGTGAAGAAGTTTTTTCAGACCACAACCCTTTGGTAAAAGAGGGCGACTCTTTAGCTGAAGCCAGAAACATTCTGGCCGGAAACTACACTGAAAAGATGTCTGGCCTGATAATTGGCGGACTGATGAGCGGGGACCTGAAAAACACAAACAGCTTATCCGGCGGCTCCATAAAAACTCTGGCTGAAACATCAGTCTATTCAGTGCTTTCCGCGCTAGAAAACGCCAATGTCCCGGAAGAGCCCAGAAGTACAGTTGAGAATTCAAAAGAAAATGAGGAACAATATATTCAGGGGCTTTTTTCTGTAATTACCAGTGAAATTACCGATTTGATTTACGGCCAGCCACAGGAATTGGTCAGGCTTTTCTCGCCGGACAAAATACTTGACGAAAATTCTCAAGTTTTTAGCACTGAAAAAAAACAAGAAATCAAAGAAAGGTTTCTCAAACACTCAATGACATTCCAGGCAGCCGCTGACAACCTCCAAAGTCTGGCCGTACCAAAAGGATGGGAAAACATTCACAAAAAAAGCACGCTCCTCTTGAAAAAACTGGCAACTCATTACCGCACCATAGCCCTCTCGCAGGATGACCCTTTTAAGCAAATGATTGTTTTGGGCAACCTTCAAAAAGTTTATCTGGAAACACAGCCAATCATGATTGCTGTTAACAACAAAGTCAAAGAAAGAGATTTGAAGGTTCCGGAAAATGATTTTTTTGACATAAGTCTTCTTTTGAACCCGTTTGAATAATAACTTATGAAAAAAAAGTTAGTCGTTTTTTTACTGATTTTTACTCTTGGCTTTAGTGTACCTATTTATACAAGCCGAGGTGCTGCGTACATCATAAAAGAGTTTACATTGGACTTAATAGCAAGACTCCTGGCACGCTCCGTTTTAGACGGTTTAAGCAATGGGATAATAGGCCAAGTGCTAACAATGGCCACGGGTAATTTTTTAGAAGGTGAGGGCAAGCCCGGTCAGCCGTCTTTTGTGCAAGATTGGAAAAAATTCAAAGCCGAAGCCCAAAAAATCGGAGAAAACCAGTTTCGAGCTCAACTTAGATATGTCATAGATGACAGCATACTTTGCGCCAACTTAAAAAAACCGCTGTCCCAAGTTTTTCAACCAAACTCCGTTCCCAATCTTCCCATAGGAGCCAAAGAACTAAACGCTTCTTTAAAACAGAATACCTTACTGCCGTTTCAAATCAAAATTAAGTGCTCCATACTAGAAAAAATTTTGGCTGATTTCACCAAAGATTTTGCCAAGGGCGGAGGTTGGGAAACCTGGGCTCGCATACTAGAACCGCAAAATAACTTGGCTGGAGCCTTGGCTATTTCCATGGAAGAACTGAACAAACAAAGAAGCTCCCAAGAAGAGGCCTTACTACAAGAGGCGGCCGCAGGAGAGGGATTTAAACCAGGAAGAAAGCCTGGGAGTTGTCAAGGAGGCGGACAAGACGGCAGTTGTATTTTCTTTGGAAAAACAGTAACCCCTCCCAAGTTACTAAGTGAAGGAGCAACGAAGTGGATTGACGCCAACCTGGAATGGCTAACTTCTGCAGACGAACTTAGCGAGGTCTTGGGCGCAATTTTAGACATGGCCATAAACAAGTTAGCTGACTTCACGGCTGGAAAAATCTTAGACGGCGGTGGCAATGCCAGTGCCGGAGCAGGCGCCCCAAACCCTCAAGATTCTATAAATCAAGATTTGCAAAATATAAACAGGCTTGTACCCACCACGACCATAAGATAGTTACCGTTAAGGTCTTGGGGGCAAAACTTTCAGACTTATGTCTAATCAAAAACTCATAAACAGAATAAAAATAATTTTACCGGCTTTCATACTGGCTGTTTTTGTTTTTTCAGCGCCTAAAGCCCATGCCTTTTTGGGAATTAGTATAGCCAATGAAGTTCTTTCAACCGTAATTTTGTACTTGCAGGGCATAGTTATGGGTTTTATCGGCACAGTCTTGGCTTGGACAGCCTACGCTTTAGGCTGGTTTTTGAAATTTCAAGGAGGGTTTTTTGAAGATGTCGCCATCGTCAAAACGTCTTGGGAAGTTTTCCGTAACTTCGCCAATATGTTTTTTATCCTGATCCTGATTATCATCGCCTTTGCCACTATTTTTGACGCTCAAAACTATAACTGGAAGGGCCTGATGGCTAAATTTATTATTGCCGCTCTTTTGATTAATTTTAGTTTGGCCATAGGCGGATTTCTGATAGATGTTTCCACCAACCTGTCAAATCTTATGTTAAGCCAGCTCGGAGACATAACCTCAAACCTAGCCGGCGGGTTTGGTATTACTAAAATAGGCGAAGTTCTGACTACTTGGAAAGCGCCTAAAGGCGACTCGGGAACTCTGTTTTTGGGTACGATTATTTCTATGTCCGGAACTATTATCGTCGCTGTCGTTGCTCTGTTGGCAATGCTCGCCGCTTTAATATTTTCAATGGTAAGAGTGCCTATTCTTTGGGCTCTGCTAATCGTCTCGCCCATCGCTTGGATTTCTTATATTTTACCCAGCACAAGACAGACTTGGAGTAAATGGTGGAGCTGGTTTATCGGCTGGACTTTTTTCCTGCCAATGTATCTTTTTGCTTTAATGATGGGTTTTGTAATTTTGAAAAATAGACCCGATTTGGGAGCAGCCGCGCTTTTGGCCGAACAGGAAGGAACACTAACAAAAGCGGGTAATCTTATCGGTTTTGGTTTTCAAGATATTTTTTATTACACCCTGACACTTATAATTTTAATCGGCGGCCTCGCCGCTTCCTTGAAAGCCAGTTTTGCCGCCGGCAGCGGCGCCACCAAAGTCTTTGGCAATATCAGCGGAAGTATAAATAACTGGGCAAAAAGGAAAACTGGTGTTGCCGCTTTCCAAAAGAAAGGCAAGGAAAAATGGGAAGAACTCCAAAAGACCGGCCTACCTGGCAAGTTAGGTTTTCTATATGGCGGAGAAAGAGCAGAAAAACTAAAAGAAGCAAAGGTGGGCGAAAGATTCTTTGGAGAAAAAGGGGCAGTACAAGAAGAGAAAGACCGAGCTTTGAGAGAAGATATCAAAAAATACAAAGATCGATTTAAAGCAACTACTGACGTGGAAGAGTTAAGAAACAATTCCAATACTGGGCCGGATGCTCAAAAACTAGCCATAAGAGAACTGCTAAAAGAGCGCGGGGAATTAAGACCTGATGAAGCAATAGAAACATACAAACTGTACGGGGGAAACCGTTCCCGGGCTGGTATAGAATTCGCTAAGGATTATGAGTATGACAAGTTGTCTCGAGAAGAACGACAGCAAATGTATAATATTATTGGCATTGAAAACGCTGAAATAGCCAGAAAAATAGCTGTTGCTCAGGCCGAAAAAGGAGACTGGAGAGGAGAAGAGGGTGAAGAACTAACGGCCAAACTAGAAAGACTAGCTAATTTATTTAGTCAAACCGGAGAAAAGAGAGATTTCTTAGACAAGGTGAAAAAATTTAATTTCGAAGAGTCTATTAAGGCTATGGTAAATTTGAATCTCACTCAAGAAAAAGACTTTATCAAAGAAGAAGAGAATCAACTGAAGAAAATGAACATTGATAAACTGGCGGAATTAAGCGCGGTTACATTGAAAAAGCTTATAGCAAACGAGCGTACGGCAAGAGTTATAAGCGACAAAGTCACCAAAGACACAGCTTCTACTATCGCGGGCAAACTGGCTGGCGATCAGTTAGAAGCTTTTGAAGATATAATCGCCGCCAAGAAAAACCTATTTGCCAACGAAGAGGTTGAGAGTCAAGCCAAAACATTTGGGCCTTTGACCCAGAAACTGGATGAACTAATAGAGGTGATGACCAAACAATCAAAACTTTCTGACCAAAGCCCGAGCACAGTCCCACTAAAACTCAGGGGGCCAGCCGGTTTCGTTCAACCAAAAATAAAAACAACGCCAGAAGAAAAAAAAGAAGAGAAACCAGGAAATGAATAGGTTTATAAAGAAATTATGGATACTAACGAAGACTTAATTAAATATCTTGACTCCAGCCCATTTTTTGTTGACTTAGAAAACGAGAGTAGGATTTCGCGAAGACGATTTTTCAACGACTTTCAAAAATTGCCAGAGTCTCTTAAAGACCTTCTTGTTTCCACTAAGACAGCTGACTTGATATTTTCTTTGTCAAAAGAGTTTAGTTTGAATAACGAAAACATGCGTATAGTTGCCGAATTGATCCGTTACGTAGTAGTCGGTAATGTTTATATTAAATATATCCCAGACTTGTTGGCATCCGGATTGAGTATTAGTCAGGAAAACGCAAGAGATATCACTGGCCGCATTATAAATCAACTTTTTTCTCCAGTTCTAGAAGACATAAAAAAAATTCAAATAGAGAAGTTCGGCAAAAAAACAGCCGAACCTGCTCCAACACCTGCTCCAGTAACTCCAAGTAACATAAATAATCCAAATAATACCGTTGATTTAAGAAATAAATGAGATTTCAAGTTCCACAATTTATAGAAACGGAAGAAAAGATAATCGGGCCTTTTACGATTAAGCAATTTATCTTCATCGCCATCGGCGGAATGCTGTTATTCCTGATATTCTTTCTGGTTCCTCCCGGCTGGTTTGTGGTTTTAGCGATACCGGTCATAGCAATTACTTTGAGTTTGGCTCTGATAAAAGTTGCCGAAATGCCTTTATACGTTTACCTCGCCCACGCTTTGGGTTTTGCTTTTAACCCAAAAAGGTACATCTACAGACCCGACCAAGAAGAAATAAATTATGGCCCAAAATAAAAACCTGAAGCAATAAGGCCACCAGCAAGAACTACTGCTAAAAATGATAATGTAGCTATTTTCCACCAATTTTTTTGTGGTTGTTCTTTAGGATGTGTTTCCTCAGGAAACACTGTCTGCTTCTCATCCATAACACCGAGTGTAGCAAGGGAGCCTTGAGAAGTCAAATAATAAGCAGAGTTTATTATTTACGATTGCAAAGCACCAATTCATAGCCCTAATAGTGTATGGTATACTATAACTATATGGCAAGAATAAAAGAAAAGGCATTACAATTTAAAGTTGTATTAGAGCAAGATGAAGATGGAATATATGTCGCTTCGGTTCCTGAACTTCCTGGATGCTATACCCAAGGGAAAACATTAGAAGAAGTTCGAAAACGAATTAAAGAAGCGATACAGCTTGTATTAGAAGAGGATAAAGATCTTAAAAAAGACAAGCTTGTTTCCTCATGCCTAAGTTGTCTCCAATTAACAGCTCCACACTTATTAAGATTACGCAGAAAAACTGCTCAACAAAGGACACGCTTACGTTTGTACGTGCACACAAGATGAGTTCAAAGCTCTTTCACAAAAGAAAAAAGAA
>JACOZX010000029.1 GCA_016181105.1 Candidatus Yanofskyibacteriota bacterium
CCAGAGTTCATCCGGTACTACAATACAGAAAGACCGCACATGGGTCTTGAGATGAAAACACCGATAGAAGTGGTCAGAAGCTATTGATTAGAAAACATAGTATTTGTTGGGCCAGTAGCTCAGCGGCAGAGCACTGCATTCGCATTGCAGGGGTCGGGGGTTCAATTCCCCCCTGGTCCACCAGCAGGAATTTTCTCTTGTCCCCATAGCTCAAAGGACAAAGCACGGCCCTCCGAAGGCTGGGATCGAGGTTCAATTCCTCGTGGGGACACAAAAAAGGCATGAAAAATCTTTTTGAGGGTTTGAACGAAAAACAGCTGGAAGCAATACGGGCCACAGAAGGTCCTGTTTTAGTTGTTGCCGCCGCCGGTAGCGGTAAAACCAAGGTTCTGACTCATCGAATTGCTTACCTCATTCAGCAAGGAATAAAACCAGAAAACATACTGGCGGTCACTTTCACAAATAAAGCGGCGGGGGAGATGAGGGAGAGAGTTCGCAATTTGCTTAAAAATTCTTCTGTTTTGCCGCTACTGGGAACTTTTCATTCCATATCGGCAAAATTGTTAAGAAATGAGATGGGAAAACTTGGCTTACCTTATGATTCCAATTTTGTGATTTATGATACCGAAGACCAGCTGGGTGTTATTAAAAAGGTAATGGAAGAGCTGGAAATTGACACAAAAAAAACAAATCCCCGGGCCGTACTTTCCAGAATATCTGAAGCGAAAACAAACTTAGCCGGACCGGAAGAATATGCCGATTCGGCAAAAGACTTTTTCTCAAAAACAGTTGCCAAGATCTATCCGCTATACCAAAAAAATCTGGAAACCAGCAACGCGATGGATTTTGACGACCTCCTTTCTTTGACGGTAAAAATGCTCAAACAGGAAAAAACCATACTGGAAAAATATCAAAATCAGTTTAGATACCTCTTGGTTGACGAATACCAAGACACCAACAAACCGCAGTATCTTTTTCTGAAAATGCTGGCCCAAAAACATAAAAACATCATGGCGGTTGGAGACGACTACCAGAGTGTCTATCTGTTCAGAGGCGCTGACATCCGAAACATTTTGAGTTTTGAAAAAGATTACCCGGAGGCAAAAATTGTTTTTTTAGAGCAAAACTATCGTTCTACTCAAAACATCTTAGCCGCCGCCCAAAATATTATTTCAAACAATAAATTTCAACGGCACAAAGGTCTCTGGACTGAAAATCAGGAAGGTGAAAAAATAATGCTGACTGAACTTGGCAATGAAAGAGAGGAAGGCCGTTTCATAACTGGGGAAATAAAAAAGGGCGTTAGAGCCGGACAAAGCTTGAATGATTTTTGTATCTTATACCGAACTCATGCCCAGTCCCGCGCTGTTGAAGAAGCCATGTTAAAAGCCGGTTTGCCCTATAAAATTATTGGCGGCTTAAAATTTTATGAAAGAAAAGAAATCAAAGACATCTTGGCCTATCTAAGGCTTCTGCTTAATCCGAGCGACAACTTTAGTTTAGAAAGAATACACAACGTGCCGGGCAGAGGAATCGGCAAGAAAACATTTGAACGGATTCTGGAAATTCAAAAACAAAAATCCGCCAAGACTGTTTTAGAACTTTTCAAAAATCACGCTGAAGAATTGGACAAGAAGGCTTTATCCGGACTGTCTGAATTGAGCAAAGTCATGAATGGCTTAGAAGAAAAATTAGACGAATACTACCTTTCAAAAATTATAAAAAAACTTCTTCAAGATACTGACTATCAAAAATATCTTCAGGAAAAAACTGTTGACAGCGAATCTCGCTGGGAAAACGTAAAAGAACTTTTAACAGTTACTGCAAAATACGACAATTTGAAGTCCCGCGAATCTCTGCCTGTTTTTCTGGAAGAAGTCTCGTTGATACAGGAAACAGACCAAATCAAAGACCAGGAAAAAAACGTAACACTGATGACAATGCACGCCTCTAAAGGACTGGAATTTCCAACTGTTTTTTTAGCCGGCATGGAGGAGGGCTTGTTTCCTCACCCCAGATCGACCATTGATCCCGTGGAGTTAGAAGAAGAAAGAAGGTTGTGCTATGTCGGAATCACCAGAGCCAAAGAAAAACTTTATTTAACTCATTGCCAAAACCGCACGATGTACGGTTCGTCTCAATTTAATCCGGTTTCAAGATTTGTCTCCGAAATACCGGAAGATTTTGTTTCCGAGAATACAAAAAAACCGTTTAGACGTGACTTTAACTATGAGGATTTTATAGATTATGACTGAAGTAATAAATTTCCACCACGACACCTCTTCGGGACTTCAGAATCCCCAGCGAGGATTCTTCATCAGAAAAAGTTGCTCGTCTTGTCAAGAGCCCAGCACCACTTTTTCTTAGGAAAAGTGGTGCTGGGTCGTTGACAAACCATGCCCCTCGCAACTTTTACTGCCCTCAGAGGCGTCGTGGTTGCAATTTATATGATTAAGCCGTTAAAAAAACTGGGACAAAACTTTTTAAGAAACGGGTCAGTCCTTAAGACCATCGTCCAAATGGCTGAAATTTCAGCTAATGACACTGTACTGGAAGTCGGCGCCGGCACGGGTTTGTTGACCGAAAAACTGGCGGAAACCGGAGCAAAAATATTTGCCGTTGAAAAAGACCGAAACTTAGTTCCAATTCTACAAACCAAGTTTAAAAATCAAAAAAATGTTACAATAATTGAGGGAGACATATTAAGGTTCGACCTTAATCTGACCAAGGTCGAACCTTGGAAATACAAGGTAGTGGGGAATATCCCATATTATTTAACATCGCAACTTTTAAGAAGAGTGCTTAGCGAATGGCCCTCACCAAAATTGATTTTGTTCATGATACAAAAGGAAGTCGCTCAAAGGATGGTCGCCAAACCTCCAAAAATGAGCCTGCTTGCCTTATCGGTTCAGCTTTATGCAAACGCGAAGCTGGCAAAACATGTCTCAAAGAAAAATTTCTGGCCAATACCGAAAGTTGACTCTGCTTTAATAAAAATATCTCCCAAAGAACAAACGACGACAGAAAAAGATAACATAGAAAAAATTTTGAAATTAGCTCATCTGGCTTTCAGCGGCAAAAGAAAACAAATACTAAACAGTCTTGCCGCCGGATTAAAAACTAAAAAGGAAGAACTTATTATTAAGCTCCGTGAAGCCGGTATTGACGGTAAAAGACGTCCCGAATCCCTAGAAATCCGCGAATGGTTAAAACTAAACCAAATTTTATCTTTGCAGTTTTAGGCGGTTTGCTTCTGTCTTTTTCCTTGCCTTTTTTTAATCTTGGCTGGCTGGTATTTCCTGCTCTAGTTCTTCTTCTTGTCTTTCTAGAAATTCACCCGCAAAAGGCCTTTTCAACCGGTTTTTGCTTCAGTTTAATTTACTTCTTATCCGTCTTCAGATGGTTCTGGGATACCTATCCTCTTGAAGGACTCGGTTTTGAAAATCATTACCTTGCCGCCGGCTTACTGGCCTTTGCTTGGCTTCTGACTGCCCTAGCCATGTCACTTCTTTGGGCAACGGCCTTTTGGTTTTTAAAAAAAATAGAGAAGAAAACAAGTTGGACAGCCCTGCTTGTTTTTCCTTCAATATTTACTTGGTTTGAATACTTAAGAACATTTGTAATTTCCGTTCTTTGGTTCAGTCCGGGCAATATAATTTCTCCAGACTGGACAGCCGGCAACCTTGCTTATAACCTGCATACCAATGCTCTGACTCTTAAATTATCGTCTCTGCTTGGCATTTACGGTGTTACTTTTTTTGTCGCCTTCACTGCTATTTTGATTTTTCTGTTTTTGGAAAAAAAGCAATTTAAAAAACTTTGGATTTTTATCGTCATCTTAATTTCTCTTTCCTACTTCCCGTTTGACTGGTTTATTCCTTCCAACAACAACACCGAAAAGATTAAAGTGGCGGTCATTCAAAGCTACATTCCAAGCAAAAAAAACTACAGCCCCCAAGAACAGCTTTCTTTTTTCAAAAAACAGCTTGAACTGATGGATAAAATAAGCAAAGAAGAACCTGAAACCAAACTGATAGTTTTTTCCGAAGCCAGCAATTTTTTTACTAATTTAAGTTTGTTTGGCAACACTTTGGATGTCGGTTTGTATTTTAATAATCTCTTCGCCTCTGAAACTGCTATTTTAGACAACTCGCACATTCAGGAAAATTCTTTTAAAAAATCTAAAACCATATACTTGAGTTCTAAAAAAGGCGTGATTGGGGATTATGACAAAAATCTTCTGACTCCGGGAGGGGAGTACGCGCCTTACCTCTTCCGCTTACTGGATAAAGTTTTAGGCATTGGTTCTGAAGAGCTAAAAAATTTTGAAGGACTGCAAACCGGCGGCCAACCGCCCCCCGCTATTAATTTTCTCAATCTTACTGAGGACAGTCCTCAGGCGAAGGTGGGGTCTTTGGTCTGTTCCGACATTTCTTCGCCGGCTTTGGCCAGAAGTATTTCTTTATCCGGCGGCCAACTCATAGCCGTGCAGGGAAGTTTTGGTTTTGCTAATGGCTCCAAAGACCTAATCAGCCAAGTCAAAGCCATGGCGGCCTTACGAGCTGCTGAAAATAATAAATATCTCATATATGCGGCAAATTATGGCCCGTCTTTTATCGTTTCTGGCGACGGGAAAATGGTGAAAGAAAGCCAAAATAGAGATTTTGAGATATTAACAGCTAATGTTGTATTAAATAAAGACAAAACAATATATAATAAACTAGGAGACGGGCCGATTTTATTGGCCTCTTTGAGCGTATTGGTAACTAGTTTCTTCTGGAGAAAAAGAGAAAAGAAAAATGAGCACAACTAAGGCCGTAAAAATTTTAATGATCGTTCTGTTTGGAGCCGCCGGTTTGGTGCTGGCAAGAGTTGGTATACTTATAAATAAGACTTTCCATCCGGCCACTGCCGCTATTTCTTTGCCAACCAAAGTTGACTACGAAGACAGCGACGACTTTGACCACGATGGCCTGAAAAACGCCGAAGAAGCTGTCTGGGGAAGCGATCCATACAATCCGGATACAGATGGGGACGGTTACTTGGATGGTGAAGAAGTTTTTTCAGACCACAACCCTTTGGTAAAAGAGGGCGACTCTTTAGCTGAAGCCAGAAACATTCTGGCCGGAAACTACACTGAAAAGATG
>JACOZX010000030.1 GCA_016181105.1 Candidatus Yanofskyibacteriota bacterium
ACCAGAGTTCATCCGGTACTACAATACAGAAAGACCGCACATGGGTCTTGAGATGAAAACACCGATAGAAGTGGTCAGAAGCTATTGATTAGAAAACAGCGGGTTGCTAAATTTGAAAAAAACATTACAATCAAAATAGTTCTTAAATAGTCAAAAAGGAGTTTCTAATGATAACTCTTACCCCAAAAGCAGTTGCCAAATTTAAAGAAATAATCTCAAAACAGGAAAAGCCGGAGGAGATCAAAGGTCTGCGAGTTGCCGTTCAAGGCGGCGGCTGTTCAGGATTTCAGTACAGTTTGGCTTTTGAAAAAGAGCCCAAACCGGATGACAAAGTTTTTGAGTTTGACGGCCTAAAAGTTTTTGTTGACCAGAAAAGCCTGCTTTACTTGATGGGAACGCAGATTGATTATGTTGATGATCTCTGCTGTCCCGGCTTTAAGTTTACCAACCCCAACGCCCAAGGCACTTGCGGCTGTGGAGAGTCGTTTCATACATAGATGGCACCGCCATCTATTTTTATTTGGTGGGCACGGAAGGGATCGAACCTTCGACCTCACGATTATCAGTCGTGTGCTCTACCACTGAGCTACATGCCCGAAGTTGAAACATCCAAAAAGGCTTTACAAGCCATCAACACTTCTCTATGTTTTTCAGCACTCATTACTATTGCAGCACAAGTGCCATGATGAAAAGATTCTCTGTAAGAAAAGCTGGATGGTAGCAACTTTCTTATAAACGGCTTATAAAATTGTTGTCTTGGTAATTTTAGCTCTTTTTCCCAAAAAAACAACTCCTTTTCTATGTCCATGTTGGGATAGAGTTGTAAAAAAATACGAATTTTTTCTTTAGGAAATTTAAAAAACTTATTAATCCAATATATAAAAAAAATTACTAGCTTTGAATTGGTGTTGGTAAAAACCAACTTGGCGCTACTGCGTTTGCTACCTTCGGCCAAATAGAGGGCCAGTCCCGCGATAAAGTAAGAATTTTGCGAAAAATTCGATAGCTTATTCTTATACTTGTTGTAATACTCTTCTTCTCTTTTTTCTTTTTTTTCTCTCATTGTTATTCTATAAAGTTCGTACTTAGCTTCATTTTTTTTCCAAGCTTTCCTCTTTAATTCTAAAACTCTTTCTTTGGAAAGAGGAAAATTGATAAGCCAATTGCTTAGCGTACTCTTAGGTACACCTAGTTTATTTTTGATTGCTGAATAACTAAGCTCGTGTTTTATCCTTAACTCTATGGCTTTTTGTTTTAACTTGTGATTCATTGTACCTCAGTTAATAGCATATATAATATTAGTGACAGTATAACACAAGTTGCTGTTGTGTACCCACCATCTTATCCACAATTGCACATAAACCCTTTACAAGTCAAAAACTTTCTGATACAATGTCGCAAGTCTTGGGATTGTAGTAAGTCACCAACCACATGGATAAAAATCAACAGTTAACAGAACTAAATAAGCGCATAACTGCGAAATTCAAATCAAGAACCCTCCTTTTTGGCAAGGGAAATTTTGGTTCGCAAATTATGCTTGTCAGTGAATATCCTAACGAGGAAGAAATAAAAAAGGAAAAACATCTAACCGGAGATCATAGCAAAATACTGGACCAATTGCTTAAAAACTTAGAACTTTCCAGAAGGAACCTTTACATCACTCACGCCGTTAAAGCCTCTCAAGAGAACAATGAATTACCCCATCCTAAAGAAATTAAGCAATTCTCTCAATTCCTTAGAGAAGAAATCAAGATACTGGAACCTAAGCTGATTATAGCTCTTGGCGGTGTCGCCTTAAGAGGCTTGAATGTAAAACTTCCACTCTTCAATATCCGAGGCAAACTGATAAGATTCGGAACAAATTCTCTCTTCGCCACCCATCACCCGTCAACTACAACCAAAGACCCCCTGCTCCAGATGGAGATGGAAAAAGACTTTAAGCAACTCGTAGAAGTAATTAAAAATCTCGCTTAACAGCGAGATTTTTAATTGACACTCAAAATACTTTGCACCAGAGAAACAAATCCTTTGCCTATCAGTAAAACCGCCAAACCAATAGCCGCATATTTTAATCCGTTGGTTGCTCTTTGCACTACTGCCGGCCGGTCAGCGGAGACTAAATACAAAATGCCGGAGTAGATAATAATTATAACCGCCACCGGCACACCCAATTGAAAAATAAAGTTAGCAAAAATGGCTAACAGGTCTATAATATTATCCGCCTTGCCGGCCAGAGGGTTATCAATCTTAAATTTAAATATGTCAACGTTCAAGTTGTTCAAGTTGATAGGGCCGGTAGAACTGACCTTGCCTGTGCCGCAAACACTAGCTTCAACCGGAACACATTTTAGTTTTTGGCAACTGTCGGGAGAATTGGGATTTATTGGATTTTCACCAGCCGTAGTGCCGACAGCTTCGTCACACTTATTACTTTCTGCTTCTTTGGTTGAGTTTGGCAGACAACGTGTCGCGCCATCTTTCTCTTTGTAAGCACAAAGCTTGCCGGTAACTGCAAGTTTAAAAGTTTGGTCGTAGTAACTAGAAAGGTCCGAACCATTATCCAAAAAGTCGTCGCTTTCGACTTTCATTTTAAACTTTATTGACTCACCGGGAGAAACGTAGTTGCTAATATCCGAACTGGCCGCAGAACCGTCGCCAGCCCCAGATGCCAAGTCTTTTATTTTAATCTTATAAACATTAGTCACTTCTTGCCCGTTTTTGAGTATACCGCCACTGACACCCGGCAAGTTTTTAAATTTAACCTCGGCTATGTTGCCTGAAAGTTGCTGCCTACCTAAAGACTCATAGCTTAAGTCAAACCGCAACGTATTTTCTAAACAAGCTTTTCGATTAGTCAGCCATGCAAAATTCGATGTCAAAGTGACTTCGGTGGGGTAGTCCCCTTCCTCAGGAGTTATCTCAAAAGAAGCTTCAAACAAGTCACGGCAAGCGTCTTCAATAGCCAAAGTAAACCCAGGCAACAATACTGACGTAAAAATCAGTAGCGTAAAGACCAAGAAACCTAATTTTCTGGAAGTTGATCTCATCGGTTTTTTAACTTTAAGAAGCCAACCGCTTTCATTTTGAGTTAAATTTCAAATATTCCCAAACCGGACTAAGAATCTGGGACAGTTTGTTGAGTCCAAGAAAACTGTTTTGAGCAGTGGAATATTCAAAGTATCCTTTGTCGCAGTAAATAGTTTCACTTCCAAAACGCCCCGAAGTGCATTTAGTTGTCGGAGACCAGTAACCATATTCGTAAGCATCCTCTGACTGATATATTCTGCCATTTACGGAAATGTAGTCAACGATTAAATTTCTGTCCTCCTCTCGGCCGTCAAAATAGTCGTTGAGAAAATGGACTGAAAGATTAGTCAGGCCAATGTTGTTACTGCTTGTGTAGGTATAATCTCTATAATCTCCGGTTACAGTCCATTTTTGCAAAGCAGTACTGCCTTGCCGTAATTCCATAATTGGATACTGATTAACTGCCGGAGTGCCTTTGGCGCGAACTATGACTGTGTTAGTTGTAGCCGCTGACTGGGCGCTGTCGTCTAACCAAACATAGGTGGCCAGATCAACCGTCCCGCTGACCTCGGAAGAAAGAGTAAAAGTAAGTCCGATTTTTGATCCAGCAGGAACGTTGATATCAAGTGGCACAAATTGTGAGCCGGATAAATATCCGAAGATATTGCCAAACGCACGGGTATAAGTACTAGGATTAAAATGTTCATCTTGTAAATCAAAACACCATGGGGAACTGATATTACCGCCGTTGCTATCACTCAACCGCAAACAACCCTGCATCCTCTGCACTCCGGGAACCTGGGCGCTACCGCCAAAGAAAGAGATGCCCCGAATATGAGTGGCGGTTGCTGTCGAATACCACCAATTAGTAGACGCATTGCCTTGACTGTCCCTCACGGCACAGCCATCTTCACATCCCGCCGGAACGGTCAATGGGTTATTGGGAGTTAAAGAGTAGCCTGTATCAACGCGTGGAAAACGAACACGATTCAGTCCAACTTTGGTATTATCTAGGACCGCAACATCCAACTCACCCCAAGCATACAAGCCTTCGCCATTTAGTCCCCGACCACCAGATCCCCATTGTGGTGTCGCCTGGAAATACAAGTGTTCACCAGACTTGAGAAGCGCTCCGGCATTACCGTCAAAGTCAGTATTTGGCGTATCTACGCTCTCGGTATAACTACAGACTAGTTCGCCGTCAAAATTATCTCGGGATTGCTGAGTTTGTCCTTTGTTAAGATAAAAACACATATCCCGAGAATAAGCATTTGGATCCGGATTGCGATAGTTAGTGAACCCTTTCAAGCTTTTTATAATCAACGGGTAAGAAAAGGGGTTGTAAATACCGTCAGTATAGGTTACATCTCCAGCAAAGGCCGCCCCGCCCAGTATATTTTTTCCCAGATGCGCCGGCCAGACATAGGCATCATTGTCTCTGGGAGCGCGCATACTACCTTCCGATGTGTATGTCAGATCCACAGAGCTTTTTTTAATGCAGGTTACTATAGCCGAACCGTTCCCGGAGTTGTACTCCAAAATATTGAAACCAGTATCATACCCCTGTTGCACACAAAACTGTTGTACACGACTCTGACAGCCGACACCATTCGCCACAGCATTGAAGTCGCAAATGCTTTTCGGAAATTCGTTAGGTGGCTGGACATTTTGTATGGACTGCAATGTGGTGCTGACTTCTTTAACAATGTCATTTTTACCAAGACATATCGTCCCAAAAGAAGAAGCATTTTGCGAAACGACACCAACCGCAGAAGCATAATCAAACGCCTGACACTGACGCCTAGCCCGCGACTGACAATTCAAAGAAGAGGGGTTGTTAGCGCTACATCCGTCAGCGTAACTAAATTCCACATATTTACCGAGTAAACTCCCCACGCACGCCACCACCGCTTTACCCTCATGCACCTCAAGAGGGCCGTATCCTCCAATAAAACCCATCTGCTGACAGTATTGCGTCACCACACGGCGGCAAGCAGCAGAATAGGGAGTCCAAACATCGCACCCTTGGCTATAAAGATCGTTAATCACTTGAATACTGCGCATACTCAATGACCGCCCCGTAACAGGATGGAGGAAGTGTTGTGGTTGTGGTTGTCGTGGTAGTGGTCGGAGGAAGAGTGGTGGTCGTAGTAGGCGCTTGAGTCGTTGTAGTAATGGCAATCGGAGGCAGTGTGGTTGTGGTAGTAATAGATTGCTCTGAACATAAAGAACCTATGGGAAAAACGCAAAATGCTCCTATGGACTGACGGCAAAAAGATTTGGGTATACACGAAAGTCCTCCTTTACCAGAACCTGTAGATTCTACCGGTATGAATGTTGTGGTGGTTATACTTGGAATAACTGTAACGATGGGCGTAGACGCTTGCGTTGTGGTTGTGACTGCTGGCAATGGAGTGGTTGCTGTCGTTATGGGAAAAGTTGTTGTTCCAAAGTCGGGCGTGGGTGTAGAAGTAGGTGGCAAACAAAGTGAAGCCAGCGGTCTGGCACAGTAAGTGACCGACCCGCGCGTGACTATCTTTTGACAAGCCGATGCTGGAATACAGTAAGAGCCGGAAAAATCTTCTTTCTTAGCAAAGGTCAAACTTAAATCAATACTAATTTTCTGAACTTGCTCTGCAACTTTACTAAAAAAACCGAGTGTGTCTGACAAAAAACCCGCTTGGGCAGGGTTTGCGCTAAAAAAAAGACTGGCCAAAATAATAGCAAAAAAAACAATCCTCAATCTTTTCATGCTCATGAGTTTTTTCTATTTAAAACTTTCTTAACCGCTGACTTGATTGAACCGATGCCCATGCCAAAAGATTCAATTAACTCGTCCGGCTTGCCGGACTCGCCGAAGCGATTTTGCACACCGACAAACTCTTGCGGAATCGGATAATTACGGGCTAAAACTTCAGCAACAGCCGAACCTAGTCCCCCGTCAATTTGATGCTCCTCAACACTGACCACGGCACCGGTTTTTTTTGCTGATTTAATTATAGTTTTTTCATCCAACGGTTTAACCGTGTGTGAGTTTATGACTTCGCATTCAATTCCTTCTTTGGAAAGTTCTTCGGCGGCCACAAGAGCATTATACAACAACATGCCACAGCCAACTATGGTGCAGGTCTTTTCCTCCTGCCTGCCTGTCCGTCCGGCAGGCGGGCCGGCAGGCAGGTCTCTAAAAACTTCCGCTCGGCCAATTTTAAAAGGCGTTTCTTGAGTTGTAAAAACAGGAGACTTCTCCCGACCGAAACGGATATAGGTCGGCTTATTATTAAAAGCCGCGGCCACAGTCGCTTTTTGAGCCTCAACTGCATCACAAGGGACCAAGACCACCATATTTGGCTGAACGCGCATCAAAGCAATGTCTTCTAACTGCTGGTGAGTCGCGCCGTCGGGACCGACCGAAATCCCAGCATGCGCTCCGCCGATTTTCACCGGCAAATTATTCAAAGTAATTGTCGTTCTGATCTGCTCGTTGTTACGCCCCGGAGAAAAAGCGGCGTAAGAAGAGATGAAAGGAATTTTACCGTAGTTGGCCATCCCAGCCGCCACTGTAGCCATGTTTTGCTCGGCTACGCCCATCTCAATAAATCTCTCGGGAAACTTTTCTTTAAACCAGTGAGAGTGCGTTGACTCGGTTAGGTCGGCGCAAAGCACGACTACCCTCCGGTCTTTTTCTCCGGCTTCAACTAAACCCTTGCCGTAGCCGACACGAGTGGCTAACATTTCCAGTTTTGTTTTGTCCAACAAGTTTTCTGCAAGTTTAGCTTTTTTGTTTAACATTTTTTATTAATTTCTAACTATCCTAATTAACCTAATTGACCTAAAATTTTTAGATCAATTAGAATAATTAGACCAATTAGGTCAATCTTACCTACAGCGTCCGCAATCTCCACAAGTACAACCGCCTGCGTGTTTACACATGCCGCCCATATCGCCGCCGCTTACTCCTCCCATCTTACCCTTCCCGCAACAACCGCAAAATTTAGTACCGTAAGCAAGAAGACTCAAAATGACTACATCTTTAAACAGATGGTCGGCATCCATGCCCCAAACAAAACCTCCGCTCTTGGCTACCCACCAGAATCCGATGGCTGACAGCCAAGCCAAAACTACCAAAATTTTTGTCACCCAATGGTGAAAACATCCACAATTTCCGTGCATAATACACCCCCTTCCTTTTTATTCATGTTCACTTGTTATTTTCCCTTGTAAAGTTCTTAAGTCATTTAAAAAATGACTGGCCTGCTCTTTGGCTGGAATCTTATCTGTCGGACCACTGCCAGGCGGAATACCATGCCAACGGTAGTCAAACTCAATTTCCGGAATCCCCTTGCCGGGAATGTTGTGAGAAATTATTACCGTCGGTTTTTCGTAAATCGCTTTGGCTTCTTCAACAGCATTAACAATTTCCTCAAAGTTATGCCCGTCAATTTCCAAAACATGCCAGTTAAAAGCTTCGTATTTCGCTCTTAAATTTTCCAAGGGCATGATATCTTCGGTCATGCCGTCAATCTGGATATTGTTACGGTCAATTAAGCCGGTTAAGTTGCTCAATTTGTATTTTCCGGCAAACATTACCGACTCCCAAAGGTTGCCGGCATCGTGTTCCCCGTCAGACATAAAACAATAGGTTCTAAATTTTTTATCGTCCATCCTCGCCGCATAAGCAATGCCACAGGCTTGACCCAAACCGGAGCCAAGCGGACCGGAGGTTGTTTCCACACCCGGTAATCTTTCTCTTTCCGGATGACCCTGAAGACGAGTACCGAATTTTCTTAAAGTTTTAAGTTCTTCAATCGGAAAGTAACCGGCATGCGCCATAGCCGCGTAACGTACCGGACAAATGTGGCCGTTGGAAAGTATAAGCCTGTCTCTTTCTTCCCAAAAAGGATTCTTGGGGTCGTGATTTAAAATATGAAAATAAAAAGCGGTAAAAACATCGGCCATACCCAATGGCCCGGCCGTATGGCCCGACCCGGCCTCAACCAGCATTTCAATAATAGACCGGCGAATCTCGTTAGCCTTTAGTTCCAGTTCTTTAATTTTGTCTTCGTGCAAATGGTAAGACATTGTTACAAGTTATAGGTTACAAGTTATAGGTCTGCCCTTTCTTACTTAAAACCTAAAACTTATAACTTATAACATCACTTGGTGGCAATTCTTAAAATAATAGCAAAAGCGACAACAAAGCCGGCAATCGCAAACAGCAAACTGGCAATCGGCCAAAACCGCGCCCGGCCTTTTGAAACCAAAACAAATTTCTTTTCAAAATCGTTTATAAAACTTTCCACTTTCTGGTCTAAAACTTCCGGTTTGTCAGCTTCAACTTCTCTGGGCGCATTATAGTCCGCAAAAAATCTAAGCAGGTCAAAACGACTTATGACGCCGGCCAACTTGTTGTCATTGTCAACAACAGGAATAGGGTTCACTTTGTGGTGGACGGCAAAAAGCTCCACTGCTGTTTGGATCGGAGACGTGTTACTAACAATCAAAGGCTCTTTATTCATAATATCTTTAACTTTCAGAATTAAAAGACTTTTAAGGTCGTCCCTCACCAGACTGCTGTCTTTTTTATAAACATCTACATTGCCCAATAAGTTAATCAGCGTGGGCAAATGTAAAGCTTCGCCTTTGGAAATCAGGTCGTATTCCGTGACAATCCCAATGACTTCTTTATTTTCGTTTATCACCGGCAAACCGTTAAAATTTTTTTCAAACAAAAGCCGCGCCGCAAAAACAACCGAATCTTCCGGCCCAACCGTCACCGGCTCCTTGCTCATTATATCTTCAACAAAAAGTCTCTGCTTGGTATCCATTGGTTTAATTTTACTAAGAAAAATATCACAAGTAAAACTAGGACTTCTTCTCTATTTTTTTCAACCCCGCCAAAAACATCGTCTGCTCCAAACGACTCATTTCAGGCAAATGTTTTAGAATGTCCATTTTATTAGGGTCGTCATCGGGAAAACCAGCCAACAGTTTTTTAATCTCCTCTTCAGTTTCCGGATATCTTTCGGAAACTAGATAACCTTCTCTTTCCAAAAAACTTTTCAAGGCACGCTGATAAACTTTTCAAAATTTTCGTCCCGCTCTCCTTCCAAAAACTTAAACCCGCCGGCGGCAATCTCAAAAATCCCCAAGTTTTTCCCCTCCTTATTTTTAACTTTTAAAATCATAGCTAAAATATTAACCGACTTTTTGTAATTTTTGAGCTAGCACATTTTTTATTATCTCGGCCCTTTTATTGCTGGAAACAAGGGCGTTATAAGTAGGGTCAGTTTTTCTGACTTGAGAATCAACAAGCACAAAGTCTTCTGCTGGCAACTGTGTAGGATCTGTAAAATATTGCCTGCAAATCTCCGCCCAATATTCTATGGCTTGGTTAATATTTTTTTGTCCTTGGGAAAATCCGCCTATAGCCTCCACATATTCAGACTTAAACCTGTCTCCAGATTGGAGTCTTTTACCAATTTTTAAAAGAAGCTCAACTTTTTCGGTTTGATTTGCAAAGTGGTCAGAGTTCCAGTCATTAGCATGGCTAATTTCATGCGCTAAACCCTGAATAATAAACTCTAGCGGAATTTTTTTGGTAATTCCAAAAAAGGTTATCTCACTTTTACCCTTTCCTCGTCTAATGTCACAGTGAGCCACAATCGTTGACTCTCCTTCCAACCTGTGGAGTTTTTTGGTGAGCCACTCCATCGAACTAGTTCCTTCAACTTGTTTTATTGAGGAAATTTCTCTAACCCAGCTTTGTGGGAAGGTTTCTAATACCTCGCCGAGAGCTTGCGGACTAATTTCTCCGTTTTCTCCGGTTAGTTTACCCAAATTTACTTTTTCCTTACCTACTGAATTTTTCAAAAAATCATAGACTTGCAAACTTCTTCTTCCTCTTTGCTTTCGCCATTTTGTGAAAAGCCCGGTTTCTGGAAATAACCCAAATACTTTTTCCAGTTCTTTTTCTTTTTCCCACAACCCTTCTTCTTGTTGATATTGAACCAGCTTTTCAACGCCAAAATAAGCCAATGAACCAAAAGCATCCACATTAAGAATAAGAATACCTGATAGTACGAGTTTACGGACGGTTCTATTTAGAAAACTCAATTTTCTGATTTTTTCTTTATCTTTTTTCTCTTCTGCTCTTATCGGAAGCCGTTCTCTAGTCGGGTCAAAAACCGGCTTGGTCATATCAGTAGGAAGTTTCTTTTTTTGATTTTTCGTTTTTAACTCTTCCAACTGTCTCCTTAACTCTGCGTTAGAACGCCTTACTTCTTCTGCTATCCTTTTTGGTTTTGGTTTTTCTGAAAAAGATTCAAATTTGGGCATAGTGGATTATATCAAATTAGATACCGGCCAAAAAGACCTCCGATGTATCGGGCAAGGGCCTAATTTTGCCAATCGGACTTGATGCTCTTTTGTGCCATACCCCTTGTGTTTTTCAAATCCATAACCGGGAAACTTTTTGGCGTATTTGACCATCATTTTGTCTCTAAAAACTTTGGCCAAAATTGAAGCGCAGGCAATCGCAAACACCTTTCTGTCCCCTTTTACAATCGCCCTCTGTTCCAAGGGCATCCCTTGGATTTTGGTTTTGCCGTCAACCAAGATAATTGTTTTAGGTTTCCCGCCTGCGCCAAGGCTTTGGCGGACAGGTAAGTCGTATGTTGTAGGTTCAGAATTTTTGCTTATAACTTGCAACCTGTAACTTATAACATTTCTGACAGCTCTCCCCATCGCTTTCCTCGCCGCTTGGTAGATATTTATTTTGTCAATCGTTTTGGAATGGCAGTATGAGATTTGATAATGAAAGTTTTTTTGCTTCAAAAGTTCAGCGGCGAATTTTTCGCGCTGATGAGGCAAAAGTTGTTTAGAATCTCTAAGCCAACGAAGTTTTTTGTGCGACTTTTTAAAAAAATCTTTATTGAAAGACACGGCGCAAACCACCACCGGCCCAGCCAAACAACCCATACCGACTTCGTCCACAGCCACTATGCACCGATAACCACCGGCAAATAATTTACGTTCAAGAGTTTTGCTTGGTAATTTCATACAAAGCCACACCAGCGGCAACCGAGACGTTAAGTGACTCTTTTTTACCATACATCGGAATTTCTATAATTTTATCGCAATATTTTAAGATTTTTTTGCTTAAACCTTTGACTTCGTTGCCGACAACTAACGCTAGGTGGACCTGCCTGCCGGCAGGCAGGAATTTGGGTTTAAATTTTCTGTAATCTATTGAGTCTTTAGACTGCTCCAAGGCAGTAATTTTTACTTTTTGTTCTTTTAACTTTTCCAAAAGCCGCCATGTTTGCTTATACCGTTCCCATGGCACATGCTTTTCAGCTCCTAAAGAAGTTTTGGCAATTTTCGGTTCGTCTTTGGGATTAGGGGTGATACCGCACAAATAAATTTTACTTATTCCTGCTCCATCCGCTGTCCGAAAAATTGAACCGACGTTATAAGCGCTTCTGATATTGTGGAGAACTAGGTAAATTATGGGCTTTAAAAGTTTTTTGTTTTCAGGTATCATGTATTTGCTATGACAAACCACAAGTTCCTTTACTTTTTCGGTATATGTTTTTTGGTTGTTGCTTCAGTTTTTTTAGCTGTTAGCGCCTATGAGAAATTAAACATGCCTGTTACAGGCAATACTATATCTTTTTCAGGCGAAGGCAAAGTTTTCGCCAAACCGGACATTGGCTTAGTCCGAATTGTAATTTTCAGCGAAGCCGCCACGCCTCAAGAAGCGGAGAAAACCAACTCTCCCAAATCTGAAAAGGTGGTCAATTTTTTAAAAACCCAAGGCGTTGCTGAAAAAGACATCAAGACAAGCGAATATAATATCAGCCCTCAATACGCCTACCCCCGCAACGAAGAACCACAGATAAAAAGCTATCTGGTTTACCAAGAACTGGAAGTCAAAATCAGAAATCTGGACAAAGCCGGGGCCGTTATCGGCGGGGTGGTTTCTGTCGGCGCCAATAAAGTAACTGACCTTCGTTTTACCATTGACGACCTTGACAAACTTAAAAACCAAGCGCGCTCGGAAGCCATCGCCAAAGCCAAGAAAAAGGCAAATGAACTGGAAAGCCAACTGGGAATCAAGCTGGGTAAGATAGTTAATTTTTACGAAAATGCCGGAGGGTTTTCACCGGTGTTTTATGAAAAAGCCTTATCAGCGCCGAGCCAAGGCGGAGCAGGCCCGACATTGCCCGCCGGAGAAAACGAGATCACTTTGAACGTAACTTTGACTTATCAGATAAAATAGCCAGCACAATTAAAAAAGCACTATCAAGTGCTTTTTGACTATAGTAAAAAGTCGTCTCTCACTAAATAACTTATTCCCTCGCAATAAGGACATATGGGGTTGCAAAAGTGACGAGAGAAGTCAACTTTCTTATGTCCGCATTTTAAACATCTGAAATCCCGAAACCTCCTGTAAAACAACCAGATCTTTTTTAACATCATTTCCCCTTTCTTTTTGAACTGACAAAAAGTAACACAAACCAGTTAACAAATCAAAAACCAGAGTTATAAATCTGGTTTTTAAAATATCAGCTAATGAAAAATATATCCATTTTCAAAAGACTCCCAACCACTTTCACTTAAATCAATTTTTTGTCCGGGTACTATCCAAGGCTCTTCTCCATATTTGACAGAACCGCAACATCTACACCAAAGTATTTGCAGGTCCTCCCAATCTATGGCCGCTAAGACATCGTTATTCTTATGAGTACATTCATTTGGA
>JACOZX010000031.1 GCA_016181105.1 Candidatus Yanofskyibacteriota bacterium
GCTCGGGGCGATAACCGGCCAGATAGCGATTTAGATATCTTGATAAGATTTAAAAAGGATAAGGAGCCGGGTTTTTTTAGATATCTTGGGATTGAAGAAAAGTTATCGGAAATCTTAAAACAAAAAGTTGATTTGGTTACCGAGGGGGCTATAAGTCCATATATCAAGGACTATATCTTGAGCGACCTCAAAGCCATTTATCAATAATTTTACTCATGAAAAAAGACGAGGCTTATCTTAAACACATTCTTGACGCAGTCGCCGCGATCGAAACCTATACTCAAGATGTGAGTAAGGAAGAGTTTGTAAATAAGGAGAATAAAATGATGCAAGATGCGGTGGTGAGAGAGTTTGAAATTATTGGCGAAGCCGTGGGCAGATTGTCTGAAGAAATCAAAAAAGAAAACTCTGACTTGCCATGGAGAGATATTGGTAACATGAGAAACAAATTAATTCATGAATATTTCGGTGTGGATTTAGCAGTTGTTTGGAAAACGGTTGAAACCGATCTTTTAGTTTTGAAACAAGCAATAAATAAAATTATGGAGGCCATGGCGAAAACTTAAAACAAGTGATATACTGACTAAAGCTATTTCAAAAGTCGCAAGAGCGCAAGAAAAGGAGAGAAAGTGAGAAAAGATTTACAGGAATTGATTAACCAGGCTAAAAAAATAAAGATGACGGAAGAAGAGCTGGAAGAGCAAAGAATAAGTTGGGCGTATGGCAATTTAAAATTAGCCAGGCCAAATGTTACCAGACAGGAAATTGAAGAAGCCGCATGCAGGTTGAGAGGGGAATAACCCCTCTTTTTGTTTAAATTGCAAAAAAAAGCTTTTTGTGATAATCTCTTGAAACAATGTTAAAAATCCGCTTACAAAGAATTGGTAAAAGGGGTCAGGCATATTTTAGGGTGATTGTGACGGAACACACCCAAAAACCAAAAGGCAGATATTTGGAGCTTTTGGGTACATATAATCCTCACGAAGACAAGGTTAATGTAAATAAAGAAAGAGTGTTGTCTTGGCTGTCAAAAGGCGCGCAAGCCTCGCCGACAGTACATAATTTGTTAATTGGCAGAAAAGTCATTGAGGGCAAAAAAGTCCAGGCTTGGAAAGCTAAGAAGAAAGTCAAAGGAAAAGAAGAACAGGTAGCAAAGCCCGTGTCGGAAGAAAAACAAAAGGAAGCCAAAGAAGTTGCGGTTGAGGAAGTGTCTGTTATTGAAACTCCAGCCGAACAGCCAATAGCCACACCTTGACACCAGTTTTAATAAGTGATAGAATTATAATATAAGTTAAGGCCACTCACAGAAAGAAAGAGCTGGCAGGTCGAAAGATTGTTTAATATTTAAAAAAGATTATTAACAGTATGGCTAAAGATAAAGATTTGGATTTTGTAGAGTTTATCGTCAAAGCCATCGTCAACAAACCTGATGATGTTACAGTTACCAGGCAGGTTGATGAGATGGGAGTCCTGCTTTCGGTCAAGGTTGACCCGGAAGATATGGGTTTACTGATCGGCCGACAGGGTTCTACCGCCAAGGCAATCAGAACTCTTGCCAGAATAATCGGCATGAGGAACAACGCCAGAGTTAATCTGCGCATTGAAGAGCCGGAAGGCGGAAGAGGACCAGTAGCTGCAGGCGGCAAGACCAAAAACGTTGAAGACGTTATGGGCGAGCTAGATATGTAATCTGTGGGCGAATGCTCAAATCAAAAACCCCCTTATTCTGGGGTTTTTGATTATTAAAAAAAGAACTGCAATGTGTTATATTAGAACACAAATTTAAATATGATTCAATTTGATGTCGTCACAATCTTTCCAGAAATTTTTAAAGGCTTCGTGAGTGAGTCTCTTTTGGCGCGCGGGCAAAAAAAGAAGATTATTAAAATTAGTTTGCATGACTTAAGAAAATGGACGACAGATAAGCACAAGACGGTTGACGATAAGCCCTACGGCGGTGGTGTTGGTATGGTAATGAAAATTGAACCGATTTTTAAAGCAGTTAAAGAATTGAATCAAGAATCAAGAATCAAGAATCAAGGCAAAAAAACAAGAGTCGTTTTGTTTAGTCCCAGAGGAAAAAAGTTTAATCAGGAAATGGCAAAAAAATGGACCAAGTTGGACCAGTTGATTTTTGTTTGCGGCCGATACGAAGGAGTTGACGAAAGAGTTGCCGATTATATTGCTGACGAAGTAATTTCAGTCGGCGATTATGTTCTTAACGGCGGCGAGGTGGCGGCGATGGCCGTGATTGAGTCGGTTTCCAGAATGGTTCCCGGTTTTATTGCCAAAAAAGAATCTGCTCAAAAATCTGATCATGCCCAATATACCCGTCCAGAGGTTTTTATTGTGGGAAAAAAGAGACTAAAAGTTCCAAAAGTTCTCTTATCAGGCGACCATAAAAAAATTGAAGAGTGGCGTAAGAAACATCTCTAGCCCCCGTTGTCCAAGGGCGGCCCTTGGATTAATGTGTACGAGCTTGACACTCTTGTCAACTTAATATACCATCTCTTCACAAAGCATCTTTGACAACAAGGGGAAAGCATGCTGAAAAAAGGCTTTTTGTTCTGTCTGGTTCTCGTTCTCGGTTTTTTTGGCGTATCTGTTTTTGGTAATGCCAATTATCGCATTTCCGAACTTGACGCTTTAAGACGTTTACCTTTTGAGGTAAAGGAAAAAGGTAAAAATACAGTTGTGCCGGATTTTGATTCTAGAGCGTCGGAATATGTTGTTGTTATTTCTTCCATGCCGGGGGAGCTTAAGGAATTAAGAAAAGCCGGCGCTGAAACCGGTAATTCGTGGGAACTGGTTGTAACCGCCAATGACAACGGAAAAGAAAAAATAATTGCGAAGACTCTTGCATCAACGCTTCATTACTTTGACAAAGAATCAAGGCGAGCCAATTCTTTTGTTCTTGTGGGAGAACAAAAATTGGTTGCTTTGATTACAAAGTCGGATGATGTCGCAAAACTTGCAAAGTATAAGGAAAAAAGATTTTTTCTTTTGTGCCACGACGGCAGTCACATTTTCTATCCAAGGGGACCCCTTGGAATGATTTGGGAAGAGAGAGAAGTTAATAACGTGGACCAGGAAAAGTTTCAGCTTAAAGGGGCGGTGTTTAAGGACGGAGAAAATGGCGTCAGATATGTAAAGAAAAATTCGGAAACGGACAAGAAGATTGAGAAGCTGGTTTATCTGGTTGCAAATTCCTCGGAGCTTGGCTACAAAGGGACAGTTTTAACTAAGGAAGGCTATGACAAAGCGGAGGTAACTTTTTTTGAGAAAACAAGAGGAAAGTTAAAAAAAGAAATTATAAACTCTATTCCGTTCGTCAGTGTGGGTTTGCGCTACGGCAATTTGGTTGCTTCCAATTTTATTATGTCCAGCAGTTTGAATGTTGCTTCTTCCTTTGTGGGAAGGCGGGGGCAACAGCAGACAACCGGGCTTAATATTTATTGTGACAATCAGGTTGCGCAGGAGGTTTTTTACCGCAATATTGTTGATTTGAGGAAGGCTAACTCATTGATTGCCGAAGAAATTTCCGGTTTGAAACAAACGGCCATAAGTCAATCTGACCAACTGGCTCAAAAACAGAAAAAGATAGAAGAACTTGAAACGCAAGTTATCCTGATGGGCTCCGCTTTGGCGGAACAACAAAGACAAAATCAGGAGAGCTTATTTGCGTTGTCACAAGTGTTGCGTGTTACGAGAGAGGACTCGGAAAAACTTCAAAAAGAAAATATCCTGCTTAAGGAACAAATTACGGCAGAATCTGCCAGGGTCAGGTCTTTGCAAAAGAAAAGTATCGTTCAGTCAGCCGAAACGGCGAGACTTAAAAAAGCATATCTCGAAATTAAGAGTTCAACAGATGTTTTTGAAGCAAGATTAGTTAATTTGGAACAAAGAAAAGAAGTAAAGAGTAACTCACAAATTGTAAATTTAAAAAAGGAGAAGGAACAGGAAAAAGAAGTCAAAAAAGCGGGACTGATTAGTTTGATGAACTTGGGGCAAATTTTGCCGGTGTCGTTTTTGGGCATTTTACTTTTCGGAGTGTTTGTAAACAATTTCAGAGTGATGAAGACTGACCGGACAACCCGACGTGAATCAAAAAACCAAAAACAAAGAAAACAAAAACAACAAACAAAAAAGGAGAAAAAAATGAGAAAAAATATTTCGGTTGCATTGATTTTTGCTTTTATCTTCAGTTTTTCAACTTTGCCTTTTGCGACGGCGCAGACTACTGATGTTACAAACAAGGTAGAAATTTATACGCCCAAAGATAACCCAAAACTTTTTAACCGTTTGGCTAAGGAGCACCCAGAACTGCATATTGAAATTTTGGAAAGTCCAAGACAAGTAATTATGGAAGAGGGTGGTGTTTTCAAACCTCGCATTTTGGCGCCTAGAGTAAAGGTGCTGGCGGACAAGGATGGGAATATTAAATATGCCCAATGCGGGAACGATGTGATTGAACCCGGCAATAAAAATAAAGCAGAGACAAAAGAACCGGAAGAAAAGTTTAATGTGAAACAGGAAATGGTCCTTTTAATTAAGGAAGAAAAAGAAAGCCGAGATCGTTTTGTTGATCGTTATTTTGACCAGATGTCCATTTATCAGAGGAGACAGCACGAACTGCAGGAGAAACAACTTGAACAACAGGAAAAGTTTTTGGAATTTTTATCGCTTAACCAAAAAACAAGTCAGCAGAATTTGGAAAATGTTGTTAATTTGCAAAGGCCGAGAAATGACGGTTTTACAAAACTTGACAGGTTTGTCTTGTATACGACTGGCATAACCAGTTCGGTTTTTAGCGGCATAGCTGCTTTTAGAGGCCGTGGCGGTACAGATTTAGACGGAGTGGTTTTTAATCTTACTCAAACTTTGACGAGCAACCCAGCTCTTAGTAACACCAATAATGCCAATGTCCAAAATAATCCGGTCATAGATGTTGCCAGC
>JACOZX010000032.1 GCA_016181105.1 Candidatus Yanofskyibacteriota bacterium
GGCTTCACTTACCGTTATAAAGTTTATGGATGTGGTAACGCTGACTTTTACGGATGTTCTTATTCTAATGGAACGGAATCTAATATTGTAACCTATATTAGTTCTAGTTCTACTCCAACTCCAACACCCACTCCCACTCCTATCCCAACTCCAACAGCATCAGCTTGCACTGATACAGATGGGGGTTTGGACTATTTTGTAAGGGGGGTCGCGAAAGGACCGCCCGCTAATGGTTCGCCAAGCATCATAGTGGGAGAGAACTCAAATATATCCAGTGACCGGTCAGACCCTAGTTTAGGAGCAAATTCTATTCATTATGATGCTTGTCTTGATAGTTCTCAGGCCGATTACATTTTTGAGTACTATTGCGGCAACGACGGCAAAGTATATAGAAGTGCTTATATTTGTCCTTTTGGGTGCAGTAACGGTATTTGTAACTCTATTCCTGTCAGTTTTGATAACTTTTCCAGAGATCTTTATCTCGGTTCTCGGGGTAATGACGTCGTCCGTCTCCAAGCTCTCTTGGCTAATGAAGTTAGTTATCCCGCCAATCTTCTTACCGGCTATTTCGGCAACATCACCCATGAAGCGGTCAAACGACTTCAAGAAAAATACGGAGTTAAACCAATCTCCGGTTTCTTCGGCGAGATAACCCGCAGAGCGTTAAGGGCGCTAATCTCCAATTGATTTTCAGTAAATTTTTGTTATATTAAGCTAATGAAAAAAGCCATTTTTGGCGTTGTTTTATTTGTAGTCATCTCGGTTGTTTATCTGTTTTTATCTGATTTTAGTTTGATTAAAAAGCTAATCGGCTATAATACTCCTCAACTTAAGGAGCCGAAGACGGTTTTGGAGAATGGCGGAGAGTTGTCTTTTTTGGATATTCCGGAGGGATTTGAAATTTCTGTTGTTGCTAAGGGTCTAGACAATCCACGAGTGATACTATTTGATTCAAAAGGCAGGATGCTGGTCAGCGAGACAAAAGCAGGCAAGGTTAGTATTTTAGAAGGTTCTGAATTTATAACAAAACGTGTGCTGATTGAGGGTTTGAAGTCGCCTCACGGGCTGGACTTTTACAAAGACCTTAAGTCCGGAACTACTTATCTGTACATTGCCGAAACGCATCAAGTGGCGAGATACTCTTACAATATGGAAACCGGCAAGCTTACTAGTGCGACGGGCGAAAATATTACAAAACTTCCGGACGGAGGCGGGCCTGCCTCGCCGGCAGGCAGGCATTTCACCCGAACTATTGCCTTTGGACCAAATTTCCGCACTAGCCAGATAATCAAGGGTTTAAAAATTATCAATACTCAAGTTGATGCCAAACTTTATATCAGTGTTGGTTCTTCTTGCGATGTTTGTGAAGAAAGTACTTGGAAAAGAGCGGCGATACTGGAGTCAGACCCCGAGGGCAGTTATACGGCGGAGTTTGCCGGCGGTTTAAGAAATTCTGTTTTCTTTACTTTCCATCCTGTTACAAAAGAAATATGGGCGACAGAAATGGGGAGAGATAATTTAGGGGACAATTTGCCTCCCGATGAGGTTAACATTGTCAAAGTTGCCGGTCCGGAACATAAATTTGGCGCCCGCCGGTACGGCTGGCCATTTTGCTACGGCGACAAAGTTACGGACAAAAAATTTAACCCGGATAAGTTTGAGCGAATAGATATCCCGCGAAATTGCGCGGAAACGGAGCCGCCGGTTATTGAAATTCCGGCTCACTCGGCGCCGCTCGGGCTTGCTTTTGTTCCGCCCGGCCGTAATTGGCCCAAGGAGTGGGAAGGGGATTTGTTGGTGGCGCTCCACGGTTCGTGGAACAGAAGCGAGCCGACGGGTTACAAAGTGGTCAGGTACGATTTGGACAAAAATGGAAAAGTTTTGTCGCGGGAGCCGTTTGACTTTATAACCGGCTGGATTTCGGAAAACAAGAAAAATGTTTACGGCCGGCCGGTTGACTTAAAATTTGGCCCCGATGGAGCGCTTTACATATCGGATGACGCAGGAGGAATTATCTATAAACTGAAACCCAAACAATGAACCCATCGTTATCAATTATTGTTCCGGCCAGAAACGAAAAAAAATATATAGAAAAGATTGTTCAGCGTGTTTCAGCCACGCCTTTTCAGTGCGACTACGAACTTATTTTTGTGGAAGGCCACTCAAACGACGGAACGCTTGAAGAAATAAAAAAAGTCGCGGAAGACTATAAAGACAGAGCGCAAATACGATATGCGGTTCAAGACGGTATCGGAAAAGCAGACGCTGTTTGGAAAGGACTCCGTCTGGCTCAAAACGAAATACTGATGGTGTTGGATGCCGACCTCACGGTTCCACCGGAAGACCTGCCTAAATTTTATGAGGCGGCGGCCGCCGGCCCCGAAGTTTTTGTAAATGGCTCCCGTCTTGTGCATCCGATGGAAAAAGAAGCGATGAAGCCGTTGAACCACTTGGGCAATAAATCTTTTGCGATTTTATTAAGTTGGATAACCGGACAAAAAATGACAGACACTCTTTGCGGCACAAAATGCCTTTGGAGGTCGCAATTTGAAAAAATAAACGACTCCGGTCTGATAGAAAAACTTCCGGACCCGTTTTGCGATTTCACGTTGATATTGGGAGCCAAGAAATTGGGACTGAAAACAGTGGAAATTCCGATAGTTTATAAAAAAAGAATCTATGACGGCACCAAAATCCGCAGATTTAAAGACGGGTGGAAACTTTTGAAAATCGCAATCAGATACCTTTTTTAACCAAGAGATTATTTTGGCAATATGTTTGTAAAGAAATACAAAGACCCGTTGCTCGTTTTTTCTTTTGTTTTTATCTTGTCTCTTTTTTTGTTTGGCGGAGTTTTGGGAAGCGGCTATATTCTTGATGACAACTCGGTTATTAAAAACAGAGAAGAGTTAAGAGGTCCGGCGGTCATTTACAAGGCCTTTTTTATGCCTTGGCATCAAAACCAGCCTTGGGCCGGCAATTACAGGCCGCTCACTCTGTTGTCTTACTCCGGCACTTTGCTATTTTCGGAAAGCACGGCCGCTATGCGTCTTGTGAATATAGTTGTGCATTCAGCAAATGCCGTTCTTGTTTTTGCTTTGGCCTTGCTTTTTTTCTCCAAAAAAACCTCCTATATCGCAGCAATCGGGTTTTCAATTTTGCCGATTAACGCCGGTACCGTCGTGTCAATGGTGGGACGAAGTGATTTGCTGGGCGTCTTTTTCTTGCTCTTGTCCCTGCTATTTTTTTATAAGGAAAAGCGTTTTTTGAGCGTTTTAAGTTTTTTTCTGGCGCTTTTGGCAAAAGACTTTTCCGTTTTGCTTTTGCCCGTGGTTGTTCTGTTGTCTTGGTTTTCAAAAAGTTACAGCCTAAAAGCAACCGTTAAAACGACTTTTCATTATGTTTTTGCTTTAGCGCCCTATTTTCTTTTGCGTTATTTGGCTCTCGGCGGTTATGCGGTTGGCAGTAGGGGGTCGGTTGACCCTGTAATCGGACCTCTTGCTTTTGTCGGCCTGAAAGAAAGGATTATGAGCGGGTTTGTTTATTTCTATCTTTATCTAAGAAAAACTTTTCTTCCTTTTGGCTTGTCGCCGGATTATTCTTTTAATCAAATCCCGGTTCCAAATTACCTGAACCCGGGCCTAATTATCGGTTTTATTCTGCTGGCGCTAGTCTTATTTTTATTTTTTAAAAACAAAAGCCAGAAAGTCAGAGTGCCGGTCATCTTATTTTTAGTTTCATTCGGGGTGATATCCAACACTCTTTTCGTGACAACCGGTGTTTTTGCGGAGCGTTGGTGGTATTTTCCGTCAATCGGCCTGGTTCTCTTTGTTTTAGCTTTGCTGGATTATTTGCCGCATGGCAAAAAATTTATCCTGCCTGTTGTTGCGGCAACGGGAGTTTTCTATCTTTTTATTTCTTTCGGGCAGGCCAGAATTTGGACAGACGGGAGAAAACTAGTTGTTTCCGCTTCAAAAAATTCGCCTAATAGCGCCTGGGCCAGAGCCAATCTGGCGGCCGTTTACTTTAAAGAAAAAGAATTTGAGCTGGCCGGAAAAGAAGTTGAAAAATCACTGGAAATTTACAAAGATTATCCCTTCGCTCTTAATATTTACGCCAAATTAAAATGGCGCGAAGAAAAGTTAGAGGAATCAGAATCGGCTTTTTTGTCAGCAATCGGGAACGATGTGAATAAAAGAAATCATAGAGACCTATATCGCGCTTTGGCCATTTTAAAGTTAGAGAAAAAAGATTACGATGAGGCTTTAAGTTATATCCGGCGCGCCGTCGGGAGCACTACTTACGGAGATATTGAAAAAACCGTTTATTTGGACAATTTGCTTTTAAGTTATATAGAAAGTGAGACGAAAAACAAAACCCGCAGTCTGTCCGAATCAGAAACGAATATCATCAAATCTTTCATAGTTCATATCCGTGGTTTTTAATGATTTTTTGTCTGGTGAATATTGTTTTTGAAGGCTCTGCGGGCTGTGGCAATTAGCCCATCTTTCTGCTAATATACAACTTATGTCAAAACTTACTAACCAAGAATCCAACTTGGCAAAATTCATCCGTTTCGGCATATACCTTACGGCGCTTGTGCCCCTTCTTGTTTTTAGAGACCTCATTTCCCCCTTTCACTTCGGGAAAGTTGTCATTTTCAGGTCTCTGGTAGAAATTCTGGGGGCGGCCTACTTGATTCTGGTGTTAAAAGAAAAAACTTATCTGCCGCGCCGGGATAAAATATTTTGGGCGTTTTTGTTTTTTACTTCAGCTTTTACCTTAACTACTGTTACCAGTGTTCTGAAATACCCGAGTTTTTGGGGGACGCTTGAAAGAATGGGCGGTCTTTGGACTTTCTGGCACTATTTTTTGTTTTACATAATCCTAACCTCCGTATTAA
>JACOZX010000041.1 GCA_016181105.1 Candidatus Yanofskyibacteriota bacterium
GATAAACTCTTGATGGATTTTTGTGAAAAAGAAAGGCCGAGGTTTGAAATTTTCAGAAAAAACTACAACCACAAAGAAGATATTATCTCTCTGTTCAGAGCAATGATGTATGGCGCTATATTCAAATTTTCAGACCCGGCTCAGTGGGGATCAATCATTCTCGCCACTGCTTGGATGGAAAGAATATTTTCCAACCTTTACCGCTTCTATAACTTGGAGCGCCATCTGAATGAAGGCAAGGAGGCTGGCAGAGAAATCTGTGCCATGCTGGATATTGTTCCTTCAGTGAGACAGCCGGAAGAACCCAAGTGGCCGGAATCAGGAATGCGTGGAAAAGTAGAATTGAGAAATGTAAATATGAAATATCCCGGTGTTGAAACCCTGATACTTAAAAATATTAATTGCTTCGTTGAACCGTTTCACTGCATAGCCTTTGTCGGACGAACTGGCAGCGGCAAAACAACTCTTGCTTCGTTGCTTGTTGGGGAATATGACCCTACTAAAGGGGAAATTTTTATTGACGGCATTGATTTAAAGGAATTGGATTATAACCGTTATCGCAAAGAGATAGCAATTGTTTCCCAAAAAATTGACCTTTTCGATGGTACGATTGCGGAAAATGTCTGCAAGGCCAAACCTTCGGCAACCACGGACGAAATTATAGCTGCCCTAAAAAAAGCAGATGCTTGGGAGTTTGTTGAAAAAACGACAAAAGGTCTGGAAACCTTAATCGGTGAGGACGGAGTTCAACTTTCCGGCGGACAACGGCAAAGACTGGCAATCGCGCGAGCGCTCGTTAGAAACCCTAAGATTCTAATCCTAGACGAAGCAACCAGCTCTCTTGACGCCGAGTCCCAAGCGGAAGTTCAAAAAACGATAGATAACTTGATGCAAAAAAGATTGGCAACCATTTTCATTATTGCCCACCGTTTAAGCACGATAAGGCAGGCAGACCAGATAATCGTTCTGGATAACGGGGAAATAGCCGAATCAGGCTCGCATCAAAAGCTTGTGCAAAGCAACGGCCTGTTCAACCAATTTTTGAAAACAGAAACTGAATATCTTTCCGAGATTAAGAAGCTTAAAGAAGAAGCAAACGATGAACCCAGCTACTAGGCTGGGTTTTTTATTTTAATATCTCACTCGCAATTTTTTCCGCCGCATCCAATCTGGCAAAAGATTTTATTTTCAGACCCAGTTCTTCTCTCTTCTGATAAGCCTCCTTGATTTCATTTACCAAAACGCTGGAGATTAAGTTTTCTTCTTCTATCAAAACTCCGCCGTGTTCAACAATTTCAAGCGCGTTTTGATGCTGGTGATTTTGCGCTGAATTTTTAATCGGTATGAAAATTGCCGGTTTGCCCAAAGCTGAAATTTCAAAAATACCGCCAGCGCTGGCGCGGGAAACAAAGACATCACCCAAAGCATAGGCCAAAGCAAGTTCTTTGTCGTTAAAAAAAGGGTAAAGTCTATATCGGCTTTTCACCTGTTCTGAATTAATCTCTCCAACCAAACCATTAACTTCCTTAAAGTTAGTATCTCCGCACTGATGGACAACTTGAAAATCGTGAGTAAGTTGGAAAATTGCGGCTAAGACGGCATCATTTATCTTTTTAGCGCCCTGACTGCCGCCCAGAATTACAACAGTCGGCAGACTCTCTGAAAGGTTGAAAAAAGAAAGCGCTTCTTCTTTATTGCCGTTTAAAAGTTCTGCTCGGATAGGGTTGCCAACCAGCTCAACTTTCTCTTGAGAAAAATATTTTTTAGCCGACTCAAAAGAAACAAAAACTTTCTTGGCTAGCTTGCCCACAAAACGGTTGGTCATTCCCGGAACCGAATCAGAATCGTGAACGTAAATTGGTATGAAAAATAATTTGGCGGCTAGAGCCGGAAAAAAAGTAGCATAACCGCCTTTGGTGAAAACTGCATCCGGCATCAGCCAAAAAAGATGCCAAAAAGACTGAAAAAAACCGGCGACCATTTTGAAGGGGTCCAGAAAACTTTCTAAACTTAAATATCTCCGCAGTTTGCCGGCAATTATTTTTTTATATCTAAAACCGCTATCTTTGACTGCTTCGTCAAAAAATCTGCCTTCACCAAGAAGTATTATCTCCGTATCGCTATCTTTAATTTTTTTCTGCAGAGCTTCGGCAATAGCCATCAAAGGATATACATGACCGCCAGAACCTCCGCCAACAAGTAAAATCTTTGTCATAAGTTATAAGTTACAGGTTATAAGTAATAACTTTCTTTTGTAATTTCTTACTTAAAACTTACAACTTACAACTTACAACCTATAACAACTCTCCTCTTAATAATTCTAACTTTTTCTTTTCTCCCAGTACATAGCCGCCTGTTTTGCCGTCAGAACGGATAACTCTATGGCATGGGGTTTTTTCTAAATCCGGGTTTTTATTCAAGATGTTGCCGACTGCTCGATAGGCTTTTGGGTGTCCGGCTAATTTTGCAACTTGTTTGTATGTTAAGGTCTCCCCTTTCGGTATTTTAGAAACAATTTTATAGACAGCTTCTTGGAATTTAGTTTTTGTTGACAAAAGTTTTGTAATGAATTATAATGGTTTTTAGTAAATTGAAATGAGAGGAGAATTAAATGAAAGAAATGGTCACTACAAAGATCTTAAGACTTTTGGCCTTTGTTTTCTTGTTTTTTGTTTTAGTTTTTGGAATAACCTGGTTAACCCAACCATCTTCAGTATCTCAAAATTCAGTTGAAAAAACAGTGGAATACATTGAACCGACAAGTTTTGGTTCAAATGTGTATCTCTTCAATGTTGAGGACATATATTTCGGAAAGGTCCTTGCAAAATTCAAGGAAGAACATCCTAACTTAAGAGTAACCGCAATAACAATAGCCAAACAACATTTCAACTCAGTAATCCATGGCTATTGGGTGAATTTTGAAGAAAAGTAGTTTTACATCAAGGTTTAACCTTGATGGGGTTAATACAAGGTTCTAGTACAAGGTGGAACCTTGTATTTTTTTATTTTAATAACCTCAACATCTCCTCCCAGCTTCTCGTATTTATCACATCTTTTGCCTCTGCCCAGCCGCGGCGGGCTTGGCCGATGCCGTATTCCAAAAATTGAAAATGGCTTGTTGAGTGAGCATCGGAGTCAATAGAAATTTTAACGCCTGATTCTAATGCCTGCCTGATGTACTCGTCTTTCAAATCCAAACGTTCCGGGTAGGCATTAGCCTCAAGTATGGTTTCGGTTTTTTTGGCGGTTTTAATAATTTCCGCCATATCAATTTTATAAGCTTCTCTTTTTTGCACCAGACGGCCGGTCGGATGGAAAAGTATGTCTGCGTTGGGATTTTCCATTGCCCGAACAACCCTTTTTGTCATGTCCTCTTCGGTCATATTAAATCTTGAGTGGACGGAAATGCCTGCTACATCCAGTTTCTCCAAAGTTTCATCGTCAATGTCCAAAGTCCCATCTTTGTGAATATCAACTTCAGCACCTTTCAAAATTTTGATTCCGGAAACTTCTTTCTGAACTTTATCAATTTCAGCCATTTGTTTTAAAAGTCTCTTTTCGTCGTTGCCGCCGGTCATAGCTAAAGCCGCCGTATGGTCGGTAATGCAAATATATTCCAGGCCTTGTTTTTTTGCCGCTTCGGCCATTTGTCTGATTGAGTGCTCGCCGTCAGTCCAGTCGGTTTGCACCTGAAGATCGCCTTTTAAACCTCCGTAGCCAATTAAATCCGGCAGTTTGTCTGTTTGGGCCGCTTGGACTTCTCCGTGATTGGTCCTCAATTCCGGCGGTATCCACTGCATCCCAAGTGTTTTGTAGATTTCTTCTTCGGTTTCCCCCGCCACCCTTAATTCATGATTCTTAATTCCTGATTCTTTAAATAGTCCGTATTCATTAAGTTTGTAGCCTTTCTTGATGGCAATTTCACGGACAGCTATGTTGTGATATTTATCACCGGTAAAATACTGCAAAGCGGCGCCGAAAGATTCCGGCGGCACTACCCGTAAATCAGCATCCATGCCAACTTTTAGACGCACCGAGGTTTTGGTGTCGCCTTTAGCGATTACGTCTTGCACTTCCAGCATTTCCACAAAAAAATCCATCACTTTTGATGGCTTATCTGAAATCACTAAAATATCCAAATCGCCGACGGTTTCCTGCATTCTTGCAATTGAGCCGGCAAACTCGGCTTTTTTAACTTCCGGTAAAGAACGAAGTTTTTCCACGATTCTTCGGGAAAGAGGCAAAGCGGCGGCAATTAAAAAACGGCCGTGGAATTGCTCCAAAAAACTGATGCTTTTTAAAATTTTCTGCTCCGATTTTTCACCCAAGCCTTCAAGCTGACGCAATTTGCCCGCTTCAACCGCTTTTTTTAAAGACGGTAAATCTTTAACTCCAAGTTCTTGATAAATTTTTTTGATAGTCTTGGGCCCCAAGCCTTCCACTTTTTTAAGGCCGTTTATGTCAACAGGAAATTCCGCCTTTAGTTTTTCCAATTCGTGAATTTTTCCTGTTTTTATAAACTCCTCAATTTTTTCGGCAATGCCTCTGCCCACTCCCGGAATTTCTTCCAGAGCTTTAATCCCGCCTCTTTTGTAAATTTCGCCAACTTCTTCGGCTAAAGATTCAACAATATAGGCAACCTTTTCGTAAGCGCGCGGTTTAAATTCCACGCCCTTAATATCCAGCAGAACCGCCAGCTCATTTAAAATTTTAGAGAGTTCAGAGTTCACAATATAAAAAAGTTATTCTATAACACTTCCGGTTGGGTAACTGTTAATTTCTGTTTGGTTGACTGGGGCAATTTTAGACCAGTCAAATCCAAGTCTATTAAAAGCTCCGGCTGTTTTTATCCATCTTTTTTGTCCATTTTCCAGTTTGTAGACTTTTTCATCT
>JACOZX010000002.1 GCA_016181105.1 Candidatus Yanofskyibacteriota bacterium
CATTGCACCGCTCCCAGTTGTGTCATAGATTCGGAATATAATTTTGTGGAGCTACCGATCTATTTTGTAGATAATGATGAAACCAAATATGGGATGCGTCTTTTTGGCACACGCACCGGCGGCATAACTTTTGGAAATACCCGGAATAAATTCAAATACACATGGTTCTCGGTAGAGAATACCGGTAAGAGCATAATTTTAGAAGATAGTTACGGCGGCCGTTCAGTGGTAGATGAAAGCACTGTTTCCGCTTTTAAATTGTCTGACTTAAATTCCCAAGACCCCTGGCGGTTGCGCATCAATGCGGATGTGAACGGCGAAGGGTATGCTATGTTGGAAATAAAAGAGATTAGAGTAGAGAAACGCTAGTTTTTTAGAGAATTAGAGAAAAGGAGGTGGTATGAATGTCTAAAAAAACAATGGGTTGGGGAGCGGTTTTGGTGGCAGTTTTGATCGCGGCCACGCAGTATTTTAACTTATCAGCCAACTTAAATTATCTCTGGGCTTTACTGGTTTTAGTTTGGGGGCTAAAGGCTTTTAAATAGCAAAGTCATTGGTTTATGATTTTGGGGGAGGGGATTTGGTTTAGAATAAAAGCTATTGAACCACAACGAGACAGTGGACATTTGGGGTGATTGATGATTGTATGGAGCAAGCGTATGAGTAAAAAAGTTTTCTATTTTTTAATTATTCTTGCTCTGGGGGTTATGTTGGGTTTTTTGCTAAGTCATCTGTTCGGCAACCCGTTCTCTCGTAAATTGCGCGGCAAAATTGTCAGACAGGGGCAGGAGGGACATATTAACCCTGTTCTTTTTTGTGAAGTTGGAGAAAAAGAAATATTTAAAGAATTGGAATCTATCAAAAAGAACGCGCGGTTCTTGATTGATAAAGAGATAAGCGTGGGTAAAATAACCAGAGCATCCCTATATCTACGAACTCTTAACGCCGGAAGATGGTTTGAGATTAATGAAAATGAAAAATATTCTCCGGCCAGCTTGCTGAAGGTTGTCATTATGATGGCTTATTTCAAAGACGCGGAACAAGATCCGTCTCAACTGTCTCGTCTCATAAGTTACGATATTTCTCCGGAAGATATAAAAGTGCCGTCAGAATTCCGGCTTGATGCCGGAAAAAAATATAAAGCGGAAGAAATAATTGAAAACATGATTGTCAGCTCCAGCAATGTAAGCATGACCATACTTTTAAAAAATATTAAGCAAGACTCATATCATAATGTCCTGTCAGATCTGAATATGGAGGACTTTATTGGAGGCAACCAAAAAGACGCGGGACTATCGCCCAGAGCCTATTCTTTGGTTTTTAGGGCGTTGTATAATGCCACATATTTAAATCGAACAATGTCAGAAAAAGCTCTGGAGTTGTTGGCCAAAACCACCTTTTACGGCGGCCTTGTGGCCGGGGTTCCCAAAGACATTTCCGTCTCTCATAAATATGGGACCAGAGTGCATCAGGAGTCCAACTCTCTTGAACTGCACGACTGCGGCATTATTTATTATCCTTCCCACCCTTATTTTTTATGCATGATGACCGAAGGAAAAAACCTAAAATCGCTTGAAGATGTCATAAGCCGGGTTTCTTCTAAGTTGTACGCCGAACTGGATAAATTTTACCTTTCAAATTAGGGTATGCCACAGAAGCTAGTCGGCGATTTTTTCATAGGCACAGCCGGGGAGAATGTGCTTTTGTTCGTTATAGAGATTTGAGTTGCCTTTAAAGTCCTCCCAATCTTTCATGTGTTTGATTATTTTCTGTTTGTATTGGTCCAAAAGTTGGGGGTCAAAGTATTTGAGCGGACAGTAAGTCATTGGCCTAGTGGCTTCGGAAACCCAAATCATAATTTCGGTTCTACCCAGACCGCCTCCCATATTGCCGGCTTTGCCTATAATATCACCGGCTTTTACCCGGTTTCCAACTGAAACTTTTGGATTATTCACATGATCATGCCCTATTGTCCACTGGGAATTTTCGGAAGGAATAATGTGGATTTCATAATCTGACGTGTCATTCTGATAAGTAACTTTTTGTACGATTCCGTCGCTGATTGCGAGTACGTCTGCGTCAGGCGCGGTGCGATATTCAAAAGTGGGAAGGATTTTGGGGCCGCTGGGGCCGGATACTTCCGCTCCGTATTCCAGAAAAAGTTTGTTTTCGGATTGTAAAAACACAAAGGCGGTATCAAAGTTTATGCCCAGATTTTTTATAACCGGCGGATTGTTCGAAGATGTTGCGGGTGACGGTTGTGTTTGCGGCTCGGATGAAGACGAGAACGAGCATAGAAGTCTTGGTCCTTCAAGCAGGCGTTTATAAAACTCTCTTTTTCCTGAAGAGTAAAAATCCGGCCAGCAAACTGCGTTGCGGTGCGACGCTTGGGACCCGTATTGGGCAAGCGGACCCTCTTTTGACATGTCGTACATGCCGAAGTCCCAGTTGCCGGAAGGGATATTGCCCTTAGTGTAACCAAGCAACTCGCCGGCTCTAAGTTCAACTTTGTCGGCAACCTGTGTGCCTCGGCTGTCGGCTACCTTGGGGATAGAGGAAAAGTTTTTCCTTACTGCTTCTATCGGTTCGTCAATGTGGTCAAATTTTACTTGAAAGTCACAGTAGCCTTTTACAAGAAACCATAAAATATATTGAGCCGGAGCGTTCTCGTTATCTTTTACGTAAGAACCAGAGTCCAGAATAATATCAGTTGGCGCATAAACAGGAACTTTAACGCTATTCGTCCAAATAAAAGAGTGTCCCTTGGGCCCTTCAGAAGAAGCCGTGCCCGGGGCGGTGATTTTTTGAATCTTGGAAGTGTCGGTAATATCGGCAACAAGAACCGGGTTAGCTTTTATACAGTTTTGGTCTGTTGTTGTAAAGCCGGACTGTTTTTTTAAGTCAGGAGTGAATTCGTAGACTATTTGCCTTAGCTTTTCTGTTTCAACTTTTGAATATCCGTTATTTTCTAAATCATTTAAATCTCTCAAAATACGATTAGCGTGGTCGGTAGAAAAAAGTGACTTTTTTTGTTTGACTCCCATCACTTCATCTTCCAAAGTCCTGAATTTTTGATTTAGATTATTTTGAGCGGGTTCGTGAGATGCTCGCGGGGTAAGCGCGGGACTGGCCGTCGGCATGTCGGTTGTCCGCGGAAACATGAGCCACTTGCCGGTCGGGGTTGAGCTTGGGGTGGGGGTAACAACTTCTCTGCTTTTGGGCATGTTAACCGGCCTATGTTCCGGTGTGCGGATTGGCGCTGGTGTATTGGAAAAAACAGGAATCGGAGAACGGACGGGCAGGGCAGGTTTTTGCCGTTGCCGTCTAAACAAATTGAACGACCGCCATGACAGGGCTTGCTGATAGGCCGAGGTGTCAAAAGAGCGTGAAGGGACATCTGTGTTGCTAATGATGGTCAAGGTGGCTAGTAAAATAATAAAAAATTTCATGTCTATTTTACATTATATCTAATATTTTAAACTTTTACTTATCCACATATTTTCAGGGTCGGTCAAACCGCTATGGAAAAAATCAGACGGTCTCGCTATAATAAAGATACTTTTACAAAACGTGTGTGGTTAAGTAGAGTATTTATTTTCTAAAATTAAACAATGTTGGATTGGCATAGTGTTTTGGAAATTTTTCATCTTTTGGGGGTAGTGGTGGCAATGGGCGCCGCGATAACCGGCGATTTTGGATTTTTCTCAAGTATCCGCAACAGAAAGATTTCTGCCACAGAAATGCGTTTTATCAAACTGGCCAGCCGGACAGTTTGGCTGGGGTTGGTGTTGATTATTATTTCCGGAGTACTTTTATTTGCTCAACAACCGGAACGTTATCTGCAATCAGGCAAGTTTTTGGCTAAGATGAGTATTGTCGGGGTGATTATTGTTAACGGTTTAATTTTTCACTTCGTCCATCTGCCGCGTCTTAAAAAACATATTGGTCTTTCACTGACGACGGCAGGCAGATTTAGCCGACAGATGTCTGGTTTAATGGTAAGCGGCGCGGTTTCGTCTGTTTCTTGGTTTAGCGCTCTGGTTCTGGGCGCGCTCGGACGTTTGCCCTACGCTTATCGGGAAATTATGTTGGTCTATTTGGGACTGTTGGTTGTAGCCATATCAACAGCGCTTTTATTGAAAAACAAGATTTTCTCAACGAGGAATAAATAGAAAAAATACGGTCTTGACGAGTGGCTAGATGTACGATATATTGTTTAGACTTTTGAACATTTAAAAACAGGTGACAAATGAATATGGATTGGCTTATTGCAAAGTATCATCCGTGTTTTCTTACGGCCGGAGATTATTTACTTAAAGTGCAAAACCGGGTTCAGTCTGTTTCCAAAGACGGCGACAGTCCTTTTACGACGGCTTTAACGGATGCTGATTTGTCTGTCCAGAATCTTTTTGAGATAACAACCTTGGCGAACCATCCGGAATTAGCTTTTGACTCGGAAGAAGAGTCAATGTCTTTAAACAAAAAATACTTTCCCAGAGAAGCAGAATACCGGATTTTACTGGACCCGATTGATGGAACAAAAAACTTTAAAGATGGCGGCAAGACTTTTGGCGTTGTCATGACTGTGGTTAAGGATAGGCAGATTTATGCCGTTGCCATGTATTTACCGGCTTACAGAAAATTCTTCTACAGTGTAAGGTGTGGAGGCACATATTTGGCGGCCACCAGGCGTTTATCTGAAAAAGGAAAAATCCAGACTTTGGCTTTGCCGCGAGCTGGTGTGGTCCGAACCGACCATGCTTCTAAGGATTTGATAGAGCGTATTGATAAGGTAATCCAGGTCAAAGAAATAACCCGTGATTATGATCCCCAAACTTGGCGCTGGCCAAAATTTGGTATTCTGACGGGTGAAATTGACGGCTTTGTCAAAATGGATGCTCCGCTTGAAGATTGGGGAGCAATTGCTTTTATGGCCGAAAACGCCGGGGCGATGGTCAGTGACAAGGATGGAAATCTAATTCCAAATTATTTTGATTTTCCCGATAGAAAAATTCCCTCACTCGTAGTTTCCAGGGATTACATAGCGCATAGTTTAGTTTTAAACGCACTGAAGAGCTGGGAATAGGTCTAAATAGCTTTGCTTATCATGCAGAGCTTTTTATTTTAGGTAAAACAGGAGCGCAAAGACAGCCGCTAAAATTATCCTGTAAACTCCAAAGCCTGTGAATGTGCGTGTTTTTATGTAAGACAAAAGAAACTTGATTCCAGACAATGCCATTACAAAAGAAAGAACAAATCCTATTCCAACTGTGCCGAATTGAGAGGAAGAGAGGCTGTCTAAGTTTTTAACCAACTCAAAACCGGTTGCGGCCAGCATGGTCGGCACGGCCAGCAAAAAAGAAAACTCAACAATAGTCGCGCGTCTTATTTTTAGAAAAAGCCCGCCTACTATCGTAGCCGCGGCTCTGGAAACACCGGGGATCATAGCGACAGATTGAAACAAACCTATTAAAAAAGAATTCTTGTAACTTATAGATTCAACTTCTTTAATCTCATCTTTTTCTTGGTGTAGCTTTTCAAACAATATTAGGAAAACTCCACCAGCCGCCAGGGCGGAGAGGTTAATCAAGTCATTGCCTATAAAATGCGTCTTGATGGTCTTGTAAAAAATCAGACCCAGAATTCCGGTTGGCAGAAACGCCGTAAAAAGTTTTTTTAAAATTCTATAGTCTAAAAGTTTTCTCCAGTATAAGGCTAAAACGGCAAGTATCGCTCCGCTTTGTATGCTGATTCCAAATGTTTTCATAAAATCCGAATTGGGCAGGCCGAGCAGTTTGGCGGTAAGCCAAAGGTGAGCCGTAGAAGAAATCGGCAGAAATTCGGTAAAGCCTTCAACTGCGCTTAAAATGAAAGATGAAAATAAGTCCATGTTAGTATTATAACCCGCTTGAGATTTAATAAAAGTTTGACAAGTGCGAATCTAAATTATAGTATATTTTCATTGTTTTTTGAAAATTGTAGGAGGACAATGATGGTATACATCACCAATGATGTTGAAGCGGCCGGACCTAATCTGGGTGTTTGCAGTACTTTGTCTATCGGCGCCTGTATTATGGTCAGAGAGGAGATACCATTTACAAAATATTGGGAGAAGGGTCTGGTTTTTTACGCCGAGCTTAAACCCGATTCGCTGTTTTGGAAGCTGGAATCTATGCGGGTTGGCTGTTCTCGCCTTATCTGTTTGGAGGGAATCCGTAAAAAAGTTAAATGCTATGACTCGGAAAGCTTTTATTTTTCACCAAGCATGGTTTTGGAATTTATGGAAAATCATTGTGAAAGCCAGGCATCGGCTATGCAACGCTTTACTGCCTGGATAGAAGGGTTCAGTAGAGGCCAAGAAATTACTGGAGTTACAGATACGGTCTTTTTTGATGCCGGTAGGATTGACCTGTGTTTTGGTCTTCACTGTTTTGGCGGTTCACCCTACGGCTACAAAGGCTTAGATTTATCTTCAATTTACAAAGGCTATACTAAGAGACCGCAGGCTTCTTTAAAAGAACTGAAAGTTAAAGACGAGCGTGATAAGCCGCATCGTGCTGATCAGGATGCGGTCTATATGGCTCAAATAGGGAGGGAGCTTCTTTTCAAACGGATGAAATGGTAAATTTTGGACTATATTGTCTTGTTTGTTTTGGTGTTTGTGCTATAATGCAAGAAGCTTTTTCGAGAAGAAAGGAGAAAAAGCGTGAGAAAATTTAGTTCTTTGTTATTGTTTGGTATGTTGTTTTTAGCGTTAGTGCCGTTTAGCGGTTTTTCACAGGACCGCAGAGATAGAGGGAATAGGCGGGATGAACAAAGGGTTCAACGCCAAGCTCAAGAAAGACATAGAAATGAAAATTTCCGACGCCAAGAACACAGATATCGTTTTGGGCCTAATCGGCTTGGTCACCCGTATTATTATAACAGACCTTGGTATCGTCCCAATCATTACCGCCGGCCGGTCCATTTTGTTTGCCGTCCCGGATACTGGGTTTGGAGTATCAGGTGGCATCGCCAAGTTTGGGTTGCCGGCTTCTGTAATGTGCGCGGCCATTATCATCGGCATTAAGACCGTTAGTTCTCAAGCTCCTCCGGGGGCTTTTTGTTTTACGCAAAAAGCTTGACAAGTGGCACTAAGATTTGATATAATTATAATATGGAAAACATAAAATACCTGTTGGATGGCCAAGAGCCTTCTGACGAGAAAACTGGTGAGACTCCAGTTGAGAGCGTTGCTTCAGAGGAAACTGAAGAGAAGAAAGAGACTGAAACAGTTGAAACTGACAGCAACGTCTAAACACAAAACCCCGTACGGGGGTTTTGTGTTTAGAGATTTGTTGGTATAATAAATTTATGATGTATAATAATTTTTTCTCGGGCATGTTCAGCGGTCGATATTCCAATTTTATGAATGGTTGGATGGGCGGCAGTTGGATGTCCGGTTGGTGGATGCCGTGGCTTTTTGCGGCAGTTGTCTGGTCTCTGGTTTGGAAGGGGCTGGCTTTATGGAAAGCTGCAAGAAGGGGCGAGAATGTCTGGTTTGTGGCTTTGCTGGTCATAAACACATTCGGCATTCTTGAAATACTGTACCTCTATGTTTTTACTAAAAAATCAAAGCCGGTGAAGTAAGGTTGCAAAAAGGCTTAGAAAAAGTTAATATTTTGCTATGAAAAAAACTACAATTTTGCTGGTTGTTATAGTGTTGGCCGCTCTTTATGTTTGGTCGTCTTACAACGGTTTTGTGGGCGCAAACGAGTCGGTTGATAAACAGTGGGCGCAAGTTGAGTCTCAATATCAGCGCCGGTTTGATTTAATACCTAATTTGGTGGAGTCGGTTAAGGGTATTATGAAACAAGAGCAGAAAATCTTTGGTGATTTGGCGGAGGCCAGAACCCGTTATTCCGGAGCTTCTACTGTTGGTGATAAAGTAAGCGCGGCTAATCAGGTTGAGTCGGCACTTGCCAGACTGCTGGTGGTTTTAGAAAATTATCCTACCTTGAAGTCGGCCGAAAACGTGCAGACTTTGATGGCACAGCTTGAAGGTTCAGAAAACAGAATAAGCGTTGAGCGTCAGAGGTTCAACGACGATGTGCGCAGTCTTAACGTGAAAGTTAAAAAATTTCCTGGCAATATCGTTGCGTCTGTTTTCGGATTTAACGAAAGAGAATATTTTGAATCAGAAAAGGGCGCCGAAAACGCTCCGGAGGTTAAGTTTTAGTCTGCGCAGTTTGGCAAATACAGTTTCTTGGTACGCTTGAAACCCAGCGAGTTTCTGCGCTCGCTTGAGCCTGTGGATTTGGCCTGAAGTGAAAAATTATACTTCAGGCCAACCATGCAATCCACAGTCTCAAGCGACCCGAAACTGCATTTGCCAAACTGCTTTATGTTTAAACTCTTAATTTTATTTCTACTTCTTGTCCTGCTATGTCCTCAATTTGCGGGGGCTTATTTTAATCCGGGGAAGCCAACGGGTTTTGTTAATGACTTTGCCGGGGTGTTACAACCGTCCGAAAAACAGTCTCTTGAAGAAAGGCTTGCTGTCTTTGAAAAAGAAACCAGTAACGAAATTTCTGTTGCCATAATCCAGGAGCTAAAAGGCGACACGGTAGAAAATTTTGCTGTTAAGCTTTTTGAAGAGTGGGGGATTGGTAAAAAGGACAGGGACAATGGCGTTTTAATTTTGGTCGCCATTGATGACAGAAAACTAAGAATTGAAGTCGGTTACGGTTTGGAAGGCGCTCTGACGGATGCCCAGAGTTTTTGGATTATAAATAACAGCATTACCCCGCATTTTAAGGAAGGAAATTATTATCAAGGAATCAATGACGGATTGGATAAAGTGGTTGGCGCTACTCAAGGAGAATATGTGCCGGTCGGAACCGGAAACGGTAAATCTGAACAAGGAGGCAATTCGTCTTTTACTTTTCTTTTTTGGCTAGGGATTATTGTGGCGGTTAATCTTGCCAGTATTTTAGGAAAATCTAAATCGTGGTGGGCCGGCGGCGTGGTTGGCGGTGTTATTGGAGTTGCTATCGGTTTGATTAAAGGTTTTCTTCTGGTGGGTGTTGTTTCTCTGGCAGTTTTGGTGCCATTGGGGCTTCTTTTTGATTTTTTGGTTTCTCGTTCTTATCAAAGAAGCCGTGTTACCGGCCATGTGCCGTGGTGGCTTGGCGGAAGGGGCAGAGGCGGCAACGGATTCGGTGGAGGCTTTGGCGGCTTTGGCGGCGGCAGTTCCGGCGGTGGCGGCTCAAGCGGGAGGTGGTAAGTAAATTTGAATTCTGTTCACTGGTTGTGATAATATAGTTAGTATGAAACAGAAACTCACACAACAATTTACGGCAGTGTATAAAAAACAAGGCAAGTGGTATGTTGGTTGGGTTGAAGAAATTTCTGGAGTAAACACACAAGGAAAAACGCTAAAAGAAGCAAAAGAAAATCTTAAAGAAGCCTTGTCGCTTATTTTGGAAACTAACCGAATTTTTAGCAAAACAATTGGCGGTCGGATTATTCGTGAACCGATTACTCTTTCTCGTTAATGAAGCGGCAAGATCTTGTTCGGTATCTTTTGAAAGAGGGCTGTGTTTTTGTTCGGGAAGGCGCTAAGCATAGCGTCTTCTTTAATCCTCAAACAAAAAGATCTTCCACTGTTCCGCGCCACAACGAAGTAAACAACTTTTTAGCAAGAAAAATTTGTAGAGATTTAGATATTAAGGAGATTAAAAGAAAATAAAAATGGAAAGTTTAAGTGTGGGTAAGATGTTAGCAGAAATAAAAAAGGTCCCACTGGCTAGAAGCAAGCAGGACCTTGGCGTATTGTACTCTAGAAAACGAATCCCTCGAGCACAATACGGTCGTTCTCCCAGTTATCGGAGAAGAAAGAGATGCTGAAACTTGCCCCCGAAGGCCCACGACGAGCCGCACCAATGGCCTCGTCATAGGACCTTAGAGGCTCGGTTCTCGAGATCTCGCCGCCATAACGAATAAAAAACACCATCCACATTTTTTCTCACCTCCTTGGTGAATAGTCTACTTTTATAATTATATCATTTTAGTTAACTTTTGTCAACATGTCGGTAAATAACAGAACAGAACTTCTTCGAAAAATTAAAGAAGAAATCATTACTCTTAAAAAGTCGCCGCTTTATGCTGAAAGGGTGAAAAACAAAGTTTTTCCGGTAATCGGTGAAGGAAGTCATAACTCTCAAATCATGTTTGTTGGTGAAGCTCCCGGAAAAAACGAGGCCGCTACCGGACGGCCTTTTTGCGGCGCTTCAGGCAAAATTTTGGATGAACTTTTAGATTCAGCCGGCATCAAACGCCAAGATGTTTACGTTACAAATATTGTCAAAGACCGCCCGCCTTTTAACCGCGACCCATTACCGGAAGAAATTAGAGTTTATGGGCCATTTTTGGACAGACAGATTGAAATTATACAACCGGCGGTAATTGCCACTCTTGGTCGTTTCTCTATGGATTATGTCATGAGAAAATTTAGTTTAGAGCATTTGCTTCAGCCGATTAGTAAAATGCACGGCAAAGTTTTTGAAGCCGAAACTTCTTATGGCAAAATTAAAATTGTACCCTTGTACCATCCGGCAGTAGCGGTTTACAATGCTAACAGCAAAGACGAACTCAAAAAAGATTTTCAGGTTTTGAAAGAATTTAATTAAAATTATGAATTGCTACTTTTGTAGACGCATCAGGTTGTGGATTGCATAGCTCCTCGCTAAGAATTAAGCAGGTTGGTTGTGCTTACACCCACTCACAGGTATTCCTGTGATGGTTCTTGGTACAATTGTAATCCTATGTTACTGGCGGCGAGGAGCGGGGTCCCCCGAAGGGGGAATCCACATCCTGATACGAGCGAAGTTTTCCTCGCTGGGGAAAACGAGCGTTCGGAAAAAGTAGTAATTCATAATTTTAAATGTTCATGACTTTGCCTCAAAACTTTTTTAATAGACCAACTTTAATAGTTGCCAAAGAACTGCTTGGTAAATACATTGTCCGAAAAATTGGCAAAAAAGAAATGGCGTTGATGATTACTGAAGTTGAGGCTTATGACGGACTCAAAGATAAAGCTTCACATGCCAGTCGCGGCAAAACGGAAAGAAATCAAGTAATGTTTGGCGAGGCGGGTTATTTTTATGTATACTTTACCTACGGTATGCATTGGATGCTGAATGTTGTGACTGGGCTGAAAAATTATCCGGCAGCAGTTTTGGTTAGAGGAACGAAAGAGATTCTTGGTCCGGCGAGGCTGACTAAATTTCTAAAAATTGATAAAAAGTTAAATGGCAAGAAAGCTGAACCCAAAACCGGTTTGTGGTTTGAGGACAGAGGAGTTAAGATTTCAGACAAACAAATATCAAGAACCCCAAGAGTCGGGGTGGTTTATGCCGGTCTGATTTGGTCTAAGAAAAAGTATAGATTTTTGTTAAAATAGCTATATGTCAGAATTGCCTCAAGAAAATTTAAAAACCCGCGTTTCTATAAAGCGGGAAGAGAAAAAAGATCTTACTTGGGAGGAAAGAATTCCTTTGCAAAAAGGTTATGCAGAAAAGTTTAATCTTTCCGAAGAAGAAGCTGAAACTCTCGATTATTATTTATTTTATCTCGGACTGGACGTTAATGAACTTGTCGGCAAAAAAATTTTAGATGTCGGCTCTGGTGGTGGAAATTTTAAAAAAGCGCTTCAAAAAATTGTTGAGATTAAAGATGGTGAATTTGTTAACTTTGATGTAAATATTTTTGATGAAGAAGGACAGCGGTCAATAAATGTTTTGGGTACAGCCGAGACTTTGCCTTTCAAAGATGAGAGCTTTGACTTTGTCCTTGCCAACTTTTCTGTGCCGATAATGCAGTTTACGAGACAGGAGATAGAATTAATACCCGAGACCTTAAGAGAAATGGTCAGAGTGGTTCGTGGGGGTGGAATTATCAAAATATTCCCTGTCGGGGGCGAAATACGCACAGGTTCAATTTCTTATGACAACGCCTACTCCCAGCTATTCCCAATAGTGATGGGTGAGCTAAAAAAAATTGATTTGAAAACATCATTAACTGAGGTAAAAATTACTCAATTTAGTAAAGAAGAAGGACTTTATGAAGTTGCTCTACAAATAACTAAAAAATAAACCATGCCAGAACTACCCGAAGTTGAAACAATTGTCAGAGACTTAAATAAAAAAGTTGCCGGACTTAAGTTCTTGGATTTTTGGACTGACTGGCCGAAATCAGTTAAGACTCACAAGCTTGCTGATTTTATGCGCGAGATAAAGGGGCGCAAAATTTTGCGTGCCCACCGAAGGGCTAAATATATCATGCTGGATTTGTCTGAAGGCAAAACCCTCATAATCCATCAAAAAATTTCCGGTCATCTTTTATACGGTAAGTGGAAAATAGCTGACGGCAAACCCGTGGCGGACGTTGAGGGTCCCATCAAAACCGACCCCTATAACAGATTTATAAGGCACATGTTTTATTTGAGCAACGGCTTTATGCTTGGCTTTTCCGATGTCAGGAGATTCGGCAAAATATTTTTGGGCGATACAAAGAAGATTGAAAATATAAACGAAATAGGCAAACTGGGTCCTGAACCAATCCCCACTCCCAGTACAAGGTTCCACCTTGTACTGACGCTTGAAAAGTTTAAGGAAATAATGAAAAAGAAAAAAGGGCTGACTAAGCGAGTTTTGATGGATCCGTTTACTATTGCTGGCATCGGCAACATTTATGCAGACGAAATACTTTGGTATGCCGGTGTGTCGCCGTTAAGAAAAGCCGACAAACTTAAAGACGCTGAACTGAAGGCCGTCTTTAAGTCTGTGCGTTTGGTTTTGGAAAAAGCAATTAAGGCAAAAGGGGACAGCGAGCAGGATTATCGCACGCTTGACGGCGAATTAGGCGGCTATCAAAAACTTCAAAAAGCCTATCAGCAGACCGGAGAAAAATGCCAGAAAAAAGACGGCGGGGTGATAAAAAGAGTGGTGATAAATAACCGCTCGGCTCATTTTTGTCCAGTTCATCAAAAATGAAAAATATGGTAACTTCATAGCATGGGACTTTTTGATGATTACTATTTCGGTTTAACAAAAAAGGAAAGGCGTTTAGTGAGAAAAAAAGAACGAGAAGCGGAAACAGCCGCTCTTAAGCGCAACAGGGTTTTGCGCCGGCTGTTTTTTTGGGTTGTTTTTATCCTGCTGGCTTTAACCAGCGGTTATTTGCTCGTAAAGATTGCTAACCAGAATCCCTATAAGCCTTGAATTTGACAAATATATACAGTCTGTTAGTATAAATTATCAGCCGTAGAAAAGAGGCGGAGCCCATGTTATTAAAGTGAGCGGGCCTAAGACCTCTTTGAGGTGGAGCTTTTAGACTCTCGGAGTCTAAAATGGTCGATCTACGGTTAAAACGTAGATTTTTTTATGAAGACAAAACTACAGAAAAAGGAAACTTTGGGTAGGCTGTCAGAAAAGATGCCAACCGACGGAGTTCTCATTTTTACCTCTTTTAGCCGAGAGGGAGAGAAAGGTCTGTCTGTGGCTCAGATGAGAAATCTTAAAAGGTCTTTAAAAAATATAGGGGCAGAATATTTGGTTGCCAAGAAAAATCTGATTAGAATTTCAACAGAACGTTCAGGGATTTCTAGCTTGGTAGATGTTTCTAAGTTTGATGGATCTGTCGGTTTGGCTGTCGGCGGTAAAGAAATGGATAGTATAGCTTTGTCAAAAAGCGTTTATGATTTTTCTAAAGCTAATCCTGTTTTCAAAATTTTTGGGGCTGTGATTGAGAGTAAGTATTTGGACGCCGATACATTTAAAGACTTTGCAAAACTGGGTTCAAAAGAAATGCTGGTAGCCAGATTTTTGGGCATGATGCAGTATCCGATGAAAAATTTGTTAGTTTTGTTATCAAACATTAAAAAGTAGTCATAAAGTTTTTTTGAGTACCGCTCTTTCCGAACGTTCGCTGTTTTCCAGCGAAACAGCTCTCTCGCTGTTCGTCTGGGTTTTGGTTGGAGTTACAGAATAATTATACTCCAACCAACCAAGCAAACCGCAGACTCACAGCGTCTTCAAGAGCAGTACTCAACAAAAACTTTATTCAAAGTAAACTATGGAAAAATTTGAAGAATTAATTAAACAAATTGAGGGTCTGACAGTTTTGGAGCTTTCGGAGTTAGTGAAAGCTCTGGAGACGAAATTTGGCGTTTCAGCGGCTAGTTTTGCCGCTCCGGCGGTGACAGTCGGCGGTGAGGGCGCAACGGCGGCTAATGAGGAAAAAAGCGCTTACGATGTCATCTTAAAAGAAAGCGGACCGAACAAGATTCAGGTTATTAAGATAGTCAAAGATTTAACCGGTAAAGGCTTGAAAGACGCCAAAGACTTGGTTGACGGTGCTCCCAAACCTGTCAAAGAAGGAGCTAAAAAAGAAGAGGCCGAAGAGATTAAAAAGAAACTGGAAGAAGCCGGGGCAGTTGTGGAACTCAAGTAATAAAAAAATACCCCTCAAATGAGGGGTATTTTTTTATTCTAGACTTATTCTCCAGATTTGGCCTTCGCCGGAAGTGAGATAGAGCGCTTTGTTTTCCAAAGCGATATCTCTGATAGAGTCAAATTGTGTGATTTTGAAAGTTAGAACCAGAGAGCCGGTGGTTTTGTCAAAAACTCTGATCCTTTTGCTGTTGATGTCCGCTAGGTAAAAATAACTGGAGTTTTTGTTTGTTAATAATTTGGACTTTTCGTCAACTTTGATGTTTAAATTAATCCGGCTCTCTTCTTTAGCTTTAAAGTATTTTACTACTGTACCGTCGGTGTGCAGTACATAAACATTGCCGTCAACAGCGATCCCGATTTTATTTCCTTCTGACAGGCCGCCAAGCCAAAGTTGTTTTTCAATTCCGCCGGTTGTTATATCGGGATATTTGTATATGGCGGCTTCCGCCAGCAGGTATAAGTTACCTTCGTAAAGAGATGCGTCTTTGGCTGATTCGGGTTCTTTTAGGTTGTAAGTCAAGTATTTTTTAGATTCAAGATTCAAAATGCCGGTTTTGTCAGAACCGTTGTATAGAGAAAGATATTTGTCTGATAAAAAGGCAAAAGGGGTTTCCATGCCAGTGGCAGAAGCCATCTCAACAACGTTTTCAGAGGTAACCTTGTAAATCTTTTGGTCTGCGCTTATGGCGGCCACTTCGCCGCTTTCAGAAACTGCCAGTTTGTAAAATTTGTTTAGGACGTCATTTACAAAAAGTTCCGGCTGGCGTGAGCTCACCAAGTCCAGCCTGTCAAGAAGGGCGCTGATTTTTGTTTTTATTTCATCTACCTTCCTGTTGGTTTCTTTGACCGATGAGAGTGAAGTTAATGACAGAGCGAGGAGTTCTCTGGCCGAACCGTTTTCGTTTTGGGTAATTTTTATCTCCGCCAGTTTAACGTTTTCATTGACAGTATTAATAGTGCTCTTGCTTTCGCTGGGAGCCAGTAATGGCAACATCTTAAATGCCACCAGTCCAAGGAAAATGATGACAACAGCGACGGCGGCTTTTTGAAAGTTTTTTATCTTGGAGCCGACTGGTCCTCTTTGCTTTGACAGTTTTTCACTAATTTTCCCAAAAATATTTTTTCTTTTTGTTATAGACATTTCAGCGGATATAATTTTTGCTTGTTCCGGTTCGGTGTTCATAATTGTGGCGGAGGCGGGATTAGTTTCTCCTTTTTCTGTCTCCCTCATTGTTTCAGCGGCGTCTTTTTTAAGATTTGAAGCGGAGACCGTGGAAGCTGGCGGTATGATCAAGTCCTTTTCGTATGCGCTTCGGATTGGTGGTATTTCTGATTCTCTAACCTTTTTTACCTCAAGATGAAAGCCACAGCAAGGGAAGTTTTTGGTGGATTCGTGGATTGACGCAAGCTCTGCAACGAAATCTTCTTGGCTCTTTTCAGCCAGATGAGACTTGATGGCTTTGTCTCTGGAGGTGATCTGTCTGGTTGGGTAGGTGGCAAATATTTTGTCTCCTTCTTTAATCTTGCCTGAAACAATGTTGGAAAACTGTTTCTCTTCGGTCGCTTCTCTGCTAAAAAGATCAACGTTGTTTAATATGTCTATCATCTCTCCTGACCGGGCCAGCAATATTTTAAACTTGCCGAGTTTTGATATAAAAATGTTTTCACCGGCAATAGCGACCAATCCCAAATTTATTTTCAAATCTTTGTTTTGGAAAAAGTCTTCCAAAACGTCATTCAATTTTTTTAAAGTTGTTTCAAAGGCTTTTTTGGGGTCTTCAGCAAGGATGCCGTTTTCAGAGTAGTATTCTCTTTTGGCCAGAGATGAGATTAGATTCAGCACATAGGCCATATTTTCTTCGCCGTATTTCAAATGACCTACGACAAAAAGATACCCCAAGTGCTTATCTTTTTTGTCATTTGGGCCGTACTCAAAACTGTCAAAATACACATTTGGCTCTTTTGTTTTAAAAAGTATTTCTTGAGAATTAGGCCTTAGGAATATTTTTTCCATCTCGTCAAAGGTTAGGTTGAATGTTGATAACTAATGTGATAAAAGAAACTTATATTGATACCAGCTTAAGTATATTTTTTATTAATCAACATGTCAAAAAAGGTATTGGAAACACTTTTCAACTCCAGAGCCAGAGTCAGGCTTTTAAGGTTTTTATTCCGGAATTATCCGCAAACTTTTACAATAAAAGAACTTGCCAAACATCTTCAGGAAGATAGGCTGACGATCAAAAAAGAGGTTTTCAGATTGGAACAAATAGATCTGCTGGTCAGGGATAAAAAATCATGAAGACGAAAAAGAAGATGAAAAAAAGAAAACAAAAAACAAAAAATAAACTTAAGCAATCAAGGCTTAAACTAAGATCAAAGCCCAAGCCCAAGAAAACAAAAAAACTTGTCGTCCGAAAACCAAAAAGCGATGGGCAGCCCAGATATAAGCTCAACATAGATTTTCAATTTATTCAGGAATTGAAAGACTTGATGTTGAAGTCTTCTCCGGCCGAAAAAGAAGAAATAACCGACAGGCTGCAAAAATTGGGCAAGATTAAATTAGCCATTGTTGCCGGAGTGTTTTTGAACAAAGAAAATCAGGAAAATGTTCCGACCGACATTTTGATTGTCAGTGATGACTTGGACCGCAGAAAATTCAGCAAGTTCTTAAAATATCTGGAAGCGGAAACCGGCGGCGAGGTACGTTTTGTTATAATGGAAAAAGACGAGTTCACTTATCGTCTCTCAATGTTTGACCGCTTTGTGCGAGTTCTCTTGGAAGGGCCCCACGAAAAGTTGATAAATAGACTGGGGCTTGAGTAGTCCTGTTTGAGCCCATAGCTCAGCGGCAGAGCGTTCGCTTCACACGCGAAAGGCCGATGGTTCAAATCCATCTGGGCTCACATCAGGCGGTGGCAGGCGGGTTCGAAAGGCCGCAGGTTCAAAACCTGCAGGGCGCACCAGAATAAGAAAACCGCTTTAGAGAAGCGGTTTTGCATTGCTAGCTTTCGGATGGTTGGACGAAGAGGCTTAATCCAACCACACCGGCGATGGTTACCAAGATGAACGTAATTTCGGTTAAAGAGGGAACTTTCTTTTCAATCACAGAAGAAATAATTGCCGTGCCTGCGGGATATGCGGCGGTAATTGCGGCAAAGATTCTGATGTTGGTTTTAGGATTAGGAAGAGTTTTGGCAATTAAGTAAAAAGCCGGAATGTAAACCAGAACGGTTACAACGGACCAAAACAGTCCGTTTGAAGAATATTTTAAATCTTCGCTTTTCAAGCAAATTATAATTCCGGCAATAAAGAAACCGGCGCCGAAAACCATAAAGTATTCGCCAATGCCCATTTCCTGCGAGGCTTTGCTCCAAGGAAAAAGCAGAATGCTGAAGAAAATGAAAACCAGAAAAGCGGCAGTGTTTGGGGTCAGATTCACTCGAAACCTCCTTTGTTTTTAAAAATCTAAAGAGTGCCAACAGCTTGATGGTTTTTAGACATTTTGTCAAGTTTGAACCCACGCCTTTTTAAGAGGGGTGTTGATAAGTTGTGGTTTTCTTGGAAATTTTTGAGAGGAAAGATTCAAATCGCTAATAAAATGGCGGTTTTTTTGTGGACGCGATGGCTAAAACGCGAAAAGTGGTTATAAACATTGCAGAGTGGTAACAATGTGGCATATAATGTAGCTATAGTGGTTAATTGTGGATAGAAGTGTTAATAACCAGCCTTAAAAGTTTATAACCGTAAAGCTTCGCCAACACTGCTTTTTCCGAACGCTTACTTTTCCCTGCGAGAAAAGCTGCGCTCGTTGAGGCCTGTGGATTTTGATTGAGTGAGAAAATTATACTCAATCAAACCATGCAATCCACAGTCCTCAGCGTCTCCAAAAGCAGTGTTGGCTACGCTTTATATTTTTCATGCTAATTGGTGAGTATGTGCATACAATTGATGCGAAAAAGAGGCTGGCGATACCTTCAAAATTAAGAAAGGAGATTGGGGATAGGGCAGTTTTGACGAGAGGACTGGACGGCTGTTTGTTTTTATTCTCTATGAAAGAATGGGAAATTTTTGCAGAGAAGATTGGACAACTGTCTTTTGTGCAAAGAGATACCAGAGAGTTCAAGAGAATATTTTTGTCAGGCGCTTCCGAGGTTGAGACTGATCAGTTGGGCAGAATCTTAATACCGGATTACCTGAAAACGTACGCCCAGCTTGGAAAAAAAATTGTTATTGCCGGATTGTTTAACCGTTTGGAAATTTGGGATTTTGAAAAGTGGGAGGCGCATAAGAAAGGGCTTGAAAATCAGGCAGATAAAATTGCTGAAAAGATGGGAGAGCTTGGTGTAATTTAAAATGCATATTCCGGTTCTTTTCAATGAGGTGATCAAGTGGCTTGACCCGAAGCCCGGACAGAAGTTTATTGATGCAACTATAAACGGCGGCGGCCACGGGTTAGCTATTTTAGAAAAGGTACAGCCGGACGGAGAACTGCTTGGCATTGAATGGGACAGCGAGTTGCTGAAAAATCTTGAATCAAGAATCATGAATCATGAATCAAGGAGCAGTATAACTTTGGTTAATGACAGTTATGTAAATTTAAAAAAGATAGCTGAAGAAAAAGGTTTTTTGGAATCAGACGGTATTTTGTTTGATCTCGGAATGTCGTCTTGGCATTTAGATCAAAGCGGCAGAGGATTTAGTTTCCGGAAAGATGAAGTTTTAGATATGAGGTTTAACCAAGAGACAGAGTTTTCTGCTTTGGAAATAGTAAATACTTTTTCAGAAAAGGACTTAAGAGAAATTATCACCGAGTACGGCGAGGAAAAGTTTGCTGACAGAATTGCTAAGAATATTGTAGAGGCGAGAAAAAGCAAGATTATAAAAACAACACTTGAGCTGGTGGAGGTAATTAAAAATTCGGTGCCAAGTTGGTACAGCAACAAAAGAATCAATCCCGCAACCAAAACCTTTCAGGCTTTGAGGATAAAAGTGAATCAGGAGTTGGATAACATTGCGAGGGGTTTGGACAGTGCGTTAGATGTGTTAAAAAAAGGCGGCCGAGCGGCAGTAATTTCTTTTCATGTTTTGGAAGACAGAATTGTTAAAAACAAATTTAGGGATTTTAAAAACAAAGGGCTGGTGGAGATTTTAACCAAAAAAGCTGTGGCTCCGGAATACGAAGAAGTCAAGTCTAACCCCAGGGCCAGAAGCGCGAAGCTAAGAGTTTTTAGAAAACTATGACGAGGAATGAAAAATTAAAGGTCAAGGAAATACAGGGAAATTTTACAGCAAACAAGAACTTGCTTAATTTTTGCTTGTTGTTATCGTTGGCAACTCTTGTAATCTGGTATGCTTTTTGGCTAAACTTTTTAGCGTCGGGACAATACAAAGCAAATTTGCTGGAAGTTAAACTTATAGACTTGACCAAGAGGAACAACGAACTAATTTCTGAAAAATCAGAAGAAGTTAAACTAAGTTCACTTCTAATTTTTGCCAGTCAATTCAGTTTGGTTGAACAAAAGAACATAGAATACATTTTTGACAGAAAAGATGTGGCTCAAGTTGAGAAATCTTTGCGCTAATGTTATTTCGTTGGAGAGTTAATATTTTTTTAATATCCATCCTGTTGGCATGGGGCCTGGTGTTTTACAGGCTTTTTTATTTATCTTATCTTCAACAGGCTTTTTTTATTAAAACAGCCGAGACGCAGTATGAGAACCAAAAAGAAATCTTAGCCAAAAGAGGCAATATCTACGTTAGAGATCTGACTACTAAAGAAAAAGATCTGGTTGCCACTCAAAAAACCTATCCTTTTATTTACGTCATACCGAAAGAAACAATTGACGTTTCTTTGGCGGCACAAAAACTTAACGAAATATTCGGTATTTCTATGGAACAAGCATCTAAGTTATTTGAAAAAAAGGATGACCCTTTTGAAGTTGTTGAGCGTTATCCAAGCGAGGCTCAACTAAGTGCGGTGAGGGGGTTAAATATCAAAGAAATATCCATCGGTTATGAGGAAAGAAGAATTTATCCGGCGGGTAGTTTTTTAAGTCAGGCTTTGGGTTTTTTGGGTTTTAGCGGTGATGACAGGATTGGCCAGTATGGCATAGAGTCTTTTTACGACAACCGGCTGTCCGGCGACAGTTATGCCGATGCTTCTTTTTTTGGAAAAAAGAACAACCTTCAACAAACTGCCAACCGTGGCGATGACATAATTTTAACGATTGATAAAAACATCCAGCTTTTTGCCGAGCAGGAGTTGAGTTACTTGATGAAAAAATGGGGCTCTGTTTCCGGGTCAATAATTATCCAGAATCCTCAAGACGGCTCCATTTTAGCAATGGCCGGGTCTCCGAGTTTTGATCCAAACAACTACGGCCAATACCGTTTGGAAAACTTTACCAATAAATCGGTTCAGGAAATGTTTGAACCGGGTTCGTCCTTCAAACCCATTACTTTAAGCGCGGCTTTAGACCAGAAAAAAGTTACTCCGGAAACAACTTACTTTGATTCCGGCGAGGTGGATGTAGCGGGTTACAAGATAAAAAATTTCAACGAAAAAAGTTTTGGAACTCAAACAATGAATCAGGTGCTTGAGAAATCTTTGAATACGGGAGCAATTTTTGCCGAGGAAAAATTGGGCGACAAAAACTTTTTGAATTATGCCGTTAATTTTGGTTTTGGTCAGACTACGGGAATTGATTTGGCCGGTGAGTCTTCCGGTGATATATCAAACCTTTATTCCGGCAGAAAAATCAACTTTATTACTGCCTCTTTTGGCCAAGGTATAGCCGTAACGCCAATACAACTTGTTAATGCTTACTCCGCTCTGGCTAACGGAGGCAGGCTTTACAGGCCGTTTATAGTTCAGGAATTGGTGAAACCAAATGGAGAGGTTATAAAAACAGAACCCGAATTGATAGGCACTCCCATATCTGAAAAAACGTCATCCCAGATAAAAGCCATGCTTGTAAAAGTTGTTGAAAATGGTTTTGATAAGGCCAGGGTAAAGGGTTATGATGTTGCCGGCAAAACCGGCACGGCTCAAATTGCCTCAAAAGAAGGCGGTTACTCCGAAGAATTTGTTCATGATATTGTCGGCTTTGCTCCGGCTTTTGACCCTAAGTTTGTGGTTTTGATAAAACTGGAAAAACCTAAAGGAATAAAATTTGCTTCGGACAGTTTGTCGCCTTCATTGGGTAAAATAGTTAAATTCTTACTCAACTACTTTCAGATTCCTCCGACAAGACAATGACAAAATATTTTTTATCTAAAATTCTCACACTTTTGGCTCGGGCTTACGTTAAGCGTTACAAGCCGCAGATTATTGCCATTACCGGCAATGTCGGTAAAACTTCAACCAAGGAGGCGGTTGCCGCTGTTTTGATGGGGTACAAAAAAATTAGAGTCAGCGGCGGCAACCTAAATAACGAAATCGGCGTGCCGTTGACTATTTTGGGCGATTGGGTGGAGCGCTACTATGACCAAGGCGGAACGACTGTGTTTTGGTTGAAGGTTCTCCGGAATTCGTTTTTCGGTTTGTTTGCTTATGATAAGAATTATCCGGAGATTTTGATTATGGAATATGGAGCCGATCGTCCGGGTGATATTGCTAAGTTAGCCAAAAATTTTAAACCGAATCTGGCCGTGGTTACGGCTGTTGGCGAAATTCCTGTTCACGTTGAGTATTTTTCTGGCGCAAGCGAGGTGGCCGCAGAAAAATCAAAATTAGTGGAGGCGCTGGCTGTGGACGGTTTTGCCATTTTAAATTTTGACGATGAAGCAGTTTCGGGCATGAAACAAAAGACCAAAGCTAAGGTTTTGACTTTCGGCTTTGGAGAGGGAGCCGACGTTAAGGTTTCTAACCTTGATTTTAGAATTGGCATTAACAACGAACCTTTGGGTGTCGGTTTTAAACTTAACCATGGAGAAAGTTTTGTGCCGGTGAAAATAGAAGGAGCTTTGGGCAAGTCGCAGGCTTGGGCGGCCGGAGCGGCTGCCGTTGTCGGTTTGTCTTTCGGGATGAATTTGGTTTCAATTAGCGAGGCGTTGTCAAATTATCGGGCGGCCAACGGAAGACTGAAAATACTCAAGGGTATAAAAAATACTTTTATCATAGACGATACATATAATTCTTCTCCGGCTTCAAGCCATCTGGCTTTAGAAACTCTAAAAAACCTTCCGGCCAACAGAAAAATTGCAGTTTTAGCAGATATGTTAGAGCTGGGCCGTTATTCTGTTTCTGCCCATCAAGAGGTGGGCAGTTTTGCCGCAACTTTTGCCGACTTGCTTATTACTGTTGGACCGGGCGGAAAATTGATAGCAGATACCGCCGGCAATCAAATGTCTAAAGACCGAATAATATCCTTTGATACTGCTGTGGAGGCCAAAGTCAAGGTTCAAGAAATTTTGGAGGCAGGCGATTTGGTTTTAGTTAAAGGTTCACAGGGGATGAGAATGGAAAGAATCGTTGAAGAAATCATGGCTGAACCGGAAAGAAAAAAAGAACTGCTTGTCAGGCAAAGCAAAAAATGGTTGAATAAGAGGTAGTTTCTTGAAAAAAGAATAAGGAAAAATAAATGCCGAGAATAGGAGAAAAGTTTGCCTTTGATTTAACTTGGCAAGAAAAATTGGGGGTCGAGTCGGTTGCTAGCAGAACAAGCTGGGAATATGAACATGAGAAAAAGGGCGATCATTACAATACAGATTGTCCTTGGTGTGGTAAAAACAATACTTATGTCACCGACGGAATCAAGGTTACTTCTCATCTTTCTCGTGTTTTTGAGAGGTCTTGCCAAAATTGCGGCAAGCCGATAATTTTTAAAGCCGAAATGGTGATTTCGATTAAAGCAGTCAGAAAAGGGGACAAGGGTTATGTAAATGATCTTTTTGAAAGATTAAGCAAGAAACAATTTGTTCCAGAACCTGCCGATTTGCCGTAATTTAATATTTAAACCCCATTGCAAAGGGGTTTTATTTTTACGGAAAAATGTTAGAATCTAAAAAATAAAATGGCGCCATCGTCTAGCCCGGCCTAGGACACAGGATTCTCATTCCTGGAACTGGGGTTCGAATCCCCATGGCGCTGC
>JACOZX010000010.1 GCA_016181105.1 Candidatus Yanofskyibacteriota bacterium
TTATAGTGAGGTCAACTACAGCAGAGCCTCAATTTCTCTCACCATCTTCTCTAAAGAAAATTTGAACAAAACCGTCTGATGGGCTTGGATGCCCAGTTCCTGACGGAGTTTATCGTTGGACAAAATTGTTGTTATGGAATCGGCTATGGCTTTTGGATTTTTGGGGGCAATCAGCAGCCCGTTTTTTCCGGATTCTATAATCTCGGGAACTGCTCCGACTGAAGTTGCCACAATCGGAAGTTTGGCGGCCATAGCTTCAAGCAGAGACCAAGGGAACCCTTCTTTGACCGAAGGCAAGACAAAGACATCAAAAGCTTTTAGATATTGGGAAGCGTCATTTAAGGCGCCAATCATAAATATCTTTGACCGTAGGTCATTTTTTACAATCAAACTCTCAAGATATTCCCTCTCTCTTCCGTCGCCGACTATTATCAGAATGGCGGATGTTTCTTCGGATAGAAACTTGATTGCTTCAATCAGATATTCCAACCCCTTTGGCTTGTAGAAGTTGGCGACAGTGCCGATTATGTATTCTGCCTGAAAAACATTTCCTCCTCTGGCGGAAATTTTTTTAAGCATCTCTAGCTTAGCTCTGTCCGATTCCAAGAATTCCATTTTTTTCAAATCAATTCCGTTATAAATCAGTTCCAAAGATTTTCTGGGTTTGATTTTTAATTTTTTTGCCTGGTCAAAATCATGCCGGTTGTTTAGTATGATGCAGTCTTTCCAACCGGCGCTCAATTTTTCTAAAAAAACCCACAAAACTTTTTTCCATTTGGGCCATGGGTCGTTAAAACTCCAGCCGCCGATGCGGTAAATGGTTGTTAGTTTTTGGTTGTTAGTTTTTGGTTGCGGAGAGAAGGTGGCGGCGAGAGAACCGAGAAAGCCCGCCTTGGAGCTGTTTAAGAATAAAGTATCCGGCTGAAACTTTTTGATGAGCTTTTTAATTTCAAGGATTGCTCTAAAGTCATGCCAAGGCGAAATGTCTCTCTTCAGATTGGGCAAGGCGACGTGGTTAATTTTCTCTATGCTTAAGGATTTCAGGAATTCCCCATTGCCATCGGAACCGACGGCTATCAGGATCTCATATTTATCCGGATTGAGCCGGGAAGTTAGATTAAGTAAAAATCGTTGGGCCCCGCCCATTTCAGATTGAGTAATTATAAATAAAACCCGTTTTTTTGGGCTTTTTTCCAATGTTTCCAAGTGGTTGATTATACCTTCCATTTGTGACATAATTTTACCATATATGCTTGGAAAAACCAAGAAAATACTCGTTTTAAGCACCTCCTACCTGCCTATGATCGGCGGTTCGGAAGTTGCCATCAAGGAGGCGACTTCAAGATTGCCCGGTTTCCAATTTGACTTAATTGCCGCTCTTAATCCGGCCACAAGCCCAAGAGAAGAAAAAATAGGCAATGTTAATGTGTTTAGGGCCGGCAGTGGTTTAAGTTTGTACAATTTTTTGCTGCCTAAAAATTTTCTGCCCATTGCAATGTTTCTTAAAGCGCGGGAACTTATAAAAAAAAGAGGACCATATGATTTGATTCACGTTTTTCAAGCTTCTCAAGCCGCCGGCGCCGCTTGGCTTTTGAAATGGCTATACCCCAAACTGCCGGTTTTATTAACACTGCAGGAGGGGCAAGATCTGAAACGGCAAAATTTTTTAAAGAAGTTTTTTCGCCGTCTGATTATCGGAAAAATTGATTCGGCTACGGCAATCAGCAGTTATCTAAAAAATTATGTTTTGGAGCTAAGAAAAAACCTTCCGGTGGAAGTAATTCCAAACGGCGTTGATTCGGTTAAGTTTTCCGGAGAGTTCAGTTATGGTGAACTTTCAGAGCTGGCCGACCGGCTTGGCATTCTTCCGGACGAAAAAGTCATTGTCAGCACCAGCCGGCTGGTGCCAAAAAACGGCTTGGACATTTTGATTAAAACTTTTGCAACTTTGGTCTCAAACGACAAAGAAATCAGATACAAACTTTTGCTTATAGGAGACGGTGGTCAAAGACAGGAACTCATTGGCTTGGCTGGAGAGCTTGGGGTTGCTGATAAGGTTGTTTTTGTTAAACATGTAAGTCAAGATGAGTTGCCAAAGTACTTAAAAATTTCCCATGTTTTTGTCAGGCCGTCTCGGTCAGAAGGGCTGGGCATCTCTTTTTTGGAAGCCATGGCGGCCGGTTTGCCGATTGTGGGCACGGCTGTAGGCGGTATTACCGACTTCCTAGTTCATAACCAAACGGGACTGATTTGCGACGGTTCTAAGCCGGAGGATGTCGCGGAAAAAATAAAAACACTGATTGCGGATAATGAACTTAGAAAAAGGGTTATCAAAAACAGCCAAGATTTAGTCAGAGAGAAATATGACTGGAACAAAATCGCTTTAGAATATGCTAGAATTTATAATAACATCGGAACTGTAAGCCAGTGAAAGTATGCCTCTTTTTTGCGCCGGACTGTCGCCGTCGAACTGCAAAAGAGGCATACTCTTCACTGGCAACTAATCTTATGACCAAGTTATCTATTATTATTCCAGTTTACAATGAGGAGAAAACTTTACCTGTTTTAGTTTCTGCCGTGGAAAAAGTTGAACTGCCTCTTGAAAAAGAGCTTATTTTTGTTGACGACTTTTCATCTGACAAAAGCAGAGACATTCTTTTAAACTATAAAAGCAAGCACAAGGTTATATTTCTGGATAAAAATCAAGGCAAGGGAGCGGCCGTAAAAAGGGGCTTTCAGGAAGCAACCGGCGACATTGTTCTCATTCAAGATGCGGATTTGGAATATAACCCGCAGGAATACCCCGACTTAATAAAACCAATTTTAAACGGGACAACGGATGTCGTCTATGGTTCTAGGTTTCTCAAGTCAGAGAAGACGAAGGAAAATAAAGTTGTTTACAGGCACGGTCTTTTATTCAGTAAAGTATTGAACTGGCTATCCGGCATTTTTAGCGGCGTGTCCACTTCTGATATGTATACTTGCTACAAAGTTTTTTCCGGCAAGGCGATTGGAGACATTCATCCCAATCTTGTTTCCAAAAGGTTTGGCATTGACCCCGAACTGACTTCTTGGGTCGGCAAAAACAATTTAAAATTCACAGAAGTACCCATTTCTTATCAAGGGCGCACCTACGCAGAAGGCAAAAAAATAAATTGGAAAGACGGCTTGGCGGCGCTTTGGCATATAGTGAGATTTAATTTGTTTACAAGGAAATGAAAAAAATCCTGATTATTACCGGTATTTTTCCTCCCGATATCGGCGGGCCGGCTTCTTACGCCAAAACTGTCGGACAAAAGCTCTCGGAAAATTTTGAAATTTCCGCGGTTACTTATTCGTCGGTGAGAAAATATGCCGAAGACAAGGGTTTAAAATTTAAAGTTGTTCGTGTTTGGAGGAAAAACTTTTGGCTTTTCAGGCACTTATCTTATTTTTTTAAGGTGATGTCGTTGGCGGGCAGGAATGATGTTGTTTTTTCTTTGAGCACTATAAACGGCGGAATTACAGGTCTGATGGCGGCCAGATTTTTCAAGAAAAAGTTTTTTATAAGAATTGTCGGTGACTACGCTTGGCAGACGGCGGTTTTGAAAGAAAAGACCAACTTATCAATAGACGACTTTCAAAAATCTAAAAAGAAGGGCTGGACAAGTTTTTTGTTCAAGGCGCAATCTTTTGTCTGTCGTCGGGCGGATAGGATTGTTGTGCCCTCTGAATACATATCCAAACTGGTGCAAGGTTGGGGTGTGTCTAAAGACAAAGTTAGAGTGATTTACAATGGTTCCGATTTTAGACCGGCATTGTTAAGTAAAGAGGATGCGAGGAAAAAAATTGGTGTTTCTGGGAATATCATTTTTTCTTATGGTCGACTTGTGCCATGGAAAGGGTTTCGCATGTTAGTTAAAATTATGCCACAGCTTTTGAAGATAAATCCGTTTTTCCGTTTGGTTATAGCCGGTGATGGTCCGGAAAGAAAAATACTTGAAACAATGGTCAATAATTTGGGTTTAGATAAAAAAGTATATATTATCGGCAGAAAGAACCCAGACGAAATAGCTGAACTTTTATCTGCTTCTGATGTTTTTGTTTTGAATACCTCTTATGAGGGATTTTCGCATGAGATTTTAGAGGTTATGCTTTCTGGTGTGCCGGTAATCACTACGCCTGCCGGAGGCAACAAAGAGATTATTCATCAGGGGGAGAACGGCTTTCTGGTAAAATACAATGACGAGTTTAATTTAATGGAGGCGATTAAAACTGTTTGGCAGATGCCGGAATTGCAGAAAAGATTTATTGAAAACGGCAGAGAAACGGCGAAATATTTCAGTGTTGAAAAGATGCTGGAGAAAACCGTTAAATTATTAACAAGTTAAGTTTTATGAATATTGCTTTTTCCGGACGCTCGTCCCGCTCCAGCGGCGGGACTCGCTCTTTGTGAGATGTGGATTCTGTCCAGCTTAAGAAAGCTGTCCAGACCACGTTACAGCTTATCCGTCCCTATCGGTCCGAATGGGCTGTAAGATCCGATGGCTAGCAATCCACAACTCACAGAGCCTCCAAAAGCAACATTCACAAAACTTAATGAATTAAGAATACAGATTTAATCTATGCCAAAATTGTTAATGATAACTGGGGATAGGAGTTTGGCCGCGGGAAAGCGCGGGGCGTTTTATAATACTTTGGAGGAATTCCATCGGTACTGGGAACGAGTAGATATAATATGCCCACAAGTTAAAAGCAGAGAGTTAAAAGTAGAAAGTTTGTTTGGAAATGTTTACTTGCATCCTTCGCCGTGGCCGTTAATTTTTCAGCCGCGATGGATTTTTAAAAAAGGCAAGCAGATTTACAGAGATCAGAAATTTAACCTAATGACCGTGCACGAGTTCCCGCCGTTTTATAACGGCATTGGCTCCAGAATTTTGTGGAATATGATTAAAGTTCCTTATGTTCTTGAGATTCACCATATTCCCGGCTATCCCAAAGCCGCTAACTTGAAAGAAAAAGTTTACTGCCGGCTGATGAAGTTTTTTGTTAAGTTTGATTCAAAAAAAGCGATTGCTGTCAGAGTTGTAAACCGGAAAGAGACTCCCGATTTTTTGGTTAAAGCCGGAGTGGCCAGAGAAAAAATAAAATACATCCCCTCAATGTACATAGATTTGGACGTTTTCAAGGCCTATCCGGAGGTAGCGAAAAAATACGATCTGGTTTTTGCTTCCCGCTTGGAAAAAAACAAGGGAATTTTTAACTTGGTTTCAGCGGTTCTTATGGCCAAAAAACAAATGCCCGACATCAAACTTTTAATTGTCGGCAGCGGTCCGGAGAAAATGAATCTGGAGTCAAGAATAAAGAATCAAGGGTTGGAAAATAATATAGAATTTTCCGGATGGCTGGAGACTTCTTATGACGTTGCCAAAGCTTACAACAGCGCCAAAGTTTTTGTAAATCCGTCGTTCAATGAAGGCGGTCCCAGGGTGGCTCTGGAAGCTATGGCTTGCGGTTTGCCTGTTATTACAACAAGGGTGGGAATTATGCATGACTTGATCAAAGACGGCGAAAGCGGGTTATTTACAGACTGGGAACCGAAAGCGATTGCCGAAAAAATTACTTATCTGTTGGGTCAACCGGAACTTCAGAAAAAATTTGGCCAAGCCGGCCAGGCGGTTGCCATGCAGTTTGAAAGAAAAAAAATGATTAGAAATTACGCTGAAGAGTTGAAGAAAATAATATGAAACTGCTTATTATTACACAAAAAGTTCATGAAAACGACCAATTGCTTGGGTTTTTTACTGAATGGCTGAAACGCTTTGCTCAAAAATTTGATGAGGTGACGGTTCTGTGCTTGGAAAAAGGACTTTTTACGTTACCCGATAACGTAAGGGTTGTAAGTTTGGGCAAAGACAAGGGTGCCGGAAAACTAAGACAATTTTTAAATTTTCAATTTTCAATTTTCAACTTGAGAAATAGTTATGACGCAGTTTTTGTCCACATGAACCCGATATGGGTTGTTTTGGGCGGTTGGTGGTGGCGTTTAGCAGGCAAGAAAATATTTTTCTGGTATACCAGCGGCGGGGTGACAGCTAAGTTAAAGTTAGCGGAAAAATTTGCCGATACTATTTTTACCGCTTCAAAAGAGAGTTTTCGTTTGCCGTCAAAAAAGGTGATAGTTACGGGGCACGGGATAGACACAGAATTGTTTAAACCGGACCCTTCGAGGTCGAACCTCAAGGAAGGGGTCTCGAGATTCGACCTCGGGGAGATTAAGATTTTGAGCGTGGGTCGGATTGCGCCGGTAAAAAATTACGAAACTCTTGTTGATGCGGCTAAAATATTGAAAGACGGCGGGATAAACTTTTCCGTAACTATGGTTGGGGAAACGGCGCTAGATAGCGACGTTCGCTACCTGGCAAGTTTAAAGTTTAGAATTAAAAGTTTGAAGTTGGAGGAAAATTTTAATTTTGTTGGAAAAATAAATCACAAAGAGTTGCCAAAACACTACCAGTCTCACGATATTTTTGTGCATTTAAGCAAAACTGGAAGTTTGGATAAGACCATTCTTGAAGCAATGGCCTGCGGGTGCGATGTATTGAGTTCCAATGATTCTTCCCGAAAGTTTTTGAAAGACGAATCAGTTTTTAAAGAAGACGATCCTGAAGAACTTGCTGACAAGATAAAAAATTTGTGCGGCGCGGGCTATAGAAGAGAATTTAGGGACTATGTTTTAGAAAATCACGACTTGGACAAACTTATCAGTAAAATTTACGCAACAATCAATGACTCTCGGTAAAATATTGAAAGTCGCAGTTTCAACAAACGTGAACCTTGACAAGCTCGACCTTTCTGTTATACTTTAATCTCTACGGTAATAGTGCCGTAGAGAACAGTACCTTGAGGAGAAAAAAGAGGAGATAAAAACCGTGAAAGCAAAGACG
>JACOZX010000011.1 GCA_016181105.1 Candidatus Yanofskyibacteriota bacterium
GATAGCGATTTATTCAAAACTGTCCGTGTTGAACCGGAATTTCACGGTATTTTGCCGGAAAGCGTTTTTATCATAAAGTAAATGAGCAACAAAAACTTTTTGATTTTGGTTTTAATAATTTTTTTGGTAAAAGTTGTATTTTTACCTGCCGGTAAAATTTGGCTTACTTTGGATCTTTTTGTCTGCTTAGTCTTAACCGCCAGCTTAGTAGATAAAAATTTTTCGGAAAAGTTTTTTTTAATTTTAGCGTTTTCTTTGGTTTTTGATATTTTTTCTGGCAGTACTTTTGGTTCGGTTTCTCTGGCGCTTCTATTTTCGTTACTGATAATTTTTTGGATTAAAAAGTTTGTTCTGCTCTCCGATAAAAGTTTTTTTGTTAACTTTGTTTGGATTTTGCTTTTTTACTCGTTGTATCTTTTCCTTCTGGCTGGTCTGGAAAGTTTTCTTTATTTGCGTAGTCAAGCCGGTTTTTCTTTTAAAGATGTGGTAAAAACAAATTTTACTTTATCAAATCTTATTCAAGTTTTTTCTTTTTTTATAATTCTTGCCTTTTTGTTTAAACATTATGTGGCGGAAAAAAAGGTACCAAATTTCAAATTTTGAGGAGGATGCGGTTTCACCGGAAGAAACTTTGATTGATTCTTTGAGCAGCCGTTCAAAAATTGAGCTGCCCGTCTCGCAATCCGTCATTCAAGTTTTTTACTCTCTGGCTGGTTTAGTGTTGCTGTTATACATATTTTTCAGTTTCCGGCTTGGTGTTTTGGAAGGAAAAGATTTCAGAAATATAGCCTTAAGCAACCGCTCCACAGTTTAAAGATTTCAGAAATATAGCCTTAAGCAACCGCTCCACAGTTTACAACATACCTTCCATGCGAGGAGTTATACTGGATAGCAAAGGCAAAATTCTAGCAGGCAATACTCCGGTTTTTGACCTAATTGCCATATCAGCCGATCTTCCCAAGGAAGAAGAAGAATTGAGGTCTTGGTCACAAGATTTGGCCGGCATTTTAGATGACCAACCCAAAAGCATTTTTGCTGTTCTGCGGGAGAAAGAGCGGCAGGCCGTGTTTTTTGTAAAAAAAGACATTGCCAAAGAGAAGGTCATACAGATACAAAACAAATATCAAAAAGGCATCTACGTTGTCGGTGGAGCCCGGAGATCTTACTCTGACGGAGCGCAATTCTCCAGCATTATGGGTTATACGGGAAAGGTAAGTCCGGATGACTTGGCAGATAAATACTATATCATTAATGACCGCAAGGGCCGTTCCGGCTTAGAGGAAAGTTATGAAGATTTTTTGAGAGGCGACCATGGGCGAATATTTTTTGACCGGGCAAATGACCGCTATATTGTTAAGCCGGCTGGTCCCGGCAAGACTTTGATTTTAAATATTGACTCCGATGTCCAGAAAGCGCTTTACCGGTCCGTGGAGAACGTTTTGCGCTCGGCTGGACTCAAATCCGGTTCGGCTGTTGCCCAAAATGTTAAGACGGGCGAAGTGTTGGGCATGGTCAGTTTTCCTTCTTTTGACAACAATCAATTTTCCACTGAACTAAGCGAGGAGTTGTTTAAAAAATATTTTGAAAACAAGAATAGGCCGATTTTTAATCGGGCGGTAAGCGGAAAATACAATCCGGGTTCTACAATTAAACCTCTTATGGCTCTGGCCGGACTGACCGAAGGCGTGATTACTCCGGAAACTACGATTGTGGATCTTAACGGCTATATTACAGTTAAAAGCATTTATGACCCCAATGTTATTTACAAATTTAGAGACTGGAAAGTGCAGGGCACTTTGAAATTAAAAAAAGCCATTGCCCAGTCTTCCGACATTTATTTCTATTCGGTTGGCGGAGGCTATAGCGTCATAAAAGGGCTTGGCTTTGAAAAGTTGGAGAAATATTTCAGAACTTTTTTAATAGACAAGGTTTTGGGTATAGACATTTCCGGCGAGGCGGCCGGTTTTACAAGGAGACCTTTTGGTTACTCCATTGTGGTTAAGCTCTTACGTTTCAGCCATAGCCAACGGCGGCACTTTTTATAAGCCGTTTTTAGTTAAAAAAATTACTGATGGTGGCCAAAAACCTATTCAAGTTTTTGAAAGCGAAGAACTCGCCAGATTGCCTTTTGACTCCAAGACCATGGATATAGTCAGAGAGGCTATGAGGGAGGTGGTTGTTTCCGGTACCGCCCAAATGCTGAATTCTTTACCGGTTAAAGTTGCTGCCAAGACCGGTACGGCTGAAGTCGGCGCAAAAGGTTCCGGCTTGAATTCAGTCTTTGTTGCTTACGCGCCTTTTGAAGATCCGGAAATAGCTATTTCCGTAGTCATTGAAAATATAGGACAAAAGCAGGGCCTGGCTGTTTTGGCCGCAAAGCAGTTTTTTGAAAAGTATTTTGGGGACTTGATTTTACCTTTAAATTAAGTTAAAATTCTTTTCTACATTTTATATTAAAAATTAGAGCCTATTTTTAAACAGTATTTATGATAAACAAAGGACAATATTTCAGCCCGGAGGGGCTGGAAAAAATGAAGAAAGAACTTGAAGAACGCAAGTATGTTTTGCGCAAAGAAATTGCCGCCAAAATCCTTGAAGCTAAAGACTTGGGCGATCTGGCTGAAAACGCGGAGTTTACCGAGGCCAAAGAAATGCAGGCCTTTAATGAGGGACGTATTGAGGAGCTGGAAAGCATTATGAAGCATGCTAATTTAATTTCCGGAAAAACAGGCGGCGGTTTTGCGACTGTCGGGTCCACGGTTAAAGCCAAATCTTTTGGAGGCGAGCATACTTTTACTATTGTCGGCGCTTCGGAGTCCAATCCGACTCAAGGTTTTATTTCAAACGAATCGCCTTTGGGTAAGGCTTTTTTGGGACAAAAAAAGGGGACTGAAGTAGAAGTTCAGACCCCCAAGGGAATCGTTAAGTACAAAATTTTAGAGGTTCTCTAGTCCAATCAACTCTTTGTGAATTTCTGCTACATTGGGCGGAAAAACCCAAGGATAGTTTTTTACAAAGTCCGGTAATTTGTCATAGCGAAAACTTTGCGGTGCTCCGCCATCCCATAACTCTTCTTGTAGGCGATAGAGTGTCAATAGTTTTTTTGACTCCGGATTTTGCTCTCTAAAATTTTGCCAATAGGAAGATTTTCCGAGCAATACGTCATAATGTACCCTTCTGTGCTCACCACCGGAATCTCTATAATAACTACATTTTGTCCAAATGTATTGTTCTGCATAATAGTCTTCAATCCAAAACTCATCTTTTTCTTTTTGACTTCTGGTCTTTTTATTTTTTTGGTCAATGACGTCAACAATAAATCCATTTATGACTCTTACATCGTCCGCTGTGATGAGGCGAGAGCTGGATTCTAACACGCACATAATGTAAGAATAGGCAATCATTATATCTTCCAGCATTTTAATGTGACGATCCCGGATTTCATTGTCGGCATTAATCTTGGCTGCTAGTTTTTCAAACGGAGTGCTTTTGACTAAGGCTAATTCAATTTGTTCTTGTTGATTCATTTGACTCATTCCGACACCTCCTTTTCCGCATTATCCAAGGGTAAACCTTGGATAGATAAATTTTCCAAGACATGCCGCCAGGCGTTTATATCTATCTGGTCCGAGTGTTTTTCCTCTTCAATTTTTAACTCATGCCAGTCGTGTCCATACTCGCCGTCAAGCTTGATTGAGGCTCGCGACACAGCCACGACTACAATATTTTCGTCAGCGTTGCTTTTTTGGCTGAAGCCGCCGTAATGTTTTTGCAGATGTTCCTTATTTTCGGACTCAATTCCCAACAGCTGTTCAATGATAAACTTGCCGTCTTTGATTTCATGGCTATGGTGAGCCCTTATTTTTAGTTCCAGAGTAATGGGGTCGCCATTACAGCGGCAGTCTTCAAACTTTTGGACTGCCAGGACTGCCCAGCCCGAGAATGAATCAAGAACGGCTTTAAGCATTGGTTCCGGTTCAAATTTACTGCAGTAAGAGACTAAGTCAGCAAGCATCGGACTGTATGAAGGCAAATTGAAGGCTTTATCAAAGTAAACTTTTGAGACCAAATTGGGATTTGCGTTGAGAACAGGAAGTATGGCCGCTTGAGCTTGCAAAGCCATAGCGTAAGCTCTAAGCGCCAAAGAAAAAGAATCTTTTTCAAATTCGGCAATCATTGCAGCAATTCCTTTAATACAGAGAACGGCTTCAAACGGGTCAACAGTATCCGTCTGATAATCTTCAGTCGCAAGATTTAGAGACTCAACAGCAAGCGAAACTCCCAACCTCGTACCCGAAATTTCATTTTCTTTTACCGTCCAAAGCGGAGCGTTACGGTTTGTCCAGTTAATTTTAATTGCCATCTTTTTCCTCCTTTCTGTTTTGAGTGAAGATTGCTATGTCAATTGTTCGATCTTGCCAATTCCAGCTTCTAACAACAAGCCACTCAATCCAATAACCCCCAAATAAGTTCTTAAATGTTTCTGCATATAACACAGGATATTTATTTTTGTTTATAACTATAAATTCTTCCAACGCCATAGGGCGACCGGGAATATCAAACTCCCATTGAATATATCCGTAGGCAAAAATGATATCTTTGACAGCTTTCTTTACTGCTTGATACACCGGTCCAAACTTTTCATGTTCGAGTTTTAACCGGGCCATTAGTTTTTCATATTCCGTCGGTTTGACCAGATTAAGTTCAACGTCTGGTTTTGAGATCATTGGCCATCCTCCTTGTTTTGGCAAAGCACTTGTCTGAAAAGATAAAGAAAATTTGGTGGAATACAACGTCCTACTAAATTTAAATTGTGTAGCTCTCTTTTAGCTTCAGTGTCAAAAATCATAACAAATTTACTAATACCAAATGAGTGTTGGAAAGGGTCCCAGGCTTTTATCGCAACATGGTTTACGTGCGCCATTAACACAGAGATAACGTTATCTTTTTTCTTTAAGTCATGACCAAAAATTTTTTCTCGATTTCTTGTCAGTATGTTGAATTCGTCCAAGCTAATAGGGCGGTGAGGAATAGACCAATTTTGCATATGAATATAAGCAAGTATTATATCAAATGCCGCATTACGATAGACTTTAAAGTCCAGTTTTTTTGCTAGTTTTACTAGTGTTGTGTTTTTACAAAACACTAAACTTTCGTTTTCAAGTTTTTTACATAATTCTTCATATTCAGTTGGTCTGACCAGATTTAATTTAGTTGGTTCGATAGATACCGGAGGATCCTCTGTTTCTACGAAATTTTCGTCAAGTCCGTGAGCCATAAAAACCTCCACTTTTTAACCTTTGTTTTTAATGTTCTAACTTGACAAATACCCTAACAAAACCTTGACAAAATGTCAATCTAGATTAGCAACAGTACAAGGCAACAGTACAAGGTGGAACCTTGTACTGTTGAAAAATAAAAACCCCCGTACTAGTTGGGGGATTTTTCTGCCGAATTGGCAGTTAACTGCAAAGGGTTAATTTCTTCAAATTCGCCTTCAAGAATCATTTCCTGATTTTTGTTTCGCACCGTTATCCGCAGACTTTCTAGCTTGCCAGCGATTCTCAACCTGGCTTGTTCTATTCTGTTTAGGGTCTCTACTGAAGTTATTCTGTTTTTTTCGGCTTCATTAAAACTATTTAGCACTTCTTCAAAAACTTCAGAAGAACTTTCTATGGTTAACAAGACGGCATCTCTGGCTACAACTGCCGAAGCATTTAAACTTGCCAAGTTTTCAGCAACGTCACGGAAAACTATTGCTGGTTTGACAATATTCGAGAATGAATGATACGCCAAATTAGCGTAGTTTACAGCCTTAACGCAGGCGGAAACTCCTTCGTGATAAAGTCGTTTCAGCGCTTCTGAATTTATGACATCCGCTTTAAGCGAAGAAATAATTTCTTGTCTGTGAACTTCTCGGTCCTCCGGAGTTAGAAGGTCAAGTTCCTCTTTAAAAACTTCCGAAATCTCTCTTTGAATGGCGATATTATTTCTTGCAGCGACATATTCCTGGAGTTTTTGGGCGTCCCACCCTTCTCTTTCTGCCGCTTCAATGTCTGTTCTTAGTTTTTCCAGCTTTGCTTTTTCCGTTTTTATATCCGCAATCATTTCTGTCGCAGAACCTTGGGTGGTATTTATATTTAGGCGAAAAAGAGAATCTAACTTTTGGAGCGGGTCAAGTTTTTCTGTTAAAAGCTGTGTCCAACCTTCAGGCATTACAAACTGTAGGCTTTGGGGCAGAATCATTTTAATAAGTCTGGCGAGTTTGTATTTTGCCTGTGCTTTTTTGGACGGGTCGATAACGTCCCTAATCAGACTTTGTGTTTCCTGAATTTTTGTTTTGCTGCGCTTTAAGTTTTCGAGATTTTGCTTAAAAGCTTCGCTCATGCCAAGTCCAGCCGTCTGGACCTCAAGAGAGCTATCTCTGTATTTTGCCAGATTGCTCATTAGACTTTCTCCTCTGTTCTGATTTTTGACTCTTCAATCTTTTTCTCAAGTTGGACTTCCGCCAGTTCCAAAGCCATTTTTCTGGCTTTGTCTTCCGGCCAGCCTTCTTGCAGGTAGCGCTGGTAAGTGGCAAATAAAACATTTCCCGAATCCAGCTTAAGCGCCTCTAACTCGAACCAACTCGGTCCGTTAATAAGCATGCTAGCACTTACTTGACTACTTGTCAACAACCTGCTATCTTGTTTTTAATGTTTAGGACGGTTCATTAAAAAGAGGAGTTTATTATGGAAACACTGGCTCTTGTAAAACCTACCCCAAAAGAGCTATTGCTTAATAAAATTGAAGGCATGCAAAAGAATAACTTAACAGCGGTACAGAAAGAAAAATTGGCATATCTAAAAAGTGAAATTGTTCAAGGTTTTAAAACTCTAACAGGGCGTTACTTTGGATTAAACGCAAAACAAATTCTGGAATTGCCAGATAAAGAGATTGAAGCTTTATTTCTCTTGGTTCGCAAGCGAGCAAGGAAGACTTCTTTCTATCTAATAATGTTAGGCCTTTCTATACCGATTTTTGGCTGGGCTGTATTGGCCGTATCCGTAGCAGCAGATGACTCAGTCGCAATAACTTTTACCAGATCTTTGCGTAAATTTAAGAAGATGTTGGGACATGAATTTAATCCAATTGAAGTGAAGTAATACACAACAGTACGTTAAAATGCGAATGAAACACTATACCCTCTTTGAGGGTTTTGTTTTTCGGCGCTCTTCTCCTCTTGGGTCATCCTGTCAGGATGACCCTGACAGGATGACTTTGGCCTTAGCAACTGCTAAGGCTTTTTGTTTTTTTACTTTGTTTTTGTTATTATTTTACTTATGTCTCTTGAAGAGATACGCAAAGCAAAATTAGACAAGTTGGAACTGCTTAAAAAAGCCGGTGTTGACCCTTATCCGGCCAAGTCTTGGCGCACTCATGAAATTAAGCGGGCTCTGGAAAATTTTGAAAAACTTTCTGAAGAGAAAGAAAGGATAGTTTTGGTTGGTCGTGTTATGGCCAAGCGGGAGCATGGCGCTTCAGTTTTTTTAGATTTGCAGGATGCCAGCGGGCAGATCCAAGCTTATTTTAAAAAAGATGTCATTGGCGACTATGACTATGAGCTTTTTTCCAAAACTGTTGATATCGGAGATTTTATTGAGGTCTCCGGTTTTTTATTTAAAACAAAAAAAGAAGAGAAAACTTTGGAAGTTGAAAAGCATAGAATACTTACAAAATCTCTTCTGCCTTTGCCGGAAAAATGGCATGGTCTGGAAGATACAGAAGAAAAATTGAGGTTGCGTTATGTGGATCTAATTATGAGTCCAGACGAACGGGAGTTGTTTGTTAAGAAGTCTCGCTTTTGGCAGGCTACCCGAGAATTTCTGCTTAAAGAAGGCGGGCTGGAAGTTGAGACCCCAATTTTGGAAAAAATTCCCGGAGGCGCTGACGCCGAGCCTTTTAAAACTCATATGAATGCTTTAGACATTGATTTGTATTTGCGTATTGCGCCCGAGCTTAACCTCAAACGTTTGAATGTCGGCGGCTTTGAGAAAGTTTTTGAAATCGGCAGAATTTTTAGAAATGAAGGTATAGACCGTGAACATCTTCAGGATTATACCCAGATGGAGATGTACTGGGCATATACCGATTACAAACAGCTGATGGTAATCGTGGAGAATCTGATAAAATATGTGGTCAAAGAAACTATCGGAGGTTATATTCACGGTTGGCAGGACAAGACGGTTGACTGGTCTGCTCCCTGGCAACACATAGATTATTACGATGTTTTTCTGAAATATACCGGGTTGAACTTAGAGCATGCGACTGAAAAAGAATTAAAAAAATATGCTCAAGAACAGAATATTGATGTGGAAAAACATCTGGGCAGGGGCAGGTTGATTGATGTGATTTTTAAGAAAAAAGCGCGTCCCCATCTTATTGAGCCGGGATTTTTGATTTTACCGCCGGCTGATATAGAGCCTTTGGCTAAGCGCTGGCCAGAAGACCCTGAAAGGGTGGAGCGTTTTCAAGTTGTTGCCTGCGGCTCGGAATTAGGCAAGGGCTTTTCTGAACTAAACGATCCTCTGGACCAGCGACAGCGATTTGAGGAACAGACAAAATTGGGCGAGGCCGGCGACAAAGAAGCCCAAAGAATGGATGAAGATTTTGTTGAAGCTTTGGAATATGGTATGCCGCCAACGGCCGGTTTTGCTTATTCCGAGAGACTATTCGCTTTTTTGCTTGATAAGTCTGTACGGGAGACGGTATTTTTTCCAATAATGAAACCGAGATAACATCGATTCCAATTGATATCTCAGCGGCTATTAATCGGCATCGTCCTTCGACAAGCTTAGGACGGCCGATAGCCGTTGACCGTAAAATTGCTCCAAAGGGACTTCTTTACCGCAATTTTACTGATATCAATTGGAACCTTCGACGAAACATGCTCGATATAAAATTTATTCGTCAAAATTCGGAATTAGTTAAAGAAGCGGCTCAAAAGAAAGGAGTCAAGGTTGACATTGACCAGCTTTTAGCCGTGGATGAGAGGCGCCGGCATGTTTTGCGGGAACTGGAACAAAAAAGAGCAGAACAAAATAAAGGCTCGGCTGGCGGACCTAAATCGCCGGTAGAAATTGAGAAGCTTAAAAAACTGAAAGAGGAAATTAAAATTCTTGAGGAGGGGATCGGTCATATTGAAAAAGAATTTGAGGAAATTATGCTGCAAGTTCCCCAAGTTCCAGATGTTTCAGTTCCGGAGGGCAAGAGCGATGCTGACAACAAAGAAATCAGAAATTGGGGCAAGATTCCTAAATTTGGCTTTAAGGCAAAAGACTATGTAGAACTTATGGCGGATTTAAATTTGATTGACACAGAAAGAGGGGCTAAGGTCTCCGGTTTTCGAGGTTATTTTCTAAAAAACGAGGCTGTCTTGCTTTCCCAAGCTTTATGGAGTCTAGCTTTAGAAAAACTTGTCAAAAAAGGTTTTACACCTATGATTGCGCCGGCTATCGCTAAAGGTTTTAATTTTGTCGGCACCGGCTGGCTGCCGCAGGGTAAAGACGAGGTTTATAAAATTGGTGAGGACGACTTTTTGATTGGCACCTCTGAAGTTTCGGTTATGGGTTATCACGCCAATGAGGTTTTGTCGGAAAAGGATTTGCCTAAAAAATTTATTGCTTTCTCGCCTTGTTTTCGTTCCGAGGCCGGCTCTTATGGAAAAGATACCAAAGGAATTTTCCGAGTTCACGAATTTTATAAACTAGAGCAGGTGGTTGTCTGCAAAAACGACCATGAAGAGTCGGTGAAGTGGCATGAAGAAATTACAAAAAACTCTGAAGAGCTGATGCAGGCTTTAAAATTGCCATACCGGGTTGTGGTAAACTGCGCCGGCGACTTAGGTTTGGGTCAGGTTAAAAAATATGATATAGAGACTTGGCTACCGTCGCAGGAAAGATACAGGGAAACACATTCCGCTTCCTACTTTCATGACTTTCAGACCAGAAGGCTGGGCATAAGATACAAAGACAAACACAACAAAATACAGTTTACGCATTCGCTCAACAACACCACTATTGCTACTCCCAGAATTTTGGCCAATATTGTAGAAAATTATCAAACAAAGAAAGGGACGGTTAAAATTCCAAAAGTCTTGCAGAAGTATATGTTTGGGATTAAAGAAATTAAGAGGACTAAGAACTAGACAAGCTTCGCAGATACAGCCTCTTCAGTACGCTCACTCCGCCAGCGACTCCGTTCGCTCGCGACGTCGGCAAATTTGAAATGAAGTTAGGAAAAATTATACTTCATTTCAACCATGCAATTTGCCTCCTCAGCGACTTCAGAGGCTGTGTCTGCTACGCTTTTATGACTTTGCTAATTTCCTAATTTCTATGATATGCAAGTGCAAAATCTAAAAACTTGGGTGGAGGTTTCAAAAAGAAATCTTGAGCACAATATCAAAACTATCAAAAGTTTAACCGGCGATAAGCTCTTGATGGGGGTGGTGAAATCTAACGCTTATGGACACGGCTTGGTGGAAACTGCCAAGCTATTTTTAAAATATGGCGTTGACTGGCTGGGAGTAGATAACGTTGATGAAGCTGTTTTGCTTCGCAAGGCAAAAATAAACTCCCCTGTTTTGGTTTTAGGCTACACGCCGGTGGCCCTTTTTTCTTTAGCGGCAAGATACAAAATAAAACTGACGCTTTATGGCGAAGAAATTTTTAATCAGCCGTCAAAATTTAAGAAAGGCATAGACTTTCATCTCAAAATAGATACCGGCATGTCTCGTCAGGGTGTTTTGGTTTCTGATTTGCCCATTTTTTTAAGTAACCTAAAAAATTTCCCGGAAATTAAGATTGAAGGTGTGTTTACTCATTTTGCCAATGCTGACAATCTTTCCGACCCCAGCTATCCTAGACAGCAACTAGCTAACTTCCGCGAAGCTTTAGAAATAATAAAAAGATTTGACATAACTCCGAAGATTATTCATGCCGCCGCCACCACCGGACTTTTTGCTTTGCCCGAAGCCATGTTTGATATGGTCAGAGTTGGGGTTGCTTTTTACGGCTTGTGGCCGTCGCAGGAATTTAAAAACCGTTTTTCCAGTTTTAATTTAAAACCGGCTTTAAATTGGAAAACCAGGATTGTACAAATTAAGAAAATTCCCAAAGGCACTCCTGTCGGCTATGGTATCACCGAAAAAGTTAAAAAAGATTCGTTGATAGCTTTATTGCCCATCGGCTATTACGACGGCTATTTCAGAGCCCTTTCTTCCATTGGTGAAGTCTTGGTCTCCGGTAGACGCTGTAAAATTCTCGGCAGGATTTCCATGAATTTATCGGTAGTTGATGTCAGCGCTGTTAACGGCGCCAAGGTTGGGGATGAAATGGTTTTGATCGGCCAAATGGGCGGAGAACGGGTAACAGCTGAAGAAATTGCAAAAAAACTCGGCACGATAAGCTACGAAGTGGTTTCTAGAATTAATCCTCTATTGCCCAGAATTTATATTTAAAGTCTATGGTAAAAACAGTCAGCGACATATATCAGGCCAAATATCTGGCAAAAAAAAGAAAAAAAATATTTCTGTGTCTGTTTCTTTGGCTGGTTTTGTTTCTGGCTATTTCAGCCGGGCTTGTTTATCTTTTATTTTTCTCAAAACTTTTTTACGTTAAAGAAGTTTCTATTGCCAATCAGAGCTTTATTCCTAACCAAGAGATCAGACAGGCGATTGATGAGCTTCTTGCTCAAAAGAGATTTTTTGTTTCGGGTTTCAGCAATTTAATTTTTGTTGAAAGCGGTAAGATCCAGTCTTTGATTGTCAATAATTTCCCTCAAGCCGAAAATGTGACTGTGGAAAAAGAGTATCCCCATACCGTCAAAGTTTCTCTGGACGGCAAGACGGCTCTGGGAGTCTGGTGCTTTGGCGCGGGTGATCAGGATAAATGTTTTTACTTTGATAAAAACGGCGTTGCCTTTGAAACTTCGGCAGATTCCGATGGCCCGCTTCTCTTGAGGATTGAGGATGAGAAAGGCAGGTTTGAAAAGTTGGGCCAGGCGGTTGCAGGCAAAGAGTTGTTGGCTTTTGTTTTATCAATAAGGCCGGAACTGGAAAAAGTTAAAATTGATATTAAAAAAATAACCGTACCTGCAGACGAAGATTTCAGGGTAGATACCCAAACATCCGAAGGTTGGGAAATTTACTTTAGCGCCAGAGATGACCTAAAAAGCCAAGTCAACTCTCTTGATGTTTTTTTAAGCCAGAAAATTTCGCCTGAAAAAAGAAGCCAGTTGCAGTATATTGATGTCAGAATCCCAAATAGGGTATATTATAAATAGTCAGCAAGCCCCTTGACTTACCAACGGGTTTCTGTTATGCTTATTTTTGGTTGCAGTAAATTAAAAACCAATAAGGCAGTTATGCCTGGGCTCAATGTCCGAAAATAGCAAAGGAGAATGAGAATGAAAAAGTTTGCTTTGGCGGCTACTTTAGCTGTTTTGACGGTCATTTTTTCCGGTTGTGGTTGGGCGACTCCCGATGCCGGACATGAAGCAGTTCTTGTAAAGAAGCCGATTATTTTCGGTCATGGAGGAGTTGACCCTGAACCGGTTAAAACGGGCAGGCAGTTGATTGCTGTTACGACTGACTCAATCGTCGTCAACATGCAACCCCAACAATTTGAGGTTCACTTTGACGACTTAATGTCGTCTGACGGTGTTCCTCTGGATTTTGACGCGGTAATCCGCCTGAAAGTGGTGGATTCAGTATCGCTGATTAAAAACTTTGGGCCTGCGTGGTATGAAAATAACATCAAAAAGGAATTTGCCAACAGAGTTCGGCAAGCTGTACGCAAACATGGCATGAATGAAACAGCAATCAGTACGGTTGCCATAGATGACATTGATAGGGAGGTTTCTGACGCGATGGTTAAAAACATCGAAACTGCCAAGCTTCCAGTTGAGCTTGTTCAAATAACGGTTGGTAAGGCCAATCCGCCGGATTCGATCAAAACTCAGCGGATTAATACGGCGGCTGAGCAACAGCGCCAGCTTACCGAACAGCAAAGAAAACTGGCGGAAGACCAGCGTATGGCGGCCGAGAATAGCCGCGCTAAGGCAGACAATGCCTATAGAGAGTCGATGCAATTATCTCCCAGCCAATTTCTGCAGCTGGAGCAAATTAAAATGATGCATGATGTT
>JACOZX010000003.1 GCA_016181105.1 Candidatus Yanofskyibacteriota bacterium
ACCAGAGTTCATCCGGTACTACAATACAGAAAGACCGCACATGGGTCTTGAGATGAAAACACCGATAGAAGTGGTCAGAAGCTATTGATTAGAAAACACAATTTGACTTTAGCAAGCCTTTTTGTTATCTTTTTTCAATACTTAAATTGTTTCGCAAGGTGAAACTCTATAGTTTTGAGTTTTGACTTTTAATTTTTAAGTTTGACTGAGCGAAGCGAAAGAATGTGCCCACATTTAACCAACTTTTAAAAAGACCCAGAAAGAAAGTTAAAGCGAAAACAAAATCGCCGGCTTTGGCGTACAGTTTTAATAATATTTTAAATAGCCCGGTTTATCACGATTCGCCTTTTAAAAGAGGCGTGGCTTTAAACGTTAAAACTATCACCCCAAAAAAACCAAACTCTGCCTTAAGGAAAATCGCCAGAGTTAGGCTCACTAACGGCATGGAGGTTACCGCCTATATCCCAGGCGTGGGGCACAATCTTCAGGAGCACTCGGTGGTTGTAATCCGAGGAGGCAGAGTGAAAGATCTTCCCGGTGTCCGATACCATATTGTCAGAGGTGTTTTAGATACCTCCGGGGTTGAAGGAAGAAAACAAGAAAGAAGTAAATATGGGGCAAAGAGACCAAAATAGAATTAATCTAATTCACCTAATTATTCTAATTAATCTAAAATTTGAAAATTGGGACTTGGGACTTGTTTAGAACAATTAGAACAATTAGAACAATTAGAACAATTAGAACAATTAGAAATTTAGCGAAGCGCTTATGAGACGTCCAGTGAAAAAGAAAATTAGGCTTGAACCCGATACAAAATACTCAAGTAATCTTGTTGGTCGTTTGATTAACCAAGTCATGGGTGACGGTAAAAAACTTATGGCCAGAAAGATAGTTTACAGTGCTTTGGCCGAAGCCGAATCAAAACTCAAAAAACCGGCGCTGGAAGTGATAGAGCGGGCAGTAGAAAATGCCGCTCCGCAGTTAGAGTTGAGGTCAAAGAGAGTCGGCGGCGCCAACTACCAAGTTCCTTACGAAGTTAGAGCGGACAGAAGATTGACTTTGGCTTTAAGGTGGATTGTTGGTTCGGCTCAAAAGGGCAAGGGGAAACCGATGAATAAGAAATTGGCCGAAGAAATTATTAACTCGTTCAATAATACGGGCACCGCAGTTAAGAAAAAAGAAGATATGCACAGAATGGCTGATGCCAATAAGGCTTTCGCCCATTTTGCCTGGTGATTAAAATAGAGACATGAGACAAGAAACAAGCGGCCAAGTTGGATATAGGAAGTTGATTGTTTGGCAAAAGTCTCACCAGCTAGCCAAAGATATTTATAAGGTGACAAATGATTTTTTAAAGAGTGAATTATTTGGATTAACTAGCCAGATGAGAAGATGTGCTGTTTCGGTGCCAGCTAACTTGGTAGGGGGATATAGTAGAAAAACTATCAAAGATAAATTAAATTTTTTTGTTATTGCCAGATCGTCGTTGACAGAACTGGAATATTACCTAGATTTATCTTTTGAATTAAATTATATAAAAGAAGAAAGTTATCACAAACTAACAGCTACAAGATCAGAAGTAGGTAGGTTGTTAAACGGCTTTATAAATTCTTTTCAATAACTTGTCTCTTGTCTCTTGTTGCTTGTTGCTAAGTTGAGAGAGTATCCAATAGAGAAAACTAGGAATATTGGCATTATCGCCCACATTGACGCCGGGAAAACAACTGTTTCCGAGCGTGTTTTGTTTTACACGGGAGTTTCCCACAAAATTGGCGAAGTTCATGAAGGTGATACGGTTATGGATTGGATGGAGCAGGAGAGAGAAAGGGGAATCACAATTACCTCGGCGGCAACGACTGCTTATTGGACGCCGACAGGAACGTTGATACGCCCGGTCATATTGATTTTACGGTTGAGGTCAAAAGATCTTTAAGAGTTTTGGACGGGGCGGTGGTTGTTTTTGACGGTGTGGCCGGTGTTGAGCCTCAATCAGAAACTAACTGGCGTTATGCCGATGACTACAAAGTGCCCAGAATTTGTTTTATCAATAAATTGGATCGCTTGGGAGGTTCTTTTGAGAGATCGTTTCAATCAATTGTAGAGCGTCTGTCTCCTTTTGCCGTCAGGATGCAGATTCCGGACGGAGAAGAGGATCAGTTTAAGGGTGTCGTGGATCTGCTTGCCATGAAGTATTTCATTTTTGAAGGCGTTCATGGCGAACAAATCACAGAACAGCCGATTCCGGAGCATATAAAAGACAGAGCCGAAGAATTGCGCAATGTTCTTATTGAAAAAGTGGTGGAACAAGATGAATCAGCTATGGCCGACTATTTAGAGGGTAAAGAAATACCAATGGAAAGGCTCATGTCTATTATCAGAAAAGCAACGATTGAAAATAAAATTATACTCGTCTTTACCGGTTCGGCCCTTAAAAACAAAGGTGTTCAGTTTATTCTTGATGCTGTCGTGAACTATCTGCCTTCACCAACTGATTTGCCGCCTGTATCAGGCACTGATCCCAAAACTGCTCAAGAAATTAAACGTGAAGCAAGAGACGAAGCGCCTTTTTCAGCTCTGGCTTTTAAGGTGGCGACGGACCCTTATGTCGGCCAGCTTACTTTCTTCCGTGTTTACTCCGGAACTTTGAGCAGTGGTTCTTATGTTTTAAATTCCTCAACCGGACAAACGGAAAGAATCAGCCGTCTTTTGCGCATGCACGCCAACGAGAGAGCTGAAATAAAAGAAGCTTTGGCCGGCGACATTGTTGCTACCGTCGGTTTAAAAGCCACCAAGACCGGAGATACTATGTGCGAAGAAGCTCATCCCATAATTTTGGAAAAAATAGTTTTCCCGGAGCCGGTTATATCTTTGCGTATTGAACCTAAGACAAAAGCTGATCAGGAAAAAATGAGTCTGTCGTTAAAGAAACTTTCCGATGAAGATCCTACTTTTAGGATAAAAACCGATGAAGAGACCTTGGAGACGATTATTTCCGGAATGGGCGAGCTTCACCTTGATATATTGGTTGACCGTTTAAAGAGGGAGTTTGGTGTTAATGTTAATACTGGCCGACCTCAAGTTGCCTACAAAGAAACTGTTACAACCATGTCAGAGGCGGAAGGCAAATATATCAGGCAATCAGGAGGCAGGGGTCAATACGGCCATGTTTGGCTAAGAGTTGAGCCCAAAGAGAGAAGTTCGGGTTTTGAATTTGCCGACGAGCTTAAAGGAGGAGCTATTCCTTCGGAATTTGTGCCGGCGATTCAAAAGGGTATTAAAGAAGTTTTGGATAAAGGCGTGGTTGCTGGTTTTCCGTTGGTTGACCTCAAGGTTACCGTTTATGGCGGTTCTTATCACGACGTTGATTCTTCAGAAATTGCTTTCAAAATTGCCGGAGCCATGGCTTTGCAGGAGGGTGTAAAAAGATCCAAGCCGGTTTTACTTGAGCCGATAATGAAAGTTGAGGTCATAATTCCGGATAAGTTCATGGGTGAAACCACGGGAGATTTAAGTTCCCGCAGGGGCAGGATAGAACAAATGAATGACCGGCCGCTCTTAAGCCTAAAGGTCATTGACGCCAAGGTGCCGCTTTCAGAAATGTTTGGCTATGCCACTTCCGTCAGATCTTTGACCGAGGGACGCGGCACTTTTACCATGGAATTTTCTCATTATGAGGAGGTGCCAAACAACATCGCCCAGTTGGTTATTGAAGGAAAAAAATAATTTTGGTAAAATTTTCTAATGGACTTAAGAGAAATAAAAAAAATAGTTAACGGTTTGGGCGGGGTTGTGATTGTTGACAAAGACGGGTCGAGAACGGTTGTTTTGTCTTATGAAAAGTACATGGAACTATCCGGTCAAAATCAAGACGAACGGGATGACTCTGAACAGAAAATTAAACTTAATCTCTACGCTGAAAACTTTAAAAACGGAGCGGCTGATCAGGAGGTTATAGAAAAGCTAAATCAAGATATTGCCATTTTGAAAGACGAAATCAGAAGGAAAGAACTGCAAGAACTTGGCCAAGAACTGGATTCCGCTTGAAGTTATTGACTAAAGTTGAATATTTGCTACAATGTTTAAACGTTTTAAAATACATTAAAAAGGAGCAATAAATGTTGGACAATATGCTCTGGCTAGTTGTTCGATGTTTATTATCCGGAATTTTAAATGGCAGGTAAATTTGATAGGACAAAACCGCATCTGAACGTCGGTACTATCGGTCACGTTGACCATGGCAAAACTTCGCTAACAGCGGCTATTTTGCATACTCTTAACTTGCTGGGCAACGGTTATAGCGCCAGACTTGAGGGCGTAAATGAAATTGACAATGCTCCGGAAGAAAGAGCCAGAGGAATCACTATTGCCCTGCACCACTCGGAGTACGAAACTCCAAAAAGACACTATGCTCACGTTGATGCTCCCGGTCACGCCGACTATATCAAAAACATGATTACCGGCGCCGCTCAAATGGACGCCGCCATCTTGGTGGTTGCCGCTTCTGACGGACCGATGCCTCAAACCAGAGAGCATATACTTTTAGCCAGACAGGTTGGAGTGCCAAACATCATTGTTTTTTTAAACAAAGTTGACCAAGTTGACGATCCGGAACTTTTGGATTTAGTTGAAGCTGAAATCAGAGAGTTGCTTAATAAATATCAATATCCGGGCAATACTACCCCGATTATTCGCGGTTCCGCCATCAAAGCACTTGAAGCTAAGAGCAAGGATGATGCGGCCATTCAGCCTTTGGTTGAACTGGTAAAACAATTGGATGAATATGTTGTTGAGCCTGTCCGTGAAACCGATAAGCCTTTTCTTATGCCTATTGAGGATATCTTTAGCATTGAGGGCCGCGGCACGGTTGTTACCGGAAGAGTTGAAAGAGGCAAGGTCAAAATTAACGAAGAAGTTGAAATTGTTGGTTTGACCGCGACACAGAAGACGGTTGTTACCGGCATCGAGATGTTTAACAAACAATTGGATGAAGGAATGGCTGGCGACAACGCGGGTGTTTTACTGCGTGGCGTTAAAAAAGAAGACATCTCCAGGGGTCAAGTTTTGGCTAAACCCGGAAGCATTACACCGCACACCGAATTTGAGACGGAAATATATGTTTTGACGAAAGAGGAAGGCGGCCGACACACCCCGTTTTTCAAAGGTTACAAACCTCAATTTTATTTCAGGACTACCGATGTTACCGGTGAGGTAACTTTGCCCGAAGGAGCCGAGATGGTTATGCCCGGAGACACCGTTTCTGTAAAGGTTAAATTAATTGCTCCGATTGCCATGGAAGAAAAACAAAGATTTGCTATTCGTGAGGGAGGAAAAACCGTCGGCGCCGGAGTTGTCACAAAAATCATCGCATAAATTATAAGCCCCGCCTCATGGCGGGGCTTAGGTTTGTACCTTGCAACAAATGTCCACTGAAAAGAAAAAAAATAAAGAAGTTGCCCAGAGAATAAGGATTAAATTAAAGGCTTATGACAGCAAGATTATTGATCGGTCGGCGAAACAAATTGTAGAGACGATAGAAAGATCCGGGGGTAAAGTTGTTGGTCCGGTGCCTTTGCCCACGTCTATACATAAATATACCGTTAACAGATCAACTTTTGTGCATAAAGATTCGCGTGAACAGTTTGAAATGAGAGTTCACAAAAGATTGATTGATGTTGGCAGTCCAACTCCTAAGATTGTGGATGCCTTAATGAACCTTAACTTGCCAGCCGGGGTGGACATAGAAATTAAAATGTAGACTAGAATAATTAGCCAAGGAGATTATTCTAGTGTGCATTTTTATGTACAAAATAAATCCAATAGTTTAAAAGTTTGAAGTTTTTGTATTTTCGGTTTAGTCGTATTTTGCCGGCTACAACCGGCCTTTTGTTTAAAACCATGAAGTTTATTTTAGGAAAAAAATTAGGAATGTCCCAGATTTTCAGTGAGAATGGCAAAGTTGTGCCTGTTACTGTTATTTTAGCCAAACCGATGAATATCAGTCAGATAAAAAACCAAGAAAAAGACGGTTATTCTGCCGTGCAAGTAACTGCCGGCAAAAGCAAAAAAGAATATAGAGGCCAAACAGAAGAAATTAAGCTGGGTGATTTGGTTGACGTCTCCGTTTTTGGCGTAGGAGATTTGGTCAAAGTCAGCGGTATTTCTAAAGGTAAGGGTTTTCAGGGAGCGGTGAAAAGGCATGGTTTCCGCGGTATGCCGGCTAGTCATGGGCACAAGCATGTTAAAAGACATGTCGGATCCATCGGACAAAGATTTCCCCAGCACACTCTTAAGGGATTGCGTATGGCCGGCAGAATGGGCGCGGATAGAGTTAGTGTTAGAGGTTTGAGTGTTGTAAGCATTGATAAAGAAAATAACTTGCTCGCTGTTAAAGGCGCTGTGCCCGGAAGAAAAGGCGTCCTTTTAGAAGTAAGAGGAAATTAAAAATAACAAGGTTATGCAAGTAGACACATACAACCAATCAGGTGAAATTATCGGCAAAACTGACTTACCAGAGGAAGTTTTCGGTTTGAAAATAAATTCCGATTTGTTGTCTCAAGTGGTTACGGCGCAATCAGCTAACGCCAGGCAGGTTATAGCTCACACCAAAGATCGCAGTGAAGTCCGCGGCGGCGGCAAAAAACCTTGGCGTCAGAAGGGCACCGGCAGGGCAAGACATGGTTCCATCCGTTCTCCTTTGTGGAAGGGCGGCGGTGTCACTTTCGGACCCGGCAAGAATAGAAACTTCACTTTGAAAATTAACAAGAAGATGAAGAGAAAGGCTTTGTTTATGTCTTTGTCCGGCAAGGTTTCGGATAATCAAATGCTGGTTTTAGACAACATTAACATTGACCAAGCTAAAACTAAAAAAGCTCAAGAGATTTTTGATACATTATCTTCAAAATCGTCCGGCTATATTAAAAATAAGAAAAAAAGAGACAGCATTCTTTTGATTCTGGGCAGTAGAGATAAGAATGTGGAGCGTTCCGCCGGCAATCTTTCTTTTGTTAAAACTTTGGACGCAAAAAGTCTGGATGTTTTTAGCATTTTGTCCAACAAGTTTGTTTTTTTAGATAAAAATGCAATTCCGGTTATTCAAGAGACATATAAATTAAAGAGCAAATAAAATATGGCGTTTATAAATATTTTTAAAAAATCAAAAGAAAAGAAGGCTGTTGTTGAAGAAAAAGCCGTCCAGGAAACTGGGGATGTTGTTAAAAATTCGCCAAGCCTTAATTTGAAAGGCGATGATTCTTCTTTTCAAGTTTTGATTGGTCCGCACATTACGGAAAAAGCCTCTTTGGCAAACAACATGAATCAATATATTTTTAAGGTTTTTGCAGATGCCAACAAAATCCAGATAAAAACAGCCGTTGAGAAGGTTTATGAAGTCGGAGTCAGTGATGTAAAAATTTTAAATATGCCTGCCAAAAAGAGAAGACTGGGGAGGACAGAAGGAGAAAAGTCCGGTTTCAAAAAAGCCGTAGTTAAACTGGAAAAAGGTCACAAGATTGACTTAATTCCTAAATAAGCTTGTCGGCAATTTGAACAAAGTGAAAAATTGCCGGTAACAAGCGAAACCCCTCACCACTTTTACTTATGAACGGTCAACAATTTTAAGCTTAAAATTGTCCTAGTAAATATCGCTTACCGTTCAATAACAAAAAAGCAAACAAGTGTTGGTAAAAGTGGTGAGGGGTGCAGATATTCTAACAACTCAACGGCGCAATCAAAATTGCTTGTTTCGTTGAGAATAACTAGCATGCCGAAGATTTATAAACCGACAACTGCATCAAGAAGGCACATGATGGGATATGATTTCTCGAATTTGTCTAAAGTTGAACCGTTGAAATCTAAAACGAAGTCTTTTAAGCGCGCAATAGGCAGAAACAGCGGCGGCCTGATAACAGTCAGGCATAAAGGCGGCGGAGTCAAAAGATTGTACAGGGAAATTGATTTTAGACAGAATAAAATTAATGTTGTTGGCGAAGTCTTTTCAATTGAGTATGATCCCAACCGGACTTCTCGTATTGCCAGGGTTCATTATGCCGATGGCTACAGAGCCTACATTCTGGCCCCGGAAGGTCTAAAGATTGGCGACAAAGTTATTACTGCAGACAAAGTTCAGCTTAAACCGGGAAATCGGGCTAAGCTGAAAAACATTCCACAAGGTACGGAAGTCTATAATATCGAGATGTTTCCGGGCTCAAAAGCCAGTTTAGTTCGTTCTGCCGGTTCAAAAGCCGTGGTGATGTCCAAAGATGCCGGCCGTGTTCAAGTCCAGCTTCCTTCTTCAGAATTAAGACAATTTTCAGAAAATGCCATGGCCTCAATTGGCAGGCTTTCAAATCAGGAGCACAGTTCTATTGTCATTGGCAAAGCCGGACGTTCCAGACATTTGGGCGTCAGGCCTTCTGTCAGAGGTTCTGTTATGAATCCTGTTGACCATCCGCATGGCGGAGGTGAAGGTAAGCAGCCGATTGGTTTAACTGGACCCAAGACGCCTTGGGGCAAGCCGGCGCGCGGAGTCAAGACGAGAAACAAGAAAAAGGGAAGCTGGAGGTTTATAGTCAGGCGCAGAAGTAAATAAATTAAATATGTCTAGAAGCATAAAAAAAGCGAGTTTGTCCGGAGCGCAACCGAGCAAAGCGAGGTGAGCACCGCGAGACAAACGAAGTCCCGCTCCATCTGGCATCGAAGTTGTGAGTTAAGATAGCCAAAGCCGAAGGCGAGCCATCGGTTGGGTAAGGTAAAAACATAACTATGATTCCAGATGGGGCGGCTAGTGACAAAAGTAAGGAGAGTAAAAATAATTAACCGTCCAATACCAATATGAGTCGAAGTATAAAAAAGGGAGTGTTTGTTAATCCGAAATTGCTTAAGAAGTTAGGTAAACTTAGGGTTGGCGATAAAACTGTGATTAAAACTTGGGCAAGGTCTTCTACTATAACACCGGAGATGATCGGCTTTACTTTCGGTGTTCATAACGGCAAAATTCACATTCCTGTTTTCGTTACAGAAGACATGGTCGGACACAAGCTGGGAGAATTTTCGCTTACCAGAAAATTTGTCAGACATGGCGGAAGGATGCAGAAGGAGCTGGAAATAGCCGCCAAGCAAAAGGAAATAGACGCCGCTAAAGCCGCAAAGGCAGAAACAGCCGCGCCTGAAAAGAAATAAGCTAATCAAATAATATGCAAATTACGGCACAATTAAATCATTTGAGAATAGCCCCAAGAAAAGTAAGATTGGTGGCCGGTTTAATTAAAGGAATGGACGTTGCGGTAGCGGAACACCAGCTTTTGTTTCTTGTTAAAAGGTCATCCGGTCCTTTGGCTAAATTATTGAAATCAGCGGTTGCCAACGCCGAAAATAATTTTGGTTTACTGAAAGACAATTTGTATATAAAAGATTTGGTTGTGAATGAGGGCGTAAAGATCAAAAGGTTTATGCCTAGAGCTATGGGTCAAGCCAGTATGATTCAAAGAAAATCCTCACACATAAAAATTACTTTGGACGAAAAAGTGCCCGGCTTAAAGCATTCTGCCTCTAAAGCTGAAGCCGTCGGCGACAAATCTTTAAAACCCAAAGAAGGATTGTCTGAAGATTCCGATTTGCAGAAGCAGGGCAGTTTTGGCGCCGGCACAAAAAAAGAAATATCCAAGAAAGGCGTTTTTGGCGGGGTTAAAGACATAGGCAGAAAACTGTTTAGAAGGAAAAGTATTTAAAAAATAAAATGGGACAAAAAATATCACCAACATCTTTTAGACTCGGTTTTAATAAGGATTGGCTTTCCCGCTGGTTTGGTTTGGGCAAGAAATATGTAGAGTACTTCAGGGAGGATTTTGGAATCAGGCAATTTTTGAACAAAAAGCTTAAGAACATGAGCATAGATAGGGTGGAGATAGAAAAAAGTCCCGATGTTTTGACCATTATCATACACACCGCGCGGCCGGGTTTGTTGATCGGCCGGGGCGGTACCGGCGCCGAAGACTTGAAAAAAGAAGTTTCCAAATTGGTTAAAAGAAAAACTGCTATTAGGATAGACATACAAGAATATAAAAGTCCGGAAACTTCGGCGGCAATCATGGCGGAATCCGTTGTCGAACAAATAGAAAAAAGAATGCCTTTCAGAAGAGTCTTAAAGCAGACTTTGGCCAAGATTACTGCCAACAAAAAAGAAGTCAGAGGAGCTAAGATAGAGGTTGCCGGCCGGCTTAACGGAGCGGAAATTGCCAGAACAGAACACTTGGAAGAAGGAAATCTGCCCTTACAAACGTTGCGCGCCGTGATAGATTATGCCAAAAGGACAGCTCATACGACTTATGGAACGATTGGCGTTAAGGTTTGGATATATAAAGGAGAACGTTTTAATTCTTAAATCGGTTAATTTTTAATATGCTACAGCCAAAAAGAATAAAACATCGCAAAGTGCATCCGGGCAGACTTCAAAAAAAGGCGACAAGAGGCTTTACTTTAAGCTTTGGCAGTTTTGGCTTAAAAGCTTTAGAATCTGCTTGGATAAATTCCCGTCAGATAGAATCATCCAGGCGCACCATGACAAGATTTATACAGCGTGGCGGAAAAATTTGGATAAGAATTTTTCCGGATAAGCCGATAACGGCTAAACCGCCGGAAGTCGGAATGGGTGGAGGAGCCGGAGCTTTGAAGGAATTTGTGGCGCCCGTAGCCGCCGGCAGAATTTTATTTGAAATGGACGGTGTGACTGAAAATGTTGCCAGAGAGGCCTTCCGTTTGGCGGCTTTCAAGCTGCCCGTAAAAACCCAATTTGTTAAGAGATAATTTTTATGAAATTTAAAGAAATTAAAACAAAAAACAAGGAAGAATTGCAGGAATCACTTAAAAGTCTGCGCATCAAATTGGGTAAAATGCTTTTTGATTTGAACAGCAACAGCTTAAAAGATTTTAGCCAGATCAAGAAAACAAGGAGAGACATAGCGAGAACTTTGACGGCCTTAAAATTGTCAGTTAGCAACTAATAAGTTATTTATGGACCAAAAAGATAAAACACAACGTATTTTAAAGGGAGTCGTGGTTTCTGATAAAATGCAAAAAACAATTGTGGTTGAAGTCAGCCGTCTTAGAAAACATCCGAAATACAAAAAATATTTTAAGATTTCCAAGAAGTATAAAGTGCATGATGAACAGAATGAATACCATACCGGAGACAAGGTCTTGATTCAGGAAACCAGGCCTTTGTCTAAGGATAAAAGATTTAAGGTTTATTCAGGGGTTAGTAAGTAATTTTTATATTATGTTACAGATGCGTTCAATAATTGATGTAGCGGACAACAGCGGAGCCAAAAAAGTTGGCCTTATTAAGGTTTTAGGCGGTACACGCAAAAGATATGCTCAAATCGGGGATATAATTGTTGTTTCCGTAAAGGTGGCTGAACCGCGCAAGCAGATAAAGAAAAAAGATGTTGTCCGGGCTTTGGTGGTCAGACAGAGACAGCCTTTTCGCCGTCCGGATGGAAGTTATATCAGATTTGACGATAACGCAGTCGTTATTTTAGAGGGTAAGGAGCCAAAAGGCGGTCGTATTTTTGGTCCAATACCAAGAGAGGTTAAAGAAAGAGGTTATGATACGATTGCAAGTTTGGCGCAAGAAGTTGTTTGAGCGCAAGTTTAGTCAATATTCCTTTTTTCCGAACGCTCGTTTTCCCCAGCGAGGAAAACTTCGCTCGTATCAGGATGTGGATTCTGTCCAGCAGACTGTCCAGACCCCGCCATTAAACTTACAGCTTATTCGTCCCTATCGGTCCGAATGGGCTGTAAGATTCAATGGCTATGCAACCTGCCTGTCGGCAGACAGGTCCACAACCTGATGCGTCTCCAAAAAGCAATATCGTCTAAACTTGCCGGGAAATCATATAAAAAAATCATATGAAAATCAAGAAAAATGACAAAGTAAAAATGCTTTCTGGAAAAGATCGCGGTAAAACCGGCAAGGTAATTTTTGTTTTAAGCAAAAAGGACGAAGCAAACAGAGTGGTGGTAGAGGGCTTGAACAAAGTGAAGAAACACCAGCGGCCCAAAAAGCAGGGACAGAAAGGTCAGATTGTTTCGGTAGAAAGAGCGGTTAGCGTTTCTTCTGTTCAGTTGGTTTGTCCAAGTTGCGGTAAGCCGACCAGAATAAGCCAAAAAATTGAAGGCAAAAACAAGACAAGAATTTGTAAAAAATGCGGAGCAATGATTAGCTGATAGCTGATAAACAAATTATGTCGTTACCACGCGTACTAACAAAATATAGAAAAGAAGTGATTCCCGCTATGCGGGCCAAGTTTGGTTACAAGAATGTGATGCAGGTACCCAAATTAGTAAAGGTCGTTTTAAACATTGGTATAGGCAAGCATGTAAAAGATGACAAAATGCTGGCTAACATTGAGAAGGATTTGGCTTTGCTTTCCGGACAAAAACCGGTGCCGACTTTTGCCAAAAAATCAATCTCCGGTTTTAAAATAAGGGCCGGCATGAAGATTGGCTACAAACTGACCTTGCGCGGAAACAGAATGTATGGTTTTATAGATAGATTAATTTCTATTGCGTTGCCCAGAACAAAAGACTTCAGGGGCATAGACACGAAGTCTTTTGACGCAAAAAGCGTATTGAACATGGGCATTTTAGAACATAGTGTTTTTCCGGAGATCCACTACGAATCGCTTAAAGACGTGTTTAGCTTTGAGATAGCGGTAGTGACTAACGCCCGCAAAAAAGAAGAAACAATAGAACTATTAAAGTTGCTGGGCTTTCCGATTAAAAAGTAAGTTTAAATATTTTTAGGACTTATGGCCAAAGAATCAACAAGAGCAAGAGCCAGGAAAAAACCGAAATTTTCTACCAGAATTGTCAGGCGTTGTTTTATTTGCGGCAGAAAGTATGGTTATATGCGCAAGTTTGATGTTTGCCGTATTCACTTTAGGGAATTGGCCAGCGAAGGTCTTTTGCCCGGGATTAAAAAATCAAGCTGGTAGCAAACTGTTTTAAATAAAAAATATGATTAATTCAGTCGCCGACATGTTAATAAGAATAAAAAACGCTCAAATGGCTGGTAAAGAGCGTGTTTTGGTGCCTTTTTCCAAGGCTAAATTTGAAGTCGTCAAAATACTGAAAGAAAATAATTTGGTTCAAGACTTTGAGAGAAAAAAGAAAAAAGTTACCAAAACAGAACATGCGTTTTTAGAAATCAAACTGGATTTAAATCGTGAAAGAACGCCAATTGCCGGAGTAAAGGTCCTAAGCAAGCCATCACGAAGAATTTACTTGGGCAAGAGAGATATTAAACCGGTTGTCTCCGGTTTTGGTATTTCTATAATTTCAACTTCACGCGGAATTATGAGCGGACAGGATGCCAGAAAAAATAACTTAGGCGGAGAGTTAATCGCGGAAATTTGGTAACTTTTAAATATGAGTAGAATTGGAAAAAAATTTATATTGTTGCCGAAAGGAGTTGAACTGAAAGTTCAAGATGGTTTTATTATTTCCAAAGGACCAAACGGCGAGCTTAAGAAAAAACTGGATCCTAGGATAACAGTCCAAGTTCAGGCCGAGGAAGTCTTTGTCAGACCAAAAGAAGGAGCGGCGGAAGAAGTTGACTCTCTTTGGGGCCTGTACCGGTCATTGATTTCCAACATGGTGAAAGGCGTTTCTGCTCCATTTGAAAAGATCTTAACTTTTCAGGGCGTTGGTTTTCGGGCGGCAGTAAAGGGCAGTGACTTGGAACTGCATTTAGGATTCACGAATCCCGTTACTATCAAAGGTCCCGACGGAATTTCTTTCAAAGTAGAGAAAAATAAAATTATAGTTTCCGGAATTGATAAAGAGACGGTTGGTCAGGTGGCCGCTGACATAAGAAAACAAAGAAAGCCCGAGCCTTATCAAGGCAGCGGCATTAAGTATGAAAAAGAAGTAATCGTCAGAAAAGCCGGCAAAAAAGCTGCCACGGCAGCGGCCTAACATTCTTAGATTCTAAAAATGCATAAAAAAACAAACAAAAGAACACAACGGCAAAAAAGACATATTCGTGTCAGAGCCAAAGTTAACGGCACAAAAGAGATGCCCAGGATTTCTGTTTTTCGCAGCGCAAAACACATTTATGCTCAAGTGGTTGACGATACTGCCGGTAAAACTATTTTTTCCGTTAGCGACGGTAAGCTAAAAGAAAAAAACAAAATTAAAAAATCTTTTATGGCGGGTGAAATGCTTGGTCAAACAATAAAAAAAGAAGGTGTTTCTAAAGTGATTTTTGATCGTGGAGGTTTTAAATATCACGGCCGAGTCAAGGCTTTGGCAGAAGGCCTTAGAAGCGCCGGAGTGAAACTCTAAACTTAATTTTGACCTATGAATAAAAATTTTAATAACTTCAACAGCAAAGACAAAGGCGGCAAGAGCGGTTCTGCTAACTGGCGCAAAAAGGACGGTCCGGGTTTGGACAGAAAGTCTGACTTTGACCAGAAAGTTTTGGATATTGCCAGAGTTACCAGGGTTACCAAAGGAGGCAAGCGTTTCAGTTTCAGGGCAACTGTTGTTATCGGCGACAAAAAAGGCTCGGTTGGTTTAGGTGTGGCTCAAGGCAAAGACGTCTCGCAATCTATTCAGAAAGCTGTTCACCAGGCAAAAAAAGGCTTAATCAAAGTTCAGGTTAAAAACGGAACAATTTTGCATCAGGTTACCGCTAAATTCAGCAGCGCGGTGGTTATTCTCAAGCCGGCCGGACCGGGTAATGGTGTGAAAGCCGGCGGGCCAGTCAGAGCGGTTGCAAAACTTAGCGGCATAGAAAATATAACTGCCAAACTTTTGTCCAGAACGGGTAATAAAATAAATATAGCCAAAGCCGCTTTGGAAGCTCTGAAAAAACTTAGATTGGAAATTATTGCTTCAGAAATTAAAACAGAAGTTAAAACGGAGGTTAATAACCCGCAAATAAATGCAACTACATGAACTGAAAAAATCAAATAAGCCTAAGGAGAGAAAGCGGGTTGGCCGCGGCGGCAAAAGGGGTACTTTTTCCGGACGGGGCAGTAAGGGTCAGATGGCCAGAGGCGCCAGACTGGGCGCCGATTTCAGGGGCGGTAATGCTCCGATATGGAAGCTTTTTCCCAAAAAAAGAGGCTCAAACAAAAAGGTTGAAATTAAGCACCGCAGTTTTAAGTTGAGACAAAATAAACCGGATATTGTTAGTTTAGCCAAAATTAACAACGCTTTTAAAGAAGGAGACCTGGTAAGTCCCGAGACTTTGAACGAGAAAAAAGTTACCAGAACCAAGACTGAAAAAATCAAACTGCTTGGTGGCGGTGAGCTTGGCAAAAAACTTATTTTTTCAGGAATTATATTTTCTGGTCAGGCCAGAGAAAAAGTTCTAAAGTCGGGATCTGAAATAAAATAAATTTTTATGGATAAAATTATAAGAATTTTCAAGATTAAGGACTTAAGGAATAAAATATTTTTTATTCTCGGTATTTTAGTTATTTTTAGAGTTGCAGCGGCTATACCGATACCAAGCGTTGACCCCGTCCGTCTGAAAGCTTTTTTTGAGAGCAATCAGCTTTTCAGTTTGATCAGTGTTTTTACCGGCGGCGGGTTGTCCAGTCTTTCAATAGTCATGTTGGGTTTGGGCCCGTACATTACCGGATCTATCATAATGCAGCTTTTGACCATGATTTTTCCGTCGTTGGAAGAAATATATAAATATGGCGGCGAAGCAGGTAAAGCCAAATTCAACCAATACTCAAGGATGTTGACAGTTCCTTTGGCCTTGCTTCAGGGCTACGGTTTTATGCTTTTGCTTTCAAGGCAGGGAGTTTTACAGCCTTTGAATTTGATGCAGTGGGCTTCTTCTTTAATTGTCATTACTGCGGGAGCCGTTCTTTTGATGTGGCTGGGAGAACTGATAACAGAGAAAAATGTCGGCAACGGAATTTCTATTTTAATTTTTGCCGGTATCATAGCCGGTTTCCCCACTTCTTTGCAACAGACCTTGTCCACTTTTGATTATTCCCAACTGTTTACCTATCTGGGTTTTGCCATAGTTGCGCTTATCGTGATTGTGGGAGTGGTTTACTTAACCGAAGCTCAAAGAAATATTCCCATCAATTATGCCAAGCGAGTCAGGGGAATGAAAATGTACGGTGGAGTTTCCACCTACCTGCCCATGAGAGTGAACAATGCCGGAGTTATGCCTATAATTTTTGCTTTGTCCATTTTACTTTTTCCTGGCATGATTGCCAACTTTTTTGCGGCTTCCAACATCAGTTTTGTCGCTAACGTGGCTAATTTTTTGAACGGCTTTATTCAAAACAGTTATTTCTACAGCATGTCTTATTTTGTTTTGGTTGTCGTCTTTACTTACTTTTATACGGCTATTACTTTTGACCCTAAATCAATTTCTGAAAATATCCAGAAACAGGGTGGCTATATTCCGGGCATACGTCCGGGCTTGGCTACGACCCAATTTTTGTATCACCTGCTCAATCGTATTACTTTGGTTGGCGCTGTGTTTTTGGGTATAATTGCTGTTTTGCCGAATATAGTTCAGGGTTTTACCGGAATAACCTCTTTTAGTGTCGGCGGCACCTCTATTTTGATTGTAGTTTCGGTGGTGCTGGAAGTTATGAAGCAGATGGATGCCCAGATCTCAATGTATGAATACTAAGCCTTACAAGGGTCACCCTTGTAAGGCTAAAATTGTGTTATAATATTGGGTATGAGACTAATAATCTTTATCGGTCCAATAGGTTCCGGCAAGGGGACGCAGGCGGAAGTTGTCGCCAAAAAGTTCGGCTTAATCCACATAGAAACCTCAAAACTGCTTGAGAAGAAATTTAAGACAGCGGACCCATCAGACAAAAAAATGGTTGAGCAAAAAGCCCTCTGGCACGCGGGTATTTTAAACGACCCTTCTTGGGTTACGGAAGTTTTGTTGGACGAAGCCAAAAAAATAGCCGGTGAAGGCAAGGGCATGGCGCTAAGCGCCTCTCCACGCACTCTTTTTGAAGCGGAAAAAGAAATTCCTGTTTTTGAAGAAACTTATGGCAGAGATAATATTTTTGTTTTTAACATCGCTTTAAGCGAAGCGGAATCAATCAAAAGAAACAGCGGCCGGCGGATTTGCGAGAAAAACAGGCATCCGATCCCGAACTTTCCGGAGTTCAAAGATTTAAAAATTTGCCCCGAAGACGGTTCAAAACTTATCACCCGCGCTTTGGACAATCCGGAAACCATTAAAATAAGGTATCAAGAATATTTGAACAGAACTGAACCGATTTTAAATTACCTTAATGGCAGGGGTTACAATATTTTAAAAATAAACGGCGAACAGCCGATAGAGAAGGTGTCAGAAGATATTTTAAAGAATTTCAATGACTAAATTCAAAACAGAACAACAAATAAAAACAATGGCTGAAGGCGGGCAGATTTTGAAAGAAATTTTACAAAATCTTTCACTGGCCGTTAAGCCGGGAATCAAGACCGAAGAACTAGACAAGCTTGCAGAAGAGCTTGTTTTTTCGTGGGACAAAAAAATTCCTGAAGCAGGCATCCGTCCTTCTTTTAAGGGTTATCGGGGCTATCCGGCTTTTATCTGTATTTCTGTAAACGACGAGGTTGTTCATGGTTTGCCTTCAGACAGGACTATAAAAGACGGCGATATTGTCGGCTTGGATTTTGCCATTAAGTATAAAGGTTTGCATGTTGATTCGGCTTTAACTGTGGGAGTCGGTGAAATTTCCGCCGAAGCCGAAAAATTAATTAGGGTTACGAAAGAAGCTTTGGATGTTGGTATAAAAGAAGCGACGGTTGGCAATACCACCGGAGATATTGGTTTTGCGGTTCAAAAATATGTAGAAAAAAATGGTTTTAGTGTGGTTAGGGAGTTGGTTGGTCATGGGGTCGGCGAACATCTTCACGAAGAGCCGTATGTGCCGAATTACGGCAAAAAAGGCCAAGGCCCTGAACTTGTCGAAGGGATGACCATTGCTATTGAACCGATGGTCAATTTTGGTAAACACGAAGTGGTTTTGGCTAAAGACGGTGTAACTTACAGAACAAAAGATGGTTCTTTGTCTGCCCATTTTGAGCACACGGTGGCAATTACCAAAGACGGACCGCTGGTTTTAACCTAAAACGAGCTTACTATTTTACACTTTACTACCATTTTGTTATTATTAAATTATGAGGCTTTCAATTAAACAGTATATAAACAGAACCATTCGTCAGAAGGCTAAAATCAGGTACGACAAATCGGTTAAACAATGGTTTGGAGTTTTGGATCATACTCTTGGCTTGATTTGCTCTCAGAGAAAAACGAAGGTAGCGGTGCAAAAAGAGCTGGCAGAAATTTTAGAAGAATTTATCGCTCTTAGTTTTACAGATAACCGGAATGAAACTAAAACCTCTAAAACACAAAGAGCTTATAGCCAAGCTTAAAAAGTTGGGTTTAGAGGGTCCTATCAGTGGGGGCAAACACCCCTATTTTTTATTTGGTAAAACAAAGATGGTAATCCCTAATCCCCACAGGAGTGAAGTTGGTAAGGATATAATAAAAAGTATTTTAAACAAAATTGGTTTAGAATTTGAGGAGTTTTTAAAATTGTAATTTTGTGTTAAATTTTACTTATGTTTTTATCTGTTATCATTCCTGCCTACAACGAGGAAAAGCGTATAACCAGAACGCTTTTAGCCGTGGATGAGTATCTCAAAAAACAACCTTATCAGTACGAAATTTTGGTTGTAAATGATGGTTCAAAAGATAAGACGTCAGAGGTGGTAAATGACTTGAGCCTGCAGATTACCAACTTAAAATTTATTGATAACAAAGAAAATCATGGTAAAGGCTTTGTTGTCAGACAGGGTATGTTAGACGCCTCCGGTGATGTTAGACTGTTTATGGATGCTGACAACTCTACAGCTATTGACGAGGTTGCCAAATTTCTGCCCTATTTCAGTCAAGGCTATGACATTGTGATTGGTTCAAGACAAGCTGTTGGTTCGTTGGTTGTCGTCAAGCAGTCCTGGTTTAGAGAGTTTTTGGGTAAAATGTTTAGACTACTTGTGCATGTTGTCGTTCCTTTGGGGGTTGAGGACTCGCAGGCCGGTTTCAAAGCTTTTTCAAAAAAAGCGGCTGAAACAATTTTTACGAAACAAATTATTTTTCGCTGGGCTTTTGATGTGGAGATTTTGGCTATTGCCAAAAAGTTTGGTTTAAAAACCAAGGAAGTGCCTATTGTTTGGTCCAATGATTTGGAAAGTCATGTAAAATTAGGCGGCATGGTAAGAATGCTTTCGGAGGTTCTAATAGTCAGAAAAAATTTATGGAGCAAAAAATACTAAATGAATTCAGACAAGACTTAGTTTCCGGCGACTGGGTGCTTTTTGCTACCGGCAGAGCCAAACGACCGAGTGAAGTATCGCCCAATCTTGAATCTACTGCGGCTAAATTCAGGGACTGTCCATTTGATGACCCAGTTGCTTCCGGTCAGGAGATTATAAAAATATATCCTTCAGAAAAAGACTGGCAGATTGCCGTCATTAAAAACAAGTATCCGGCTCTAGTTTACGGTATTTGTGTCCCGCCAAAACAAAACGGGCCATTCAAGGTGGCGGAAGCCTCAGGTTTTCACGAGGTGATTATTACCAGAGACCACAATAAAAATCTTCAAGATTTTGACGAAAAAGAGACTTTGGAGATTTTGAAGATTTTCAAAAACCGTTACCGGGAAATAGCTTCTGAATTTTGCGGGCAATATATTCTGATATTTCACAACTTCGGCCTTCAGGCGGGTGGGAGTGTCCAGCACCCGCATTCCCAAATTATGGCTACGCCAGTTTTGCCTCCGGATGTTACGAATAGTGTTTTAGGCGCAGAAAAGTTTTATCTTAAAAACAACCGTAAGGTTCATGAAGTTATGGTTGAGTGGGAACTTGAAAAAAAAGAGAGAATAATCACTGAAAATGACTCTTTTGTTGCTCTCTGTCCGTTTGTTTCAAAGAAACCGTATGAAATCAGAATTTTTCCGAAGAATATGAGTCCTCAATTTGAGGCGACAGGTGACGGTGAACTGGAAAAGTTTGCCGTGGTGTTTAGCTCTGTTTTAAAGAAGTTAAAGAAAGTTTTAAACAATCCATCCTACAATTTTTTTATTCATTCGGCCCCAATCAAAGTTTTAGGTGCTCCCAGTGTGGATGTTGCACAATATTATGCTTGGCATATGGAAATTTTTCCTCACACCTCTGTGATCGGCGGCTTTGAGTTGGGTACAGGTATGGACATTAACATTGTGGACCCCGACCAGGCGGCATCAGAATTAAGAAATGCCGACTTGTAGTGAGTCTATTGAACTACTTATGATGAGCTCATTGAACCATGTTTGAACTTTTATCATCCTCTATGGATAAAGCGGTGATATTTCTTGGCGCTTTAGGTTATGCCGGTGTTTTTTGGGCTTCTTTTTTGGACAGGTTAACCGTATTTCTAACTCCAGCGGAAATAGTTCTGCCCGCTTTTGGCATTCTGGTAAGCCAGGGAAAATTTTCTTTTTGGCTGGTTATGATATGGGTTACTGCCGGTAATTTTTTGGGCAATTTGGGTCTTTATTTTATTTTTTTCAAAGGAGGCAGATTGTTTCTGGAAAAATACGGCAAGTACTTTTTGATAACAAAACACGAATTAAACCACTTGGACAAATGGTTCGCTAAATATGGCGATAAAATAGTTTTTTGGGGATATTTTATACCATCATCCGGCAGAAGCATTGTTCCAATTCCAGCCGGCATATCAAGAATGAACTTGTCTAAATTTTCTCTCTATACCTTTTTAGGGTCAATGCCCCTCAATTTTCTATATGTTTATGTTGGAATTAGGGCAGGGGGTAACCTAGACAAAATATTTTCTTTTTTAGAAAAATTTAATTATGTTTTTGTTATCGTGTTGGTTGTTTTGATAATATGGTATGTGTATCGCCATAGGACTAAAAAGCATTTAAGCCATGAGTAAAATAATTATTGCCAACTGGAAAAATCATCCGGAAACTTTAGAAGAAGCCAAAGAACTTTTTGAATTTGAGGTTGCCGAGGCTTTAAAGTACGAAGGGGTCAAAACAGTTATTTGTCCGCCGGAACAATTTCTGGAGGCATTATTAAGGATAAACGCAGAATTTGTTGGCGCGCAAGATTTTTTCTGGGATTCAAATATGGTAAGTTATCAAGTTGGTTACTCTTTAGTCGGCCACTCTGACCGAAGGAAGGCGGGAGACACAGATGAAACTGTAAACAAAAAGTTGAAGTCGGCTTTATCGGTTGGAATTATTCCTATCCTTTTGATTGGCGAGCAAAGCAAGAATGATGATCGGGAAACAGTGTTGGAGGGTCAATTAGTTAAAGATCTGGCCGGTCTCTCGGATTCCGAGGTTAAGAAAGTCTTGATTGCCTACGAGCCTGTTTGGGCCATCAGCACGAATCCCAACGCCGAACCGGATAAGCCCGAAAATACTTTGAAAGCTTACAAAATTATCAATGACTTTTTGTTTAAAAATTATAGCCTAGAATCTAAAGCAATACTTTATGGCGGTAGTGTCAACCAGAACAATGTTGCCGATTTTCTTAAATATCCTGAAATCTTTGGCGCGGTTATTGGCGGGGCAAGTTTGCGAAAAGAAGAATTCGGAGAAGTCTTAAAAATAGTTTCCGGCTTAAAATGAAATTCTTAGAAGATTTAGGCAAAAAAGAACTTGACGGTAAAAAAGTTTTTTTGAGGGTTGATTTTGATGTATTTTGATGTTCCGGTTGAGTCCGGAAAAATTAAGGAAAATTTCCGTATCAAAGCTCAAAAAGAGACCATTGACTATTTGGTAAATAACGGCGCTAAGGTGATGCTGGCCGGCCATATCAGCTCCACTGATAGTTTCCTTCCGATTACAGAGGAAATAGGAGAAATCATTGGACATACTTTAACTTTAGTGCCTCATTCAGAGTTGAACTCTATCGGCAGTCTTTTCACAGAATGTCCGGTTTTGCTTTTGGATAACTTGAGACAGGACTCTCGCGAAGAACAAAACGAGAATGAGTTTGCCAGGGGACTGTCTAAGGGTTTTGACTTTTATGTAAACAATGATTTTGCTGTTTGCCACCGCAATCATGCTTCAGTTTCAGCAATCACCAAACACTTGCCTAGTTTAAAAAAGAAGTAGAAAATTTATCTAAAGCAATAGAGTTTCCGCCGGAAGGCAAGGTATTGGTTGTGGGCGGAGCTAAAATTTCTACAAAACTGCCGGTGATCAAAAACTTTTTGGATAAAGCCGAGAAAGTTTTAATCGGCGGAGCGTTGGCCAATAATTTTTTTAAAGCCCGTGGTTTTGATGTCGGCGCTTCGGTGGTTGATGATGCGGCTGGTTCGGTCTCCCCCAACCTTACGTCCTCCGAGGACGTAAGGTTGGTGTTGCCGGAAGATATTTTGGTTTCAACGGATAAAACCGGAGAAGCAACCCCGGAGTCGTATCCCGTTAAAAATTTAGATCCAGCCGGCATTATTGTTGATATCGGTCCGAAAACGGCCAAACATTTCGGAGAGATAATAAAAAATTCATCAATGGTAATTTGGAATGGCCCGATGGGTTTGTCGGAAGTTGACAAATTTGCTGAAGGGACAAAAATAGTTGCCAAAGCTGTTGCCGGAGCTAAATATTCTATTGTCGGCGGCGGCGATACCATATCAGCCGTTGGCCGTCTGGACTTGCTTGGTAAATTCAGCTATGTTTCTACGGGCGGAGGGGCAATGTTAGCTTTTCTGGCCGGCAGTAAACTGCCGGGCTTAGAAGCTTTGGGATATTATGATTAAACACATTTTAAACAGAAGGCCGAGAAAATTTCAACCAAATACGGGCATTAAAAGGCGCCCGCTAATTTTTGTTGACTTGGAATTTTCGGGTTTAAATATGAACAACGAGGTTATAGAAATAGGCTGTCTGGTGGTTGACCCGAAGACTTTGAAAATTAAAAAAGAATGGCTTGCTAAAATTAAACCGGAAAATATAAAAGCGGCTGAAACCAGCTCTCTTGAAATAGTTGGCTATTCCAAGGATGAATGGAAAGATGCCGTTTCGCTTAGAGACGGCATGTTGAGTTTTAACAAAATTGCCAAAGACGGAGTTTTGGTCGGCTACAACGTGGCTTGGGATTTTATGTTTTTGGAAAAATCTTTTTTTGAGCTGGGAATAAAACCGGCTTTTCACTGGCAAATTCTGGATGTGCTTTCCATGGCTTTCGCCAAGTTTTATAAAGGCGGCAAGATTAAGGGTTTTAGAATGCGTGAGGTGGAGGGGTTTTTAAAGATAAAACATGGCACTTGGCATAATCCTCTAGATGATGCCAAGGCAACCTACGAGATGTTTCTAAAAATTATTAATTTAAGAAAGAATGGAAAATAAGTATTTGATAAATACAGACGGGGGCGCAAGGGGTAACCCCGGGCCGGCGGCTATTGGTGTTATTATCAGCAAATCTGACGGCGCTCTAAAAAAACATTATAGTGAATATATCGGTAGTGCGACCAACAATGAAGCTGAATATCGGGCGGCTATTTTCGCTTTAAAAAAATTGAAACAGCTTGTCGGGAAAGAAGAGCTTAAAAATGTTGCAGTAGAAGTCAGGGTTGACAGCGAGCTTCTGGAACGGCAAGTTAATGGAATATATAAAGTTAAGGAGCCGGAAATTCAGAAATTATTTCTTGAGTTGTGGAATTTAAAACTTGATTTTGGAGAGGTTAATTTTAAGTCTGTGCCACGGGAAGATAATTCTGAAGCCGATGATTTGGTAAATGCAGCTTTAGACAAAGAACAGAATAAATTATTGTAATTAACACCTCTTTGTGGTATAATTTATTATCTTGGTAAGTTGGGTAGCTACCGTGTGGTGTCCGCCTATGCTTTGGCTATGGCGAGACTCTTCGCGGAGGAAAGTCCGAACACTTATTTAATGGCAACTTAAGAGCTATTAAAAACAGTAGCGGGTAACGCCCGTCGGCAGACGAGGTGTTTATACTGGTGGCTAAACCTGCCTGTGTAAACTTTGCCTTACAAATGCCAGAGGTGCGAGCAGAGACGTCTCAAGGCGCAAGCCTGGAGACACCCTTACGGGGTGAGCTTTGTTGGTAACAACGAAGGTGAAACGGCCAAATCCTTACTGGAGTGCAAGTACAGCGTTTCTCCACAGGCTCAGGATAAGTTTTCCTGTTGACTGTTGCGAGGTTCGAAAAGTTAGTACGCAGAAGTCCCGAAGTAATGAAGGACTAGATTCAAACGGTAACGTTTGAACCAGATAAATTGCTACACAAACACAGAATTCGGCTTATAGACTTGCCAAGATATTAAAAACCACCCCTCACCACTTTTAAGAAAAGAAAGTGGTGAGGGGTGGTTTTTAATTGAAAAATTACTTTTTTTGTTATAAGGTTAACCCGTGAAAAAATCTGAGTTATTCTTCAACACGCTCCTTTTGCCTGTTGATTTTCTGATGATTGTCTTTGCCGGTATTGCTACCTACTTTTTGCGTACTGAGATTTTCTCTTCTTTCAGGCCGGTATTGTTTGAATTTAATCTGCCTCTGGAAAAATACTTCCTTTTAGTCTTTTTTGTCGCGGTCTTATTTATCGGTATTTTTGCCGTCTCCGGTCTCTATAAACTAAGGACGACCACAGGAAGAATTGAGGAGTTTTTTAGGGTGGCGATAGCTTCCTCGGCAGGTGTGATGGTTCTAATTATTTATATTTTCTTGAGACAAGAACTTTTTAATTCCAGATTCTTGGTTTTGGGCGGTTGGTTTTTGTCTGTTGTTTTTGTTTCATTGGGCAGATTTCTGATTCGTTATCTGCAAAAAAGGTTAGTGGCTAGGCACGATTTCGGAGTTCACAGAGTTTTGGTTATTGGCGACGACAAAATTTCAAGCAAACTCACTCAAGAAATATCCCAAAATCGGGCAATCGGCTATCGCATTGTTAAACATCTGGAGAATCCTGAAGTGGCAGAAGTAAAGTTGGCTATTGGCAATCCCGGTATTGATGAGGTTATTTTAGCCAACCCGAACTATCCGGAGGAGAAGATACTGGAGATAGTGGATTTTTGCAATGAGAACCATCTGACATTTAAATTTGTGCCGAACATTTACCAGACTTTAACAACTAATTTTTCCATTGACGTGCTGGCCGGAGTTCCTATGATTGAGCTTCGTCGCACCAATCTAGACGGTTGGGGCAGGGTCATCAAAAGATTCGTAGACATTGTTTTCAGTTCGCTCGCTCTTGTTGTTTTTTCGCCATTTTTTTTAATCACAGCTTTTGCTATTAAGTGGGAAACCGAAGGGCCGGTCTTTGTAAGATTGCGCCGGGTAAGTCAAAGTAAAGAGTTTAACTTGCTGAAGTTCCGCTCTATGATAAAAAACGCTGAAGACCTGAAACCATTTTTAGCCGGCTTAAATGAGCGAAAAGATGGCCCGCTTTTTAAGATTAAAAATGACCCTCGTGTTACAAAAGTCGGAAGATTTATCCGGCATTATCGTTTAGATGAACTGCCCCAATTTCTTAATATCATCAGAGGCGACATGAGCTTGATTGGCCCTCGGCCTCACCAGCCGGACGAAATTTCAAAATACCAAAAACATCAAAAGAAAGTTTTATCCATTAAAGCCGGGGCGACGGGTTTGGCGCAGATTTCCGGCAGTTCTGACTTGCCGTTTGAAGAAGAGGTTGCTCTGGACTCTTTTTATATTGAGAACTGGTCTCTTTTTCAGGACCTAAAAATTATTTTAAAGACAATCAGCAAAATGTTTACCGACCGTTCTGCGGTCTAACGACTAATATGAGAGTTGCTCTGGTTCACGACTATCTTAATCAGTACGGCGGGGGAGAAAGAGTTTTGGGCTTTTTGTGTGAAATGTTTCCGTGGGCTCATATCTTTACCTTGATTTATGACGAGCGGCTTACCGGCGGCGCTTTTAGGGGTCGGCAGATTCACACCTCTTTTATACAAAAAATTCCTTGGGCTAAAAAAAATCATAGGCTTTTGCCGATGTTTATGCCTTTAGCGGTAGAACAGTTTGATCTGTCAAAGTTTGATTTGGTAATTTCTAATTCAGCCTCTTTTGCCAAAGGAGTAATAACCAAGCCTTCCACAAGGCATGTTTCTTACTGCATGACGCCGACTAGATATCTCTGGGACGATAGCCACAAATATCTTGAAGAGTTTCAGCATCCTTTAATTATTAAAAAAATTACACCCTTATTGTTAAGTTATTTAAGGCTCTGGGATTATCAGGCAAGCAAAAGACCCGATAGTTTTATTGCCATATCTGAATTTGTGAAGCAGAGGATAAAAAAGTATTACAACCGCCCTTCCTCTGTAGTTTATCCCCCGGTTGACACCGGAAGGTTTAGGATTTCCAGCCAGATAGATGATTATTTTCTTATGGTTGGCCGGTTGGTCTCTTACAAAAGATTCGACCTGGCAATCAAGGTTTTTAACAACCTTGGCTGGCCTTTAAAAATTATCGGTGACGGACCACAAAAAAAATATTTACAAAAAATTGCCGGTAAAAATATAAAATTTTTGGGATTAATTTCAGACCACAAACTGCCTTTGTATTATTCCAAAGCTAAGGCGCTCATGTTTCCTCAAGAGGAAGATTTCGGCATAGTTGTTGTTGAGGCCATGGCTTCAGGCAGGCCGGTGGTTGCTTTTAGGGCTGGCGGCAGTCTGGAAACTATTAGAGACGGTGAAACCGGAATTTTCTTTGACCAACAAACAGAAGAGTCTTTGACAGCCACACTTAAAGATTTCAACCCTTTTGATTTTGATTCCCAGAAGATAAAGGCAAGGGCGACACTTTTTGATAAGGGTATTTTTAGAGAAAAGTTTTCTACAGTTTTAAGCATTTAATTTTTAGCGATGACCGTAGGAATTGACATAAGAGTTTTGGCGGGGGATTTGCAAAATGGCATTGCCCAGTATCTTTTAAATATTCTGCCGGAACTTATTAAACTGGACCCTCAAATTAAGTTTAAACTTTTTTTTAGTTCGCTTAAAAAATGTGAGTTGGATTACGAGTGGCTTAAGGAAAAAAATGTAGAGCTTCACAGATTTAAACTTTCCAATCATTTTCTTTTTGCTTCATCAAGGATTTTTAACCGTCCCTATTTAGACAAAATGGTCGGTGGGGCAGATATTTTTTTTAGTCCTCATTTTTTCCTTGCCCCTCTCTCTGGTGAATGTAAGTCGGCAGTTGTATTTCACGACCTTTCTTTTTTACGCTATCCTGAATTTTTTTCTTGGCGAAAAAATATCTGGCATCGTTTTGAGATGAATCCCAAAAAACAAGCTTTGGCAGCCGACAAAATTATTGCCGTCTCACGCTCAACCCGCAACGATCTGATTTCTTTTTTCGGCACCAACTCAAATAAAATCAAAGTCATCTACTCCGGCTTATCTAAAAGTTTTTTATTTAAGCCGAGTCAAGAAGAGATGGAAAAAGTGAAAAGCAAATATCAATTGCCTGAAAATTTTTTCTTGTATTTAGGCAAGATTGAACCGAGAAAGAATGTTTCAGGCATTATCAGGGCTTTCGAGAGTTTTTCAGACAAAAGTTTTCACTTGGTTATAGCCGGAGAACTGGGTTGGCTTTGCAAAGATGTTTTGAGGGCTTACAACAGAAGTCCTTACAAAAGGTTAATACACCTTACTGGTCCCGTAGATGAAAAAGATAAATTATCAGTTTATCAGTTGTCTAAAACATTAATATATTCCAGTTTTTTTGAGGGCTTTGGTTTCCCGCCTCTTGAGGCTATGGCCCTAGGAATACCGGTAATTACATCCAGAAACTCGTCTATGCCGGAGGTGGTGGGCGATTCAGCTCTTTTGGTTGATCCATACGATGTTGGAGAGATATCTCAAGCCATGGAAAGCCTTATTTTTAATAACTTCTTGAGGCAAAATTTTGTAGAAAAGGGCATTAGGAGAAGTAAACTTTTTTCTTGGCAAAAAACAGCCGAAGAAACATTAATTTTTTTGTTATCCTGATCTCTCTTTTGATTATAAGGGAACCCGAAAAGTCTTGTTTATATTTACAGCTACCTTAGTTCTTTAAACTGGAGTAGAATTAAACGGTAGCTAATGAAAGAAAAAGATAAAAGCACAAAAGCAATTTTTGACATTAGGCCGGTAGACCAAGCCGGTAGAGTTGACCTGGCAAAAATTGAAAATATTGCCACAGAACTGAATTTAAGGAAACCGGTTGTTTTAGAGGTAAGAACTGTTTCCGAGCCTGTCAAGAAGTCTCCGGTTAATTTAACAAAAAAAGAGGAAGTTTTGGACAGAGAAAATTTGATAGAAAGTTTTCATGAAGAACTGCATAAAGAAAATGAGTTAGAGCTTGTCTTAGCTGAAGTGGGCGGCATGGTGCATAAGGGCGGACTAAAAGAAATTTTAAGAAAGAATATTTCTTTTCCGAGGGTGGAAAATATGGCCTTGGCGGAACAGACTTTTTCGCCGATAGCGAGGGAGGTAGAGGTGCGGTTGGAAAATTTTCAGAATATTACGTCATCGGATGACGCGAGTGCCAATTATTCTAATCTACCTAATCAAGTCCCAATAACCAATGCGAGTAGCCAAAAAGAACAGCGGACCCAAAGACAATATTTATCAAAACTAAAACTTACCGCTTTTAGCTTACTGCTTATCGCTTTTGTTTTTTTTGGGCTTTTTAAACTAAAAAATAACTTACAAACAGAAGTAGTGCAGAGCGGAAACGAAGCCGTTAAAAATCTGGAAACGGCCAAGGCGGATATTGAAAAATTTGATTTTGCGTCGGCGGCCATCCGTTTTGCTTTGGCTTATGAAAGTTTTTCTGGCGCTTCTTCCAATCTGAATTTGCTGGGCAACTCACTTTCTTCTTTTTTGGGCGACTTGCCGGGTTTTGGCAAACTTAAATCAGCCCAGAATCTATCCAAGGCCGGAGCAAGCATAGCCGAAGCCGGCAAAAATCTCTCTTCGGCCGTTGACAATTTTTACCGGTCTAACTTGGTTTCAGAGAAGAACTCTCTTTTGGACTTTATCAGTCCGCTTAAAAATTCTCTTGTTTCAGCTCAAGAACGAGTCAAGCTGGCCGGCCAGCTTCTGGCTCAAGTGGATGACGATGTCATACCGGAAGAAAAAAAGGAGTCTTTTCTTGATTTTAAGTCTAAGTTGCCTGATTTGCAGAACTTTATGGACGGAGCGTTGAGTTACGCCGGGTTTTTGTCGGAAGCAGTGGGAGATTCAGGACCAAAAAAATATCTGGTTCTTTTTCAAAACAACACCGAGTTAAGACCGACGGGCGGATTTATCGGCAGTTATGCTCTGGTTGATTTTTCCCGGGGATTTTTGAGAGAGCTGAAAGTTGAGGATGTCTACTATACTGACGGTCAGGCCAAAAAAAATATTATTCCTCCCAAAGAACTTCAGCACATAACTCCAAGTTGGGGCATGAGAGACGCCAACTGGTTTGTTAACTTTCCGGATTCAGCCCGCAAAATTATGGAACTGTACACAGAAAATGACGGCGGTCCTCTGGTAGATGGAGTTTTAAGTATCACGCCGGACGTTATCTTAAATATTTTGAAGGTAACCGGTCCGATTGAACTCCTGGAATACGGCCGGACGATTGACAGCGAAAACTTTTTGGCCGAGATACAAGAGGAAGTTGAGTATGGAGAAAACAGGGAAAAACCCAAACAAATTCTGGTTGATTTTATGCCGAAGTTTATGGAGATACTGGGCAGACAAGACAAGGAAAAGTGGCTTGAGATATTCAAAATTTTGGCGTCAAGCGCGGAGCAAAAGCACATCCTTGCTTATTTTAAAAATTCTTCTTTAGAGAAAGTGGCGGTTGACAACGGTTTTGGCGGCGAAGTCAAAGAGACAGACGGGGATTTTCTTATGGTGGTGCACAGTAACGTTAAGGGGTCAAAAACAGATGCGGTGATTGATAACTCTTATGAAGTTGATTCTTGGGTTTCCGAGGATGGTTTTGTTGAACACCAGTTGAAAATCAAAAGAAAGCACAACGGCGGCAAGACAAAACTGGGTTTTTATAACAGGACTAATTATGACTTTGTCAGGGTGCTGGTGCCTAAAGGTTCGGTGTTGTCAGAGGTAAAAGGCGATTACAAAGCCAACTTTAAGCCGCTGATAAATTACGGAGAAAGCGCTAGTTTTGTGACAGATGCAGACTTGGAAAATTATGAGAGCGATTCAAAAGAAAGCGGAAAAAGCATTTTTAGTTTTTGGCTTAAGCTTGAACCGGGACAATCTCAAGAAGTGGTTTTAGAGTATAAGACGCCAGTCAGTGTTAGTGCCGGTAATTATACTCTTTTGGTCCAAAAACAGCCGGGCACGGATGATAAGTTTGATTTTGTCTTTCAACTACCGGAGGAGATGGAGGTAACTTATAAGTATCCCGAACTTGTCATTCAAGATGGTGTAGTATACTTTGGCACATACCTTTTGAAAGATCTGGTTATCGGACTTAAACTGCAATGAAAACCTTTGTACGGAGTGTTAAATATGCACCTCCTCCGTGTCCCTTGACTTTTTTACTCGTTTCTTGTATCATTTAAAAGTAACTTTTAAGTCAAAGAACATTAAAAAGGAGTTAGCGATGAATGAAGCTGAGAGTGTTAAGCTGAAGAAAATTGACGATAGTACTTATATTTCAAGCAGGATTAGTGATAATGAAGAACTGGTCTTTTGCCCAATATGTTCTTCTTTGTTTACCAGTAGTGAGATGAAGAAAGCTTACCAAGAGTATACAAGACTGAAGGGGGAAGCTAAAAAGGAAAAAGCATTGGAAGATGATTTCAACGTAGAATTTGCTTCGGAAATTCGTATGTTTAATAGGAATCATAAAATTCTTGCTGCTGTTTCTTACTCGATTCCTTTCGGTTTTTTTTTAACGCCTTTTGCTTTAGGTTGGAGTAGTTACATTTTTAGTTTTTGGTTTCCGATAGCTGTGACTGTAGCTGTAGTCATGGTTACAGGAAATGCATTTTACGCTTTCATGTTTACGAAACGAAAAGATAAGCTTTTTCAAGAGTTTAAGGCAAAGCGTCTTGAACCAAAGAGTGTTGAGGCAGAATGTCTGACAAAGTGTCTTTTGGGGGATTTGAGTCAAGACACGAAAGTCTAATTATTTGGGCAGAAAGTTTTAAAAGCGATCGCAAGATCGCCTTTTGATTTTTTAGACTCAATATGCTAAAGTAAATCTATGAAAACGGAAAGTTTTAACAAAAAATCAAATGAAGTTATGATTCTTCTGTTGGAGCAGCTTAAAGAGGTGAACAACAAATTAAGCAGGTTTTTCAAGCTAATACCAGAAGAAAGTCTGAAAGGTTACAAAAATCGTGAACAGATAAAGAAAGCGCATCGCAACGCTCTCGATTTATATCCGTATGAATAGTATGGTTATTTTTAAAACCAAAGATTTTGAAAAAGAACTCAAAAAATTGCCCTCCGAGATAAAAAGTTTGTTTAAAAAACAGAAAACTACCCTTGAGGATAATTGGCTTGACCCCAGGCTCCACACCAAGAAAATAAAAGAAATACCAGGAGTTTACTCATTTAGAATCACCCGACAGTACCGGGTGCTTTTTTATTTTAGTAAAAATAATGCTATTTTTTTCAGCATCGGACATAGAAAAGATATTTACTAATGAACATCCGTAATTTTGCAATTATTGCTCATATTGATCATGGCAAGTCAACTTTGGCTGATCGGCTTTTGGAATTGACGGGGACGGTAGAGAAAAGAAAAATGCAGGAGCAGTTTTTGGATACGATGGAGTTGGAAAGGGAAAGAGGGATTACGATAAAACTTCAGCCGGTGAGGATGAAGTACAAAGATTATATTCTGAACTTGATTGACACTCCGGGGCATGTGGACTTTACTTATGAAGTTTCTCGTTCACTGGCGGCGGTGGAGGGGGTGATTTTGCTGGTGGATGCGACTCAAGGCGTGCAGGCGCAGACTTTGGCTAATTTGGTTTTGGCCCAAAAGCTGAATCTGGCAATAATTCCCGTGATTAATAAAATTGACTTGCCAAACTCCAGAGTCAAAGAAGTTGAGGAAGAAATTTTTAATTTGCTTGGTGTCGGTCCGGATGAAATTTTAAAAATATCGGCTAAGACTGGCGAGGGGGTTAAGGAAGTTCTTGAGGCGGTGATTGAGCGTATTTCTCCGGCGCCGACCGGTGACGGCGAATTTCGGGCTTTAATTTTTGACTCGGTTTTTGACACTTACAAAGGGGTTATTGCTTTTGTCAGAGTCTTTGGCGGTTCTTTGAAGGCAGGAGACGAGATTAAGCTTTTTGCGGCAAAGGAAAAGGGCGAAGTGCTTGAAGTCGGATACTTTTCGCCTAAACTCCAAAAGAGTCAGGAGCTTCTCAACGGGGAAATAGGCTATGTGGCGACTGGCATAAAGTTGCCTCAAAAAGTCAGGGTTGGCGATACGATAATGAAAAGTAACTCTAGCGCCATGGCTCTGTCGGGGTATCAAGACCCCTTGCTTGTTGTCTTTGCCAGCTTTTATCCCGAGGATTCCGATCAGTTTGATGATTTAAAAGACGCTTTGGGGAAATTGAAACTGACTGACGCTTCGCTTTCTTTTGAACCGGAAAGCTCACCGGCTTTGGGGCGGGGTTTCCGGCTGGGATTTTTGGGCCTCCTTCACATAGAGATTATAAGCGAGAGACTGAAGAGAGAGTTTGGTCTTGGTCTGATAATTTCTTCGCCGACAGTTGAATACGAAGTGACTCTGAAAAAAGGACAAGCAATAAGAATACGTTCAGCCAACCAAATTCCCGACCCCAGTTTTATTGAAAAAATAGAAGAGCCTGTCAGTCAGCTGAATATAATTACACCTCTGGCTTACTTGGGTTCGGTTATGAAGCTTATCGGCGAGATCAGGAGCAGTTATAAGGAGACAAATTATTTAAGCAAAGAAGTTGTGCGTTTGGTTTACGAAGTGCCGCTTAGCGAAATTATTACCGATTTTTACGATCGTCTTAAGAGCGTCAGTTCGGGTTATGCCTCAATGAGTTATGAACCTGCTGGCTACAGTCAGGCTGATTTGGTAAAATTGGATATATTGATTGCCGGTGACAAGATTGAGCCTTTTTCTAAAATTGTGCCCAGAGACCAAGCCGAAAGAGTCGGTCGGGCGATGGTTGAGAAACTCAAAGATGTGATACCTCAACAACTTTTCGCAGTTTCTTTGCAGGCGGCGGTCGGCGGCAAGGTACTAGCCAGAGAAACTATAAAAGCAAGGAGGAAAGATGTTACCGGTTATCTTTATGGTGGAGACGTTACCAGAAAAAAGAAACTTCTGGAAAAGCAAAAGAGGGGCAAGGAAAGAATGAAAGAAGAAGGCAGAGTAAATATTCCTCAAAAAGTCTTTTTGGAGATGTTAAAAAAATAAGGTTGGTTTTGCGTTTATTGCTTTTTCCGGACGCTTGCTCACCAGCGATTCGCTGCGCTCGCTCTGGCCTGTGGATTTTGCTTGCAGTGAAAAATTATACTGCTCGCAAACCATGCAATCACACAGTCCAGAGCGCCCACAAAAGCAATAAACGCAAAACCAACGAAATTCTTTTCATGTTTAGCAAAAAGTTTATAAAAATAATCTCAATCGTGGTTGCTGTTCTGGTTATAGTGAGTATGACCATCTTTTTGGTTTTACCGGTTTTTTATTACTAAAATGCAGGGCTTTTTCCAGTCCAAACTTTTTACAATCCTTCTCTTGGCGGGAGTGTTTTTTTTGTCTATCTCCCTCGTCCGTGTCCGGCCGCAGAAAATAGCGGTTGAGAAACACTTGGAAAGCCTGGAGGACAAGATAAAAGAAATTGAGCGCTCCAACTCCTCTTTAGCCAAACTCATGGCTTACTTTAAAAGTCCGGCCTATTTGGAGCGTGAGGCAAAATTAAAACTCAACGTCCGTCGTCCGGACGAAAATGTCGTTTTTATTTTCCAAGATGAAAAAGAGGTCGTAGTTAAAGAGGAAAAAAATATAAGTTTGCCGGACTTGGAAGGTCTAACTAATTTTGAAAAGTGGATGAGGTATCTGTTTAAATAAGTCTCGCCTTTGCGAGTTTTTGCGGGCTTCGCCCGCCGAAGCTCGTTTCGGCGAGCGAAGGCGGGCGTCGTATAGTGGAAAAATTACTTGTAATTTTTGAGCGAGGTTCGTCCCAAGGGGGCGACCCACTCAAAATAAAAGACCCCTAAATGGGGTCCGCCGAGACTGTGGTTATTTATAATTTCCGCAATCTCTTTACTGTTCAAAGTTTCTTTCTGAAGGAGTTCTTTGGCCAATAAAATTAAAGTTTCTTTGTTTTCGTTAAGAATTTTTTCGGCTTTTTCTTTACCTTCTCTCAAAATTCTGTCTATTTCTTCATCAACCTGCTCGGCTTTCTTTTGGCTGGCGTTAACGCCTGTCTGTGTGGCCATAACTTTTCCCAAAAATGGATGCTCTGTGTCTTTGCCGAATGTCCTCAAGCCAAGAAGGTCGCTCATGCCGTATTTTGTAGCCATCTCCCAAGCTTTTTCCGTTGCAACCGCAAGATCATTGGAAGCGCCGGTTGTCTCTGTGTTGAGGAATATTTTTTCCGCGCACCGGCCGGCCATTAAAACGGCAATCTGTCCCTCAAAGTATTGTTTTGAATAGTTATATTTTTCTTCCGAGGGCAGTGTCTGGGTAAGTCCCAGAGCCATGCCACGGGGAATAATCGTGACTTTGTGCACCGGGTCGCTTTCAGGAGTAAGGCATGCGACCAAAGCATGTCCGGCTTCGTGATAAGCGATAACCTCTTTGTCTTTTTCGGTCATGACCAAGCCCTTTCTTTCCTTGCCCATCAGGACTTTTTCTTTGGCTCCTTCAAGGTCAGACGGCGTGACACTTTTCCTGTCATACTTGGTGGCGTTCAGACTGGCTTCATTTATTAGGTTGGCCAGTTGAGCTCCGGAAAAACCCGGTGTTCCTCGAGCGATGATCGAAAGATCCACATCTTCGGCTAAGGGTACATTTTGGCTGTGGACTTTCAGTATGGCCTCTCTGCCTCTGACGTCCGGCAAGGGGACAACTACTTCTCGGTCAAATCGGCCCGGTCTTAAAAGCGCCGGGTCAAGAACATCCGGCCGGTTTGTAGCGGCTATGGTAATTACTCCTTTTTCCGACTCAAAGCCATCCATCTCAACCAACAGTTGATTTAAAGTCTGCTCCCGTTCGTCGTGGCCTCCACCCAAGCCGGTGCCTCGATGCCGGCCGACGGCGTCAAGTTCATCAATGAATACTATGGAAGGAGCGTGCTTTTTGCCTTGTTCAAACAGATCCCTTACTCTGGATGCTCCGACACCAACGAACATTTCCACAAAACCTGAACCGCTGATTGAGAAAAACGGCACGCCAGCTTCGCCGGCCACGGCCCTGGCTAAAAGTGTCTTACCGGTACCCGGCGCGCCTACTAACAGTACGCCTTTGGGTATATGGCCGCCCAATCTCTGGAATCTTCCCGGATCTTTAAGGAATTGAATTATCTCCACCAATTCCTCTTTTGCCTCTTCCACGCCGGCGACATCCTGGAAGGTTACTTTTTTGTGTTGATCGGGAGAGAAAAGTTTGGCCTTGCTTCGCCCGATGGAAAAGGGCCCTTTTGAACCACCACCCGCCCGATTGGCCATAAAAATAAAGAAGGCCGCAAAAAGTAAAAGAGGAAGGAAAGATAAAATAACATTCAAGATACTTCCTTGTTCCGGCAGAATTTCAACCTTGACGTTTTGCGCGGCTAAGCTGTCAGCGATCCTGGAGGTTGAAGCCGGTGGGATATGAGTTTTAAATTCTTTTTCTTCTTTGCTGTCAGAGCTTTTGTATTTACCGCTGGCTTCGCTCTCGTTTTCAATGAGAATTTCTGTAATTTCCCTTTTCTCAATTTTTTGCTGGAGAACGGTATAGTTAAACTCTTCCGGACTGCCTTTTTTTCCGGTAAACATAGTTAAGATGAAATAGAATATTCCTATGGCCAAAGTCCAAGCCAAAATATTGCGTAATGCCAGCGGATCTTTCTTAGGGTCTTTCACTGTTTTTCCTTTTTAAAGAACCTACATTTTATTGGCTTACTTTACATTAGTGCATAGCTTAAGTCAAACATCAAAAAACAGTGAATATATCTCTTTTTTGTGTCGGACTGTCGCCGCCAACTGCAAAAGAGATATATTCACTGTTTTTTTTGGTCTCTCGTCATTTGAAATATTTGGCAACTGCGTTACAATTTAAAGATGGCCGAAAAAGACATCAAAATAGAGGATTTAAAAACTGAACTCCGCCAGCTTGCGGAGCGTCTTTGAGGTTGCTCAAAAGAGAGAAAAAATCAAAGAGATCGAGGTAAAAATGCAGGCTTCGGATTTTTGGAAAGATTATGAATCGGCCCAAAAGACGACCGGTGAGCTAAGTTTTCTGAAGAGTGAGGTTGAAGAGGTTGAGAAGCTGGAAAAAGACCTTGAAAACCCCGAGCTTTGGCAAGAAACGGAAAAAAGACTCAAGTCTTTAAAGCTTAAGACTCTTTTTTCAGGAAAGTACGACAAGAGCAACGCTTTGCTTGAAGTTTTTTCCGGCGCGGGCGGGGTAGATGCCCAAGATTGGGCGGCTATGCTTTTTAAGATGTATCAGCGTTATGCGGAAAAAAACAATTTTAATTTCAGGATTTTACATCAGTCTTTTGGGGAACAAAAAGGTTTAAAGTCGGCTACGGCCGAAATCAAGGGCAGGTTCGCTTACGGCTATTTAAAAGGCGAATCGGGCGTGCATCGTTTGGTCAGGATTTCGCCGTTTTCAGCCAAAAACTTGAGACATACTTCATTTGCTTTGGTTGATTTTCTGCCTTTGATTGAAGATGTCAGTTTTCAAGTCAGAACCGAAGATTTAAAAATAGACACATTCAAATCATCCGGTCCCGGCGGGCAGAATGTAAACAAGCTTGAGACAGCTGTCAGGGTGACACACTTGCCAACCGGTTTGTCGGTGGCGGTGCAATCGGAAAGGTCACAGAGCCAGAACAAGGAGAAGGCTTTACGGGTGTTATACGCCAGATTGGCTCAACTGATGGAAAAAGAAAAGACAGAGGAGCTTTCAAAATTGAAGTCACAAAAAGAGCCGGGCGGTGTGGAGTGGGGCAGTCAGATCAGATCTTATGTTTTACATCCTTATAAATTGGTAAAAGACCACAGGACAGGCGCGGAATCTTCCCAGCCGGATAAGGTTTTGGATGGGGAACTGGGGGAATTTATCCAAGCAGAGTTGAATCAGGAATCAGGAATCAGGAATTAAGAATTAAGTTCTTAAAGATTTTTTATTTTTTCCTTGATTCATAATTCATAATTCATGATTCTTTTCAGGAAAGTAACAAAAAAATACAATCATGATGTCTGGGCCCTCCATGGGGTTGATCTTGAGATTAAAGACGGCGAATTTGTCTCTCTGGTCGGGTCTTCAGGGGCAGGAAAATCTACATTAATCAAAATGTTGACAAAAGAAGATCAGCCGACTTCCGGACAGGTTTTGCTTGATGGGGTTGATTTGGCTGAAGTGCCGGATAAGGATATACCTTTTTTGAGAAGAAAGATCGGTACGATTTTTCAGGACTTCAAGCTTCTAGGCAGTAAGACGGCTTTTGAGAATGTCGCCTTTGCCTTGGAAGTTTCCGGTGTTTTGGAAGAAAACATTGCCCAGGATGTGGAACAGGTTTTGGCGATTGTCGGCCTTTCCGATAAACAAAAAAACTTTCCCAGAGAACTTTCCGGCGGTGAAAAACAAAGACTGGCTTTGGCCAGAGCTTTGGTGCACAGGCCGAAAATAATTTTGGCCGATGAGCCGACCGGCAATTTGGATTTAGTCAACAGCTATGATGTGGTAAAATTACTTTGGCGGATAAACGAGCTTGGGACGACGGTGATTCTGGCTACGCACGATGTGCAGATTGTAAATACGGTAGGCAAGAGGGTGGTTACTATGGAAAAGGGGAAGATTGTCAGGGATCAGCTTGAGGGCGGGAAATATATAATTTAAATATGGAGAAACAAAAAGATTATAAAAGTTATTCTTTGGGCAGAATTGTTAAAGCCGGCTGGACCGGTTTTAAGCGTAACAGTTTTTTGAGTTTCGGCGCGACAGGCGTAATGGCTCTGGCTCTGCTTGTTTTTTCAAGCCTGATTGTTTTTAACTTTTTTACCAACCGCCTGATCAGTTTTTTAGATGAAAAGGTTGATGTCAGCGTCTATTTCCAAGGTGAGGCTAAAGAGGACCAGATTTTGAAAGTTAAGTCTGATTTGGAAAACTTATCAAGCGTAGAAAGGGTTACCTATATTTCCCGTGACCAAGCTCTTGAAGATTTTAAAGCCAGACACAAGGACGATCAGCTAATTCAAGACTCTTTGGTGGAATTGGAGTCAAATCCGCTCCAAGCTTCCTTGAACGTGAAAGCCATGGATGCCGGCCAATATGCTTCTATTGCCAATTTTTTGGAACAAAACAGCCTGAAGACTGTCATTGATAAGATAAGTTTTTACGAAAATGAGGGTGCGATAGAGAGGGTCAGAGGTTTTTCCAGAGGTTTGTACGGTTGGGGACTTTTAGCGACAGTCGCTTTGGGCTTGGTGGCGGTCTTAGTAACTTTTAATACAATTCGGCTGACTATTTATAACAAAAAAGAAGAGATTGAGATTATGAAATTGGTGGGAGCGTCCAACTGGCATATCCGCGGACCGTTTTTGGTTGAGGGCGGACTCTATGGTCTTTTTGCCGCCGTCTTGGCTCTGGCCATATTTTATCCCGGCATTTATTTTCTTTCCGACAAACTTGGCACACTGGCTTCTTCTCTGAATCTTTTTTCATATTTTGTCGGCTACTCTGTTCAAATGGTTGCAGTTATTGTCGGTTCTGGTTTGGCGCTGGGTGTTTTGAGCAGTCTCTCGGCCATCAGAAGACACCTCAAAATTTAACTGGCTAAACGTTTTCTAATCAATAGCTTGGAAACACTTCCTCATTAATATTTGGTTTGGCGTCTGCAATTTTAATCCAAAATGCAGACGTTTTTCATTGTAATACGGAATATATTTCTTGATGGCAGAATTTAAATCTTTCACTGTCCTCGACACCTTGTCTAAGCATTCTTCCTGGATAGTCCGATTGAATCTTTCTAGATGAGCATTGTCATTAGGTCTCCTGACTCTTGAGTGTCTGTGTATGGAGCATATATGCTCGCTGAATTTCCTTGAAAACTCTGACCCATGGTCGCTTTGCAATACCTTGAAAGAGAAGAGGGCGATCTTCTCAGCTTGCCGGACAAAATTTAAAGCGGTTCGTGTGTCAGACTTCCTGTATGCTCTGGCATAAGCCCATCGGGAATAGACATCAAGAAGGGTAAAGACGTATACTCTTTGACCTTCCGGAGTTAGGAGATGGATTGTGTCGATTTGCACCAAATCTCCTTGTTTTTCGACATTAGGACGTAGCGTTGGAGCATGATAGCGTTTCCAAGGCGATCTTTTCTTGAGAAGATTAAATCTGTCTAGGGTTCTTTTGACCGAAGACAGAGATGTCTTAATTCCCTCGTTAATTAATTCTTGGTATATTACCTCGGCGCTCCTCTTAATGGTCTGTCTCTTTAAGACAATATTAGCGATCATTTCTTTGGTTAGTTGTTTGGGGTGATTATTGGGTCTTGAAGAAAGTGTCGGTATTGGCCTGTATCCGTATATTTTAGCCTTCTTAACCCATTTGGTTATTGTTCCCGGACTGACTCCTACATATCTGGCCACCTTTCTTACTCCCCAGCCCCTTCTTACTAGGTCTGCCGCGTCTCGACGAACACGAGGCAGATATGGATTCTTTGTGTATGACATGCCTTTCATTTTACATAAAGGGTGTTTCCAAGCTATTGAACCATAACGTGGCTATGGACAGATGGTTTAAGTTGTGATAGTATCTTGAGAAGCAGGAAAGGAGACAAAGGTATTGAAAGTATTGAAAGTAGCTGACCTTAAAAAGTTTACACCGATTCAGTGGCTGGCAACTTTTGTTGTGGTAGCCGTCTCGGTCATATTTTTGGCAGGATTTTTGAAAATGATTTTTCTGCCGGTGGCTATCGGTTTAGTTGTTTGGCAGGTTATAAGGCTTCTCTTGGATAAAAAACACTGATGAAAGAAATTGAAAGAAAATTTTTGGTCAAAAGATTGCCCCTGGGTTACAATTTTTCAAGGTCTAAAATAAGGCAAGGTTACATTGTAATTTCGCCGGACTTAAAAAGTTGCGTAAGGCTTAGAGAAGAAAGACATTTGCCTGAAAAAGGATTTAAGTTCAGAGCTTTCAAAGAATTTACACAGACTGTCAAGCGAGGCAGTGGCAAGGTCAGGGACGAGTTTGAAATAGAACTTACTCAAGAGCAATTTACGGCGCTTTGGCCGACAACGGTCGGAAGAAGACTGGAAAAAACAAGAAATTACTTCTACGGTTCGGGTTTTTACGAAGGGCAATTTTGTCTTCTGGATGTTTTTAATCGAAATCTTAGGGGGCTGATTCTAGTTGAGGTGGAGTTTAACTCTGAAAAGGAAGCCGATGCTTTCGTCCCGTTTGATTGGTTTGGAAAAGAGGTTACGGAAGATAAGAGATACAGTAATCAAAGCTTAGCCACATACGGTCTGCCGGTCTGACAGACAAGTCTGTTATAGATAGAGCGTTAACACGCTCTTTTGTTTTAAATTATTTTAGTTAAGATGAAACTCTTACCCCAATACAACTTCGTCTCTACTGGTGGTGGGGCAATGCTAGTATTCCTGGCGGGGGAAGAATTGCCAGGGTTAAAAGCTTTGGAAACAGTCTAATTTTGGCTATTTTTCGGGGGTTTTGGCCAGGTAGTACCGACCTTGACAAACTACCATAAAGAGAGTATAATTAAAGTATTGAAAAGTGGTTATTCCGGGTTAGTGGGTTAGTCTTTTTCTTTGTTTAACAATCATGGCGATTGATAAGCAAAGCAGTTGGAATCGCTCTTTTAAAAAAATTTCCACCCCGACGCGAAGGGGACTAATCGGTCGCGAGTAGAGGCAATTACGCTTCTTCGCGGCTAAGGTAGTTGTAGTAAAAATCAGTCCCGCTAACGGGACAGGGAGAGAAAAATGATAGTAGGAGTAGGAGTGTGGGTAGAAGTAAGAGGAATCGCAACGCATTATGATTCCACTAAAAAAATGAATTTACCCGCCCCGGCCAGGGGCCAGCGGGGAGTGGTTGACTCCAACCACCCCAGTGGGATGGTCGGAGTCAGGTTTTCGAAGTTTGTAGGGTACGGCTATCAGCCGTATTTCTACTACTTCAAAGACAGCGACCTCATTGAGTTGTAGGGGTCGCAACGTCATCACGAAGGGAGACTCGTCGCAAGACAACATCTCCCTTCCAATCCTTTGTTTGAGAATCAGAAATGATTCGTAAACAAAGTAGTTGGAAATAGTAGTCCTTTGAATGAAAAATGCTGGCGTGGAGGAATAGTTCTGAAGCGCCAGCCCGTAGCCGAGTTTGACTCGGCGCCCTTGAAAGGAGGGCTTATGAAGTTTGCGAAATTAAGATTAGTTGGAAATCGATTGTTTGAGGATACCGGTGAGGTATCCAACCGCACAAGAAGTTATGAGTTGGGAGAGAAGTACAACGGGCGGCTCTACGAGGAGGGGACCGAACCTTCTCTCCAGAACCACCGGATTACAGTGTGGAGAGGAAGTTTTTGGGAAGTTTGTGTGGAAGGTAGACTCGTCCTGCTTTCCGTCCAGGGCGGTCGCTTGGTAAAAATTGTGAAACTCGGTCCCAAGACCGAGCCAGTGTTCACCAGCAGGGCAACCGGCGAATACGTAAGAGAAAGCGATCATGCCCCAATGGGGTACCCCGATACCGAGCAAGGCCGTAAAGCATGGGAGGATTCAGTGCGGGTGGAAAAAGTCGAGTAGTTTTTTTCGGTAGTACCGCCGGGATGAAGGCGGGATAAAAATAAGAGTCGGGCCGATCGCTCCGCTTTCTGAAAGACGAAAGATGCAATCGGGGGCTAGACCGTGCTAGCTATGCAATTATAAAAATTTTTTTGATGAGCCAGCCCCAAGCTGGCTCTTGTTTTACCTGTAACACGCTCTTTTGTTTTAAATTATTTTAGTTAAGATGGAATTAATTGTCGGGTCTGCTAGTGGTAGGCATCCGCGCTCTGAACGCGGCAACCTTGGTTCGAATCCAAGCCCGACAGCCATATTGTATGAATCGGAAAGGTTGCCCCTGCCTTGCCGGCAGGCAAGTCGCGGCTTTCGAGGAGCGTCAAACTTTTAAATAAAATTATTATGTCCGATTGGACACAAGCAAAAAACAATTCAGATTTACCAGAACCGATATTTAAAGAAATTTCGGGGCTTTACAAAAACAACATAAAATTTCCGAACCCGAAGCCAGCCAAGATATTTTTATTATGTCCGGTTGGG
>JACOZX010000033.1 GCA_016181105.1 Candidatus Yanofskyibacteriota bacterium
AATGTAGCCCGTTTTTCGATGGTCAACCAATTCAGGGATGCCGCCGGTGGCAAACGATACTACCGGCAAGCCGCATGCTTCTACTTCAAGCACTACCAGTGGGCAGTTATCGGCTGTGGAAGGGAACAGAAAAATATCTGCCGCGGCAAAATATTTGGCCAGAAGCGCCTCGTCGCTGATATAGGAGACCCTTTTAAGATTAGGAGTGTTGATGGTCTCGTCTCCGCCTACGATTAAGAGAAGAATGTTGGGATTATTTCCTAGTAATCGTGAAATCGACTGAACATAGTCATAACCTTTACGTTTTTGGTCGTGGCCTCCTTTTGATGCGAACAGGATGATGAACTTGTCTTCCGGCAGATTCAACTCATGGCGCATTTTTTTTTGTGATTGGGGTCTGAAAACTTCCGTGTCAATACCGTTGTAAATAACGGATGCCGGTTTTGCGCTTAGAACCGTTTGTTTCACTTTCCCCAAAAGCCATTGGGAGGGGACTACGATGTGGAAATTAGACCGACAATATATGTTGCGCTTCCTCCACTCCAGATATTTTTCATTGTGCCATGCGATAGCGGGATAAGCGTTGAGGTCTTGGCACTGAAAAAATCCGTTAGAAACGGGACCCTCCATGGCATAAGCGCAGTGGGCTGTCAGCGGCCACATATCATGCAGTGTCCAGATGGTGGGCTTTTCTCGGGTAATGGAAGAAAGCGTCCCCAGATTGAAGTAGTTTGAATGGATATTGTGTAAATGAATAATATCGGCTTGCCGGTAGGAAGCCATGGCGCGAATGCGGCCTGCCGGAGAAAAATCCAGATCATCTGCCAATAAGTAAGTCAATTTTCGCACAATACGCTCGCGCAGATGGCTGTAAGGGCGCAGGAGATGCACACCGGAGTCCTGGGAGTATTTCCGGGCAACAATCATATCTGCTTGATGTCCACAGTCAATCAGCCCATGTTTGAGGCGATAGGCGACTTTGGCGGCCCCGCCCCGAGTGTCGGTTGTGTTAATTTGAAGAACTCGCATAAAGTAAATAGTCTCCAATAATAAGCGCGTCAAGATTTGTGGATTTGAAAGTTCTTACCGCGTCTTTTGGAGTTTCAACGATGGGTTCACCTGAGTCGTTGAAGGAGGTGTTCAATACAACCGGCACACCGGTCAGTTTTTGGAATTCTTTTATAAGCGAATAAAACTTGGGATTTTGTTTGGCGTTGACCGTTTGTACGCGAGCAGTGCCGTCTATGTGGGTAATGGCTGGAACGTTGTCTTTTTTTACTTTGGCGATGAGAAGCATAAACGGGCTGGGACAACTAAGCTCAAAATATTCACTGGCATATTCTTCCAAACAAGCCGGAGCGAAAGGGCGGAACGACTCGCGGTGCTTAACTTGCATGTTTAGCTTATCTTTCATTCCCGAAGGGATGGGGGAGCACAATATGCTTCTGTTGCCTAAAGCCCGCGGGCCGTACTCGCTTTTTCCCTGAAACCAGCCGATGATTTTTTCGTCTGCCAATAATTTTGCGGCTGTTGCTTGAGGGTTTTTGACTTTTTCGTATCTGAAACCGGAGTCGGATACAGCGTCAAGAATTTCTTTTTCACTATAATCTCTGCCGAGATAGGCGTTATCCATTCGCCATTTAACCGGTTCTTTTTTTATCTGGTGACTGGCCCACAAAGCCGCGCCGAGTGCCAAACCGGAGTCGCCGGAAGCCGGCTGGATGAAAATATTTTCGAAAGAGGTTTTGTCTAGGACTTTTTTGTTTGCCACGCTGTTTAGACCGACACCGCCGGCGATACAGAGATTTTTTGATCCGGTGACGTTGTGCAAATGTGTCGCATAATCTATCATCACTTTTTCCAAGTTAAACTGGGCCCAGTAGGCTAACTCGGTGTAAAGGTTGTCAGGAAATTTAACTTTTTTATTTGCGCGTGAGTGTTCAAAGAAAATCTCTGGGGTTTTGGGGAAAGGCATCGGTTTTTCATAAGCCAAGCCTTTTTTTGAGAAAACATGCGCAAGCAACTTTAACTGTCTCACTAGAGCCGATTTGCGGGAATAAGATGTTTTTTTGAAAAGATATTTTAATCCCATATCGGGATGCGGTTCCAGACGAGAAGGAAAAATATAACGAGATTGGTTTGTCTTCTTGAGGAACTGTTCCTCCGGAATTTCAGAAATGGAGCCCTGTTGGGCGGAACCCCGCACCGACAAGTCTGACTTGTCTGGTGTGTGGGTGAATCTGCCTTTGCCATAGGGCGCCAGGCCCATCGTCTTGCCTTCCTCATGTTTACCGAATCCAAGGAAGTATGTAACTTGGGAATAAAAATTGCCGACTCCGGAGAAATTTAAAAGCCATCCGGTAAATTGATTAACGGGGGTGTGGTTACGCGTGATTTGATGTAAACCTTCCTTATCGCCCCGGTAAAACGTCTCTGTCTCCATTCCAACTAGCCCTGTTTCCAATTTGGCCTTTTGGCCGGCGCTATCAACCACCATAACCGCGGCATCGTCAAAAGGAGAACAAAAAAAAGCGCTGGCCGCGTGGGCGTCGTGATGATTAACAAATATGGTCTTATGGCCGATATTATCCCACCAGCCGCGCTGTTTAAGCAAATCTATTAAAGGCGCGGGCGTCGTATCCATTTGTTCAACGGCAACTAAGTCCACGTCGTTAATGTTTGTCAGACCGGCCGTAGACAGGCAATAATCAACCGACTCCTCGGGAAAGGCTCTGGAATATTTTTTACGGTCCAGACGTTCTTGAGATATGGCTATTATTTGGTTATCTGATAAAAGAGCGGCACCCGTATCATGACCCAAGATTTTAAGTCCGAGTATTTTCATGCAATTTTATATCTGCAAAATTTACCACAGGAAAGATGTCCAAGAAGCTGTTTGGCGTTGCGTTTAATATTTTAAAATTGGGATTAACTTTAAGCACTTTGGCATAAAACAGCCGGTAACTGCGAAACAATTGCAAGACGTGGGCAATATTCGCTTCATAATCAAGATTCATTTCTTTGGCCGTAATATATTTTGGCAGATCTTCCGTTTTTGTTTCAGATAATTTTGAATTTTCTTCGCTATAACCGTGGCTAAATCCAAGAGACTGGTTTTGACCCGTAGGTTGCGCTAAGAAACTATGTTCACAACCAAGCAGATAAATTTCTTCAAAACCCATCCAAGCAGCAGCAATCAGGCACATTAGAACTGAATTTTTTGGGTTAGGAACGTATTTATCAAGTTTGATATTAAACGGCAAATTTTTGGAGAATATTCCTTGAGTGCCCACGTAATAAATATTGTGTTTTTTGAATAATCCGTGTTTGTTGATGAACGGGATGGCTTTTAGGTTAATAATCATGGTTGTTTCAACCGGTATGTTGCGGTCTTTTTCTTTAAAACGCTCGCGCCAATATTCCGGTCGGCCTTCGGTAAAGTAATTTGATTCAACGATAACATGAAATTTCGGTTTAAGCGTGCCATATTGCTTATTTTTCTCAAATTCATTGACTACAAAAGTACATTCTTTATTTAATTTTGAGAGGTCGGTATCGGCTATGGAGGGTCCGGCGCCAATAATGAAACACCGCTGACCGGTGTATTTATTTTTAAGCTCCAGATTCTTTAACAAAATCCTTCTGTCTCGGATGCCGTAAATACGGGGAGCGGCGTAATTCCTATAAAGATAGCTCGGAATGCTCTTGATTTTTTTAGTGGCATTTGTCAACATAAATCCAACTTAAGAGTATCAAAAGGTATCAAAAGATGTCAACAGGATCTTTCCTTGTTTTATGGGTTGCGTTTGATATTATAGCAAAATGACTAGAAATTCTCAAAAAATCAAAGTTCTTGTGGTTGGCGGAGCCGGCTATATCGGCGGAGCAGTAACCGATATTTTACTTGCTAAAAAAATCTCATTTAGCGTTTACGACAAACTTGTTTATGAGCACCAATATATGAAGCCGGTTGATTTTATTTATGGCGATATCCGGGATTATAAAAGACTCAAATCCGCTGGCTGCAATTGTCGGCGATCCCGGTTGCCAGATAGACGAGTGGATGACGAGAGCGGTTAATGTAGAACCCGTTAAGTGGCTGACAAAAAATTTCAAAGGACGGATACTATTTGCTTCAACTTGTTCGGTTTACGGCAAGAGCGATTCCATGCTCAACGAGTCGTCACCGACACAACCGCTTTCACTTTATGCCAGAAGTAAGCTGGAGGTGGAGTCTGTTCTTGCCAAGCATCCGAATGTTTTGATATATCGCATCGGTACCGCTTATGGCGTTTCTGACCATCATTCCAGAATTCGC
>JACOZX010000004.1 GCA_016181105.1 Candidatus Yanofskyibacteriota bacterium
CGTGTTTATCCCGCTGTCTTTTTTGCTTAACTCTGCCGGGATTTTAATTATTGGTTTAATTGCTAAGACACTATGATTCAGAAAACTGCAGTGGAACAATCGTTTTGGTCTCTACCGGCTTCAAAAGTTGTTGAGGTATTGAAAACTAATGACCGCAGCGGTCTTTCAGAGGTTGAAGCGAAAAGAAGAATAAAAGTTTTCGGACCTAACGTAATTGAAAAACCACGGCGAGCTCCCGGACTTTTTATTTTATTAAACCAGTTTAAAAGCCCGCTGATCTTGATTCTGTTGTTTGCCGACGCCGTTACTTTGTTTATTGCCCATTATCGCGACGCGCTTTTTATTTTTGCAGCCGTAATAGCCAATGCTGGACTCGGCTTTTATCAGGAGTATAAGGCCGAGAAAGCCTTAGCAGAACTTAAAACATATCTAAAGCAGAGAGCCCGGGTTATTCGCGACGGCATTGAGCATGAAATAGATGCCGCGGAGTTAGTGCCGGGGGACATTATCCATCTTGCCCAAGGGGATCGTATTCCCGCTGACGGCCGACTCGTGTTCATTAATGACTTACAGATTGACGAGGCAATTCTGACGGGAGAATCTCTGCCGGTATCAAAATCAGTTGATCCGGTAAACGCAGATTCAGCCATCGGCGACCAGCACTCTATGGTTTTTGCCGGGACGCTCGTTACCCAAGGTATGGGCACAGTCGTCGTCTGTCGCACTGATTTTTTGACAGAGCTGGGAAAAATCGCCGCTCTGGTCGCAGAGTCGCAGAGAGAGGAGACTCCGTTACAAAACGCAATTAAGCATTTTAGTGTAAAAGCGGGAATAATTTTAGGTATTTTTACGCTCGTTACTTTTGGCGCAGGCGTTGCTTTGGGATATTCGCGCGCGGATATGTTTCTGACATCCATAGCGATTGCCGTTTCGGCGGTTCCGGAGGGTTTGCCTGTAGCCATGACGGTTATTTTGGCGATAGGAGTCCAGCGTATGGCGCGGCGCAAGGGTGTTATCAGAAAGTTGATCGCGGCGGAAACGCTGGGAGATACTAGCGTAATTCTTACTGATAAAACAGGGACGTTAACCATGGCAAAAATGGAATTGAGCAAAGTGCTTCCAGTTGAAGATGGGGGAGAAAAAAAACTGCTTGAATTAGCGCTCATCAATGCCAACGTTCTGATAGAGAACCCCGATGATTTGCCGTCAGATTGGCGAATCAGCGGACGAATACTGGAGACGGCATTAGTGAGGTCGGCTGCCCTTCGGGATATTTTTGTAGAAGAAGTCAAAAAAAGAACTTCAATTTTAAACTCACTCCTGTTTAATGCGGATAATAAATTTTCCGCCTCGCTTATACATGAAGGAGAAAAACATTTGCTTGTATTTTTTGGCGCGCCGGACATTTTTATCAACCATTCAACATTAAACAATGCGGAGCGGGATGCCGCTTTAAAAAAAATCGGTTCTCTGGCTGAATCCGGAGAACTTATAGTCGGGGTAGCGGTAAAAGAAATTGAAAAAAAAGAAGATTTTTCTTTTTCAAAGGACTTGGAATTAACAAATCTCGTATTTCAGGGGTTAATCACTTTGCGGGACCCAATAAGGCCGAAAGTTAAAGAGGTGATTCAAAAAGTACAAGCATCCGGCATAAAAGTAGTAGTTATGACCGGTGACCATCGCGGCACCGCCGAAGCCGTAGCCAGAGAGGTTGGTCTGCGCATTGAGAGTGGGGGTATTCTTGATTCTTCGGAACTTCAGACGCTTTCTGATAAGGACCTCAAAAAGCGCCTGCCATTTCTAAAAGTTATTTCTCGCGTATCCCCGCTGGATAAAACAAGGATCGTGAAAGCGTTGCAAGAAACAGGAGAGGTTGTAGCAATGACCGGCGACGGTGTAAACGATGCGCCGAGTATCAAGCAAGCTGACATCGGCATTGCTATGGGTTCCGGAACAGAGGTGGCGCGTGATGTCGCGGATCTTGTATTGCTGAATGACAACTTTGAAACTATCGCCGCGGCAGTGGAAGAAGGCCGCCAGATTATGCACAACATTCGCAAAGTTCTGGTGTATTTGCTTTCTTCCGTGGCGGATGAACTACTTTTGATCGGCGGGGCTTTGTTGACCGGCATAGCCCTCCCGTTAAACGCTCTCCAGATTTTATACGTAAATTTCTTTTCCGACAGTTTTCCGGCCGTCGCGTTTGCTTTTGAAAAAAAAATTGACGGTTTGGTTTACCGTCCTCAAAGTACAAAAACCGGTCTTTTTGATCCTCTGATGAGGTTCTTGATTTTGTTCATCGGCCTTTCCACGAGTGCTCTTCTGTTTGTTCTATATTGGCTCTTACTGCGAGCCGGTTTTCCTGAAAATATTGTGAGAACCTTTATATTTGCCAGTTTTGGAAGCTATACATTATTTTTGGCGTTTTCCTTGAGAAGTTTAGAGAAAAGTATTTTCAAGTATCCTATTTTTTCCAATCATTACTTAGTTGGCGGCGTGGGTATTGGAATTATTCTAATGCTTTCAGCTATTTATGTTCCATTCCTGCAATCTTTGCTAAAAACCACCTCGTTACCTTTTTATTGGCTTTTGGGAGTTGCGCTGGTCGGCCTGTTAAATATTTTAGCGGTTGAATTTGGGAAGTGGATTTTTCGAAACAAAAGATCATTGAAACAGACTTAGGTACAAAAAACAAACCTTCTGGTATAATTAAAACAACATGACAGAACAAAATCTTACCAAAAAAGAGGTCTATGATCTAAACAAAAAGGAGAATGACCAAGAAAAAGTGAGTTAGCACATATTAGTCATTGTTTTGAAAGTTAACATATTTAATTCAGAAATTAAAAAAGCTTAATCCAGATTGGATTATGCTTGGATTGGGCTTACTGCCTTCCCTAGTCCTTAAGCAAATCTTTTAAAAAACCGCGTATTTTTTCTGCTTCCGCTTCAGATATTGCCCCAGTCTCAATATTCTTAAGCATTATCTCTTCCCACAATTCTGAAGGATGCTCTAGTGCCAGATTAAGTGCCGTGACTGATAAAGCTTCATCGGAACGGTCCTCGTTCAAGCCGCAAACAGCCAGTTTCTCTTCCGCTGATTTGGCTTCATCCGAAGTTATAATACCTGCCATTAATAAACTTTTGAGCATGGACCTTCCCTGGCCTAACGAGAAGAAAGCATCTGACTCAACCGAGTTGTCAACAGTCCTAAATTTTCTGTGAGGAATAATATTGTCGCAATAACAATATACAACATTTAGCTCCATCGTTCGCCTCCAAAACACACAATAACATATATATATTCTTGTGTAAATGGTTGCAAAATAGACTTATTTTGCTAGAATAAACCAATCAGTTAACTATGTTACTTATGTCAGAACAAAATCTTACCAAAAAGGAGATATATGATTTAAACAAAAAGGAGAATGACCAAGAAAAAGTGAGCGCCCGAAAAACCCGCAAAACAAGAAGGGTTTTAATGTGGGCTGTAATTTTTGTTTTGCTTATCGGAGCGGTCTGGGGGATGGTGAAACTTTCAGATAAACCAACTGATACTGAACAAGTTGCGATTATAGATTCGGTGTCAACTGACGATTGGGTTAAGGGCAACAAAGATTCAAAAGTAGTTCTAATTGAATATGGCGATTTTCAATGTCCGGCTTGCGGCGCCTACTATCCCTTAGTGGAGAAGTTAGCAGATGAGCACAGTAACGAATTTCAGTTTGTATACAGACACTTTCCTTTACAGCAACATGCAAATGCCAAGCCAGCCGCTTACGCGTCTGAAGCCGCCGGCAAACAGGGAAAGTTCTGGGAAATGTACAATCTGATCTATTCCCGCCAGAACGACTGGTCCGAAAAGAAAAACGCAGACGACATATTTTTGGAGTATGCCGGTTCTATGGGCTTAAATCTTGACCAGTTCAAAAAAGACAAAGATTCTCAAGACACAAAAGACAAAGTTAAGAAAAACTATGACTCCGGTATTGCCAACAAAGTAAACGCAACCCCGACATTCTTCCTGAATGGCAAGAAAATCCAGCCTCAAAGCTACGAAGAATTCGCAAATCTTATTAAACAGGCGCAGCCGGCTGAAAATACAACCACCACCCAATGAGCAAAAACTTAAAATGGCTTTTGGTCGGTTTTGCTGTTTTCAGCTTAATTGGTTTTCTTGATGCCTCTTATTTGACCGTCCAACATTACAAAAACGGCATTCTGCCGTGCCTTCTCTTTACGGGTTGTGACAAAGTAACTTCCAGCAGTTACGCAAAAGTTGCCGGTATGCCGGTTTCGTTCTTGGGAGCAGGCTACTATTTTATAGTCCTCGTTTCTACAATTTTATATTTTGATACGGGCAACAAAAAAGTTTTGAGCATATTAAAAAATCTTCCAATTGCCGGTTTTATAGCCACCCTTTGGTTTCTATTTCTTCAATTTTTTATTATAAAAGCCATTTGTTTTTACTGCATTGTTTCGGCAGTTACCTCAATAGCGCTTTTTATTCTGGCGATACTTATAAGAAAAACTGGTCAAGTTGCTCTCAATGATTAAAAAAACACTACTAATTTTTGTCAGCGCGTTCTTGCTTAACTTGGTTTGGGAAAATCTGCACTCTTTGCTTTATGTTCACTATAAAAGCGGGGCAATCAGCGAGTTAATTTTGTTAAAAGCCACTCTTTTTGACGCTGTCTTTATTTCTGTTCTTGGAATCTTATTTCTAAGTTTTCCGTACCTCAAAAACAGGATTTGGCTTTCTTTGCCGTTTGGCTTTGCCGTAGCGATAGTTATTGAATTGTATGCCTTAAAAACCGGCCGCTGGGCTTACGGTGAAGTTATGCCGATTGTTCCTTTCGTAAACACGGGAGTAACACCGACAATACAGCTTGGGCTTCTTTCCTACTTAGTTTTTAAATGGTTTGTACGAAAACCCATACTGAAGAATGAAAATATCTGTCAAAGTCAAAACGGGTTCTAAAAAAGAAGAAATCAAAAAAGTTAGCAATGACAGTTTTGAAATCAAGACCAAAGCTCTGCCAATTGAGGGTAAAGCCAACTTGGCGGTAATTAAAATTCTGGCTGATTATCTTGATATTCCCAAGTCAAGAATAAAAATCTTAAAAGGCCAAAAGTCAAAAAGTAAAACGTTGGAAGTTGTTTAAAATGAAAAAAAGTTTTTTTAAAGAACTAAACTCCGAAGAACTGGTGATATTTTACAGACTCTCAACGCCCAAAAAAATTCAGGATTTTTTGGAAAAACTGCCTATAAATTTCGAGAAAAAAGGAGATACCTGCATGTCGCCAAGGAGAATATTAAGAGAAAAAAAGGCCCATTGCATGGAAGGCGCTTTATTTGCCGCAACGGCATTGTGGTTTCACGGACAAAAGCCGCTACTCTTAGACCTGAAGTCCGTAGACCATGATTTTGACCATGTTGTGGCTTTGTTTAAAAATCCGCCAGCCGGCGGAGGGAAGTGGGGAGCAATCAGCAAGACAAACCATGCGGTGCTACGCTACAGGGAGCCGGTTTATCGCGATGTCAGAGAGCTGGCAATGTCTTTTTTTCACGAATACTTTACTGATGACGGCAAAAAGACGATGAGAAGCTTTTCCAGGCCTTTTAATCTGCAAAAGTTTGGCTATAATTGGATTACATCCGAAAAAGATCTGTGGGAAATAGCTGACGCTCTTGACGCATCCAAACACTATCCGATTCTTACTAAAAAAACATTAGCCGGTTTGCGTAAAGCCGACCTTGTTGAAATCAAAGCCGGAAAAATAACACAATGGAAAAAATAAAAAAGGACTGAGATGGTTTTTAAACACCAAGCAAAGCTTCATAAAATTATATTTTTTGTCGCTATTTATTCTTTACTGGCCTATTTCTTCAGGCCTTCTTTAATTTTTTCCGCAACCACTTCAACCGGAGGCGATATGGGCTCGCACTTTTATACCGCTTCTTACGCCAGCGAATTTTTGTTGAAAAATCCGTCGGTTTTTAACTGGGACTTTGGTTGGTTTGCCGGTTATCCGCCTTTTATATTTTACTTCCCGTTAGCTTTTTTTGCTATGGGGATTTTGGACCTATTTATGCCTCTCCAAATTGCCTTCAAGTTAGTTGCTGTTTCTGGGATATTCCTGCTTCCAGCCGCAGTCTATTATCTGGTAAGGTCTTTCAGATTGAGAAGCCCTTACCCGCAACTGGGAGCTCTTCTGTCACTAATTTTCTTGTTTAACAATAACATGGAAAGCAGCGCTCAAATTTGGGGCGGCACAATAATGAGCATGCTTGCCGGAGAATTTTCTGACAGCTTAAGCGTTGCTTTGGGCATATTTTTTCTTGGCGCTTTTTACCGGTCGCTGAACACAAACAAAAAAATCATCTTGCCGGCCATACTTTTGTCTCTTACCCTGCTTGCCCACGCCCTGACTTTTACATGGGTTGTCATCGTCTCTCTTGGTTTGATATTGCCCAATTTTTCCAAAGACAAACTTTGGTACTACATGAAAGTAATGGCTCTTACGGCTCTAATTGACTCTTTCTGGCTGATACCGACTTTAGTTTACAAGCCGTACTTCTTGAATCTGGCTAACAATTGGCCGGCTAAATTCAAAGACATATTGCCGACAAGCCTGATTTTCTGGCCGGTATTTATGATTCCGGCATTTATTTTGCGCAAAAAGAAACTCTTCAGTTTCGCTTTTTTTATCGGAATCAGTATCGGAGCTTCACTTCTCTTGTCTCTCTTTGCTCTCAAGATGGGAATTTATGCGGTCAGGTACTACCCTTATCTTCAGCTGTCTTTTGTAATCAGCGGCATTTTTGTTGCCGCTTTTGTAGATAAAAAAGCGGCTAAGATTTTTTATCTTCTATTTTTGCTGGGCACTTTTTACTTCATACTCGGCTATCGCCAAGAGCCGGTCGTTGGCTGGCTGAAATGGAATTTTGAGGGGGTTGAGGCTAAGGCAAATTTTCACAAGCTTAAGCAAGCTAACGAATTTGTTAAAGGCATCATATCAGATCCGCGGGTAATCACCGAGTTTAATCAGGAAACCAACGACACCGGCACTGTAAGAAACAACGAACTGGTGCCGTTATTTTCCGGACGCCAAACACTTGAAGGCGTCCACTTATTTTCCAGTATCACCAATCCTTTCATTTTTAAAATCCAATCGGAGATTTCCACCGATAAAAGCTGTCAAACGGATGTCATCGGACTGAAGTGCGGAGACATAGATTACGATTTAGGAACGGAACATCTTAAAATGTTTAACGTCAGCCATCTGATTGTCCGCAGTCAAAAAATAAAAGAAATACTCCAAAAAAGAAGCGACTTCCAAAAACTGGCCGACTTTGAACCTTTTGAAGTATGGCAATTTCTTTCAAACAACGACGGCTATGTTTCCATTCCAAGATTCCAGCCGATTGCTTATACCGGCAAAGAAGATTGGAAAAAAGTTTCTTTTGATTGGTTCAGTAGAAAAGAACTGCTGGATACACCCCTGATTTTTAACGCTTCAAAAAATGACTTAGAGTCAGGCATCATAACGACATCACTTGCTGATTTAAATTATGGATTACAGAAAATAGAAACAGCAAAAAACTGCCAAGTAACGGAAAAAATCAGCCACAACCGAATCCAATTTAAAACAAACTGTATCGGCTCGCCGCATCTAATCAAAGTTTCTTATTTTCCGGCTTGGGGAGTAAAAGGCGCCTCAAAGGTTTTCTTTGCCAGTCCTTCTTTCATGCTGGTTTACCCCGAAAAAGAAGAAGTGGAACTAAAATTTGGAAACGGCGGGATTGCAAAACTGTTAAACAAACTTCCTCTCATATCCATACTGGCTCTTATAGCTCTAGCCTTTAGGAAATATAAAACAGCTTAATATTAAGCTGTTTTCAAGTTACTTACTTTCTGCTAGAGTCTGGGCAGATTCTTGAAAACTTAAAGAGGGCTTTAAATGCTTGATAAATTGGGGCAAGGCGTAAAAATTGCCGAGCAGGAAAGAGATACTAAAAACTTAGAAGGTTTTGTGGCTGACCTATTCAGAGGCAAAGCCTCTTTTGAAAAAATCTCATTTTGGCCGGAAAGACCGACCGATGATTGGGTAAAAGAATCAGAGATAAGGCTGAAGCTGGAAAGATTTTTCAAAGATAAAGACAGGGTTGACACAAAAATGATTGAGAAGACCGGCAACATTCCGGAGCATACAATAAAAGAGCTTTCGGAGATGGGGATGTTTGCCCTGAAAGTTCCAGAAAATTACGGCGGATTAGGGCTTTCTCAAACAGCTTATGTTCATGTTCTGGAGTTGCTTGCCAATTATTGCAGTTCCATTGCCATTCTGGTGTCGGCCGACAACACCATAGGATGCAAATTTCCTATCTTAAACTACGGCACTCCTGAACAAAAAGCCAAGTATCTGCCAGAACTTATAAAATGGCCTTCCGGTTTTTGCTTTACCGAAAAAGATGTCGGGTCTGATCCGGCCAGCATGAAAACATATGCAATGCGTGTAAGGGAAAGAGATGGCAAAACAACAGGCTACATGCTGAGTGGCTGGAAGTGGTACACAACCAACGCGCCATATGATGAAAACAAACCGCTTGCCAAATATCTGGCGGTTGTGGCAAAAATTGTTGATTGGCCCAAAGAAGTAGAAACAACAAAATGTTTCGGGCTATTTATCGTGCCCACCGATAGTGTTAGGGTTGAGGTCGGGCCAAGAAATGAATTCTGCGGGATGCGCGGAATCTACAATTCAAATCCCAGATTTACAAATGTCTGTTTGGGAAAAGATCAGCTTATCGGCGAAGAGGGTCAAGGTTTCAAGATAGCGCTGGGCGCTTTAAATACCGGCCGCATAGCAATCGCCGGAAGTTGCGTGGCAACTGCTAAAAAAGCTCTCGGCATCAGTCTGTGGTGGTCAAAAGAAAGAAAGCAGTGGGGAAGTCCGATCGGGGAAAAAGAACTCATCGGCAGTGGTAAATTAGCGCCTGCCGCCGCTGATATTTTAGCCACGAGAGCTCTCACAGAATATGCCTGCGCCCGCTTTGACGAAAAAAAAGATGTCCGGCTTGAAGCGGCAATTTGTAAAGTGGCGGCTTCAGAAAAAATGTGGCGGATTGTTGACGACATGATGCAGATTAGAGGCGGCAGAGGCTATGAAACAGGCAAATCTTTATCCAAGCGGGAACCGGAAGCGCCATCAGTAGAGATGATTTTCAGAGACGCCCGGCCCAACACAATATTTGAAGGTTCAACTCAAATATTAAGCCAGTGGGCTATGAGAGAAGGCATGGATGATTACTTAAAAAAGGGTCAGCCGTTATTGGAAAAAGGCAACTGGCTTAAAAAACTCCCGGCCTTTGCTTACTTCGCAAAGAAGTATTTGAGCTTATTATTTAGCTCATTAGTTCCGGCCGACGTCCCGCAAGACATTGACGAAACATTAAGAGAGCATTTAAAATTTGTTGATTCCTACGCCAAAAAGTTTGCCAGAACATTGATTGTTTGTTCAGGCCGTTACCGAGGCAAAATGCTCTACAAACAACTTACCTTAGACAGACTATTTTGGATTGTTGTTGACCTTTATGCCATGTCTGCCGTCTGTGCTTACACACACCACCTTAAAGCCCCGCGGAGAATTAAGCTCGCAGATCTTTTTTGCAAAGATGCCAGAATAAGAATAGAAGATAACTTCCGGGCATTAAAAAACAACAACGACACTCTCTCAAGAAAGGTCGCGAATGATTTATTGAAGGAAGATGTACAAATATAAATTTCTTAAGAAAGAACCCCCAACATCGGGGGGTTTTGTTTTCATAGATTCCGATAAAACCGAAGCGGATACCTCTTTTGCAGTTCGGCGGCGACAGTCCGACGCAAAAAAGAGGTATCCGCGAAGGTTTTCTTTTTTTATAAAATCTGATAAGATGAAAAACATGGAAAATACAATAACAATAAAAACAACTCCCAAAGATTTCTTTATGCATCTTTTAGGTTTCGCCGCTCTCTATGCCAGCATAGTAAGTTTTTTAGCCTTAGTTTTTGCCTATATTGACGTAACTTTTCCCGACCCCTTGAGTTTCTATTACACAGGCTCTCTAAGCCAGATTCGCCTTTCATCCTCTGTTCTGCTTATTATCTTTCCTGTTTTTATTTTAATTTCATGGCTGATAGCCAGAGATTTCGCCCAAGAACCGGAAAAGAGAAATATAAAATTCAGAAAATGGCTGATTTATTTTACACTTTTTGTAGCGGCAATCACTGTGATTGTTGACCTTATCACTCTGATATTTAATTTTTACAGTGGAGAACTGACAACGAGATTTCTCTTGAAAACTCTGGCAGTTTTAGTTGTCGCTCTGTCTGTTTTCTACTATTATTTTAAAGATATTAAGCAACCTTCCAGCCGGAAATCTAAAGCTGTGGCTTGGCTGGCATCAGCAGTTGTTTTGACTGTGATAATCGCCGGTTTTTTTCTAGTCGGCACACCGGCCCAGCAAAGAGAAAGAAAATTTGACGAGCAAAGAATTAACGACTTGCAATCCCTTCAATATCAGATAGTCAATTATTGGCAAAATAAAGGAAAACTGCCGGCAGATTTGGACTTGCTGACAGACAGCATTTCAGGTTTTGTCGCGCCAACTGACCCGCAAACACAAAATTCTTATGGTTATGCGGTTAAGGGAAGTTTGGAATTCGAACTTTGCACTAACTTTAAAACCGATAGCAATAAAACGTCAAGCGGACGATATATGCCGAAAGACATGTCGACAGCGGTCAGGGCCTATCCTTATCCTTATCAAGAAAATTGGGAACACGGTGTCGGAAAAACTTGTTTTGAAAGAACCATTGATCCGGAGCTGTACCAGATTAAAATAAAATAATTTAGATTGAGTTTGTCAAACATTGCTTTTTCCGGACGCTCGTTTGCTTCCAGCGAGCAAACTTCGCTCGGTTCGGTCTGTGGATTCGGAAAGAGTACGGAATAATTATACTCTTTCCGACCAGCTGACTGCCTTTTACATCTTATGCTTCCATGGGCTGCAAAAGGCAGTCAGCGAGCAATCCACAGCCCTCAACGCCTGCAAAAGCAATATTTGTCAAACTCTCTTATGCGACAAGTTAATAAAGATTGGCTAATGTTGTTCTGAAGTCGCTGAGGAGGCATATTGCACGGTTGAAATGAAGTATAATTATTCTTAACTTCATTTCAAATATGCCGACGTCGCGAGCGAGCGGAATCGCTGGTGGAGCGAGCGTACTGAAGAATAATATTAGCCAATCTTTATGTTTTAGTTCTATTTTGATAATGCTCTTTATGATATTCAAAAAAATGAGAGAGGGGATTTATAAGAAAGTTGTTAACAAAGAACCCGGTCTTTATATTTCTTTAATTTTTCCCATTGCGATAGCTTTTTTAATTACCTTTACCGCCTCACGCGTCTTCAGCCATTTTTTCCCTCAATTCTATATCCAATGGGCTCCGGGGCTAAGAGTGCACCATTATGCTTACGGTTTTTTTGTTTTAGCTGCCGCCGGCTACTTGGCTCTAGTTTTCAACGGGCCGGGAGCAAAATACGGCGCCGCCCTGCTTTTTGGTCTGGGACTCGGCTTGGCCTTTGACGAGTTCGGCATGTGGCTGAAGTTGAGAGACGACGAACCAACCCGCTGGAGTTATGACGGGTTTAACATAGTTATAGGTTTTTTCTTTTTACTTTTGTCAGCTCGCGGAGGTACAAGGCTTCTCTTGAGACTTTTAAGGCGCCGACCCCCACCCTTGTCAGGATGACCCTGACCGATTGTCTTAATACAACAACAATCTTGTCGCCTTCAGTTACTGGCATTCTGTCGGAGGCAACCATGTGGGGGAAGGTTCGGAGCCGAGAGGAACAAATTTCTGAATTAAGTTGCTTAAGTTAGCGCCAAGGTCGCTTTTTTGGTTGGTTTGCTGAAGCTCTTCCAGTGTTTTCTTGGCGTTGCTGATGGCAATATTGGCTTTTTTAATTTTTTCATCTTTGCTTGCCGTGCTTTTGTCCGACAGCAAAGCGTCAAGACCTTCAAGGCTGTTTTTTAATTCCCCGATTAACCTTTTTTCTTTAACTGCCGGATTTATGGTTTCAATAATACTTTGTTTAAAGTTCTCCACCTTTTCGCGGTTGAGAACAACCAAAACGGCCGCTATTAAAAGTGTAAAACCAATAAATCTAGCCATAAAGCTATTATAGCATATTAAGTTTTGCAAACACCGCCAGACACGTTATCTTTTATTTCGTTATCTTGACAAAAGAAAATAGTGTGATAACATGTTTACAGACTTAAAGGGGGGAAAATGCACATTAAAAAAGGTCTTGCGATGCATGTGCACCACGAAAAATTCGTGGAGTGGTGCTTTGATTACGATAAACGCGCGGAATTTATCCGCACAGAAAAACCACCAGAAGAGCGGGAAACCCGCCTTCGCCTTTTCAAGCTATTCAAAGGGGAACTGCCTCCTGGAGTAGTTGAAGCAGGCCTGGTTTATGATGAAGCACGCCAGGCTTATGATAAAGCATACCAGGTTTACGATAAAGCACATTGGACTTTTAAGAAAGCATATCTGGCTTATATTGAAGCACGCCGGGTTTTTAATAAAGCAAATCTGGCTTATAGTGAGGCATGGCAAGTGTATGATGAAATACTTAATAAAAATATGCCTGCGATTGAGGCTCTGCATAGGATAGAGTGTCCAAATTGTCCATGGGACGGACACACGATTTTTCCTAAAACCTAATAAACTGAGAAGTTGAACTTCTTAGTGGGGAAAGACAAGACAGATTGCGCAATCTGTCTTTTTATTTTTCAGACACAAAAAAGAAAGCAAAAGACCCGTTGGGGATAAAACTTGTTGAATTTTGTCTGAAAGTATCAGATAATTCAGCTATGCGTAAAATCATAATAAGTTTTATCGTTGTAGTCATTTTTGTAGTCCTTTTGTTTGTTTTGGGCAGTCAGACAGGAAAGGCTCCTGAAACTTCCACTTCAGCTACACCAACTCCGACACCTAATGCGCAAAAAGCTCCTAATACATTTTTAGTGCAAATCACTGACCAAGGCCTTTCGGTAAACGAACTTAACATAAAAGTCGGCGATATGGTTACTTTCAAAAACGTTGACTCCGTTCGGCATTGGCCGGCCGCAGGCCCTCATCCGACACATCAAATTTGCCCGGGTTTTGACTCTTTGAAAGGCTTGTCCCAAAACGAAAGCTACTCATACAGATTTACCGAAGTTAAAACCTGCCCCTTCCATGACCATTTAAACACTAACAGCAAATACTTTGGTAAAATAATAGTTAGTGAGTAAAAAAAACATCATCTTTGTGGCCGGCATTCTAGCGGGTTTGGTTGTTTTAACTAACCCGCTTTTTGCAAATGCTTCGGTACAAGAAGATATAGAGACAAAAAACAAACAGATAGAGGAGTTGAGAAAGCAGATTGAAGAATATCAGCAGCAGATAGACGAAAAAGGCAAAAACGCCCGAAGTTTGTCAAACGAAATATCCATAATCAACAGCAAGATCAGCCAAATCCAGACGGAAGTCAGAAGTCTTGGTTTGTCAATTGAAAAAACATCTTCAGAAATTGAACAGACATTAGAGCAAATAAAAGAAGCGGAGGATAAAATCGCAAAGCATCGTTCAGCATTGTCTGCTTCCTTGCGTTTGCTGGACCAGACAGAGCAGGAAAATTTGATTGAGATGATTTTAAAAAATGAAAATTTCTCAAGTTTTTTTAATAACCTAAACAACCTGCAAGTGACTCAAGAAAGCTTGAGAGTGACCATAGAAAATGTCAGGAGTTTAAAAAAAGAACTTGAAGAAAAAGAAGAAAGCCTTAATGAAAGAAAGGGAGAACTGGAAGATTTGAGACAAATCCAGCAAATAGAAAAAAGGTCGGTAGAGCAGGTCCGCTCGGAAAAAAACAACCTTCTGAAAACAACCAAAGGAGAAGAGGCTAAATTTCAGAGTCTTCTTAAAAAATCGCAGGCTGACATAGAAAAAATCAGAGCCCAGATATTTTACTTGGAACAAAACGGCGTCTCGGCTGAAGAGGCCGTAAAATACGCCCAGCTGGCGGCTATCGGAGTGGGCATCAGACCGGCATTTCTCTTGGGAATTCTTGAAGTTGAATCCGGCTTAGGAAAAAATGTCGGCACCGGCAACTGGCTGAAAGACATGTACCAGTGCTACCTTAAACTGAAAAAACCCGAGAGAGCCGAACAGGAAAAAAACGCTTTTTTTGCGATAGTTACCAAACTAGGGTTGAACCCTGACACAGTCAAAGTGTCGCGCGAACCAAACTACGGCTGTGGCGGAGCCTTAGGTCCGGCTCAATTTATACCCACGACTTGGTTGGGGTATGAAGCTGACGTTGCCCGACTAACCGGCCATAACCCGCCCAACCCATGGAATGTGGAAGATGCTTTTACCGCCAGCGCCATAAAGCTTGGCCGGGCCGGCGCCACGGCCAAAACCCGCGCATCTGAAATTGCCGCGGCCAAAGCTTACATAAGCGGCAAACCCAGTTGTTCAACAAGCACCTGTAACTACTATGCCAACTCTGTCTTGAGAAAAGCTGAAGCAATTGAGAAAAACTTATAATCTGTTAAACTCCCTCCAGCTCGTTGAAATACTGGAAAAAGACAAAACATGAAAATCAACAAAGCCAAGTTTTTTCTCTTTCTTCTTTTTGTGGGTCTGGCCGGAGCCGTTGTTTTTGGTAAACAAGACCCGGTAGTTATCAGTGAAACGACCAACAGAGACTTACAGCCGGTAATACAACCGGACACTACTTCACGGCAAGTAAACTTTCTGACCATTGAAAAAATAATGGAGGGGCAGGAGAGGTTAAAAAAATCTCCGCCCCTAAAATTTGTTGAAAAAATAACCAAGAAAAGACTAAAGAACGGAAAAACAACCACAATTACGGAGTTTGTGAAAAAAGAGATAGAATTGTCTGTTTTGGACAACAAAACCGGCGAAGTTTTTGAAAAAAGGTACTGGCTTGATGAAAAAGAAGTTGAAAAAGCAAACATAATAAGAAAAAAATACCTGGAGAACAAAGAAAACCTGCCGAGTTTTACACCGGAAAATCCGGCAGAAACTTTTCAGATTACAACCAATTGGTGGAATAATTTTAATTCCGATTTAAGCATTTTTGACTCAAGCCAGCCGGAAGAAGGACGCTATATTGTCATCGGCAATAAGTTTCTTTTGGGCAACGATAACTTTGCTTACTTTACTGAACAGACGGGAGACAACTATTCCGACATGGTTTATGTGCCATATTCACCGGCATTGCATCAGCCGGAATTCGTTGAAATCGGCAAAAATTTTCTAAACAAAAAAGTTGCCGAAGCTTTTCAAAAATTGCGCAGTCTCAATGTTAAATCAAAAGCTTTTCCGGAAAAGTTGGTGGCAGATACGATTGAGGAAAAATTCGTCAAAACCATACTGCTGACGGAACAGACGGACCCGAGCATACTCTTGCTTTCTGGAGACGACGGCAAGAAGCCCGCTGAAAGAGTGCTTATCCGCTTAGCGCTTAACGGAGAAAGAGCCTACCGCTACACATTCTCCAAAACTGGGGCCTCCGGCCTAGGACAAATTATGCCTAAAACTTACAGCTATGTTGACCCTAAAACAAAAAAGGGGGAGGGCACTGTTCAAATATATCCTGAAGCCAAACTGATCAAAGACGTCAATATCGGCAGAATTGACGTAGTAAATGGGATTATGACTTCGGGTTTGGTTTTTGACAGCCATCTTTGGGACGCTTTTAAAAACATGACAAAAAAGGAAAAGGCTAAATTAGATAAAAAGTTAGTTTCCGAACCGGATTTCATAAACGAGGTAAGGGCCGCGGTTTATAACGGCGGCGCCAGCAAATACAAACCGGCTACGGCAACAATCAGTCTGGCCGTCAGCGAAACCGTGCTTTTCGTCAAAAAATATAAAATGATAAGAGACTTGAAACTGTTTGCTCCATAAAAAACTGTTCCGACAAGAACAGTTTTTAAATCCGGCAACTCTCCCAAAATCCACCACAATCATTGCACCAAGATATAGTTTGGTCCAGACAGTCATCGTGTGGAGATGTATGCATGTTTGGATGAGGACACTGCATTTGTAGAAATGCTAAATCTTGTTTCGCTTTAAACAAACTTTCTTCTAAAATTGCGATCCTGCTTTGAATCTCTACTCTAATTGACAAGACTTCGTTTCTATTTGTTATCACAACCAACCTCCTGCTTTTTAAAATTAAGAACTGGCTAATTATTATCAAAAAACGATTGGCAGTCAAGGACACCGTTTTCGTTTTCAGGTAGGTTGAAAAACCCATTTTTTATTAAAAAACAAAAAAAACAACCCAAGAAAGGGTTGTTTTGATTATAAGTCTGGTTTTAATTACTTTTTTTCCAAAGCTGGAGAAGTTAAAGTGGAAAAAAAGGCAAAAGATCTGTCTTTATCTTGAACTTTTTGATAGAGAGCCATGGCAAGAGCGGTTTCCGCTTTTTTGCCAGAATTTTGATAGCCGACAATTCCCAAAAAGACAGCGGAAAACTCTTTAGACTTCTGAATAGCAGCGCCGCCAAAAGCCACGAAAATCTCATTCGCTTCTTGGTAAAGAGGAAAACCCGCAAAAACAAAGGCCGCATTCCCAGCTTTCTGGTAACTGGGCAGACCCAAAAAGACGAAAGTATCTTCTTTTGCAAACTGAACATTGCCAAGACCAAAAAAACTGAAAACAACACCATCAGTAGCTTTTTGATAAAAAGAAAGAACAGAATAGACGCTTTTTTCGGCAATAGCGTTGCCCATTATTGTAAAGACATTGCCGTTGATATTGACGGGTAAACATAGTAAAATAATAATACCAAGTTTTTTTAAAATCTTTACTAAATCTATTTCATTTATTTCATTATAAACCAAAACTCTACAATCAATAAAAATTTCTGACACAACGAAATAAAACAGTATTGAGATTAAAAAAAGGCTGATATTGTCCATTTTTCGCTCCTATTTTGATTTCAAAATGCTAAGTGTTATTATATATTTAAATTATGAAAAGTCAAGAGCAAAAGAAAAAAGTTTACGTAGCCATGAGCGGAGGAGTTGACTCTTCGGTTGCCGCGGCACTTTTGAAGAAGGAGGGGTTCAACGTTGTCGGGGTGTTTTTTAAACCATGGCAACCCTCACTTTCTGACACCCGATGTCAGAAAGTTTGTGATTGGGAAAAAGACCGCCAAGACGCTTTGGCAGTGGCATCGGTTTTGGGTATTCCTTTCAAGACATGGGACTTTTCAAAAGAATATAAAAATAAGGTAGGCAATTACATGATAGAAACATACCGCCAAGGGCTTACACCCAATCCCGATGTAATGTGCAACAAAGAAATAAAGTTTGGTTTGTTTTTAAAAAAAGCTTTGGCCGAAGGAGCAGACTACATTGCAACAGGACACTATGTGCGCAAAGCGCGAATTGGAAGTTTATCAAGTTATAAAGTTATAAAGTTAAATCCTAAACTTGATGAACTTGACGAACTTTACAAACTTTTAACTGGTGTTGATAAGAATAAGGATCAGTCGTACTTTCTTTGGACATTGACCCAGGAACAACTAAAATATTGCCTGTTTCCAATCGGCGACTATACTAAGCCGGACGTCAGAAAATTGGCTAAAAAATTTAAATTACCAACGCACAACAAAAAAGACAGCCAAGGAGTCTGCTTTATAGGCCAATTGGACATGGCAGAATTTTTAAAAAACTATATCAAACCTAAAACTGGCGAAATTCGTCTTATGTCAACATCGGATACCGACGGAAAGATTGTCGGCAGACACGAAGGAGCCGCTTATTACACCATGGGCCAACGGCATGGTTTAAATATAACTGACGGGCACGGGCCGTATTTTGTGGTCTCAAAAGACATCAAAAAAAATATTGTCTATGTCGGCAAGGAGAAAGACTTGGAGACAAGAAAAACAAAAACAACCGGCTTTAGCTGGATAAACAGGCGAGGCCTGTTAAAGTTTCCGCTGGAAGTGGAGGTTAAGGTACGATATAGGACAAAAAAACAAAAAGCCGTTTTATATAAAAACGGAGAATTAAAATTCAAAAATCCGGTCAGAGCAGTTACCTCTGGCCAATCGGCGGTTTTTTACAAAGGAGAAGAGATGCTGGGAGGAGGGGTAATAGTAACCCACTGAGAAGTTGAACTTCTCAGTGGGTTACTAAATTCTGAAGTAAGC
>JACOZX010000001.1 GCA_016181105.1 Candidatus Yanofskyibacteriota bacterium
TATAGGTACGGTTTTTTCAGAAGGAGGTTCTTTTAAGTTGTCGGGCGACAGTTCGGAGCCTCTCGGCTTGATAGACTTTGATTCTAACTACGGAATCTATGGCAACCTGTCTCTTGACGGTTTGGAAAAATTGCACAGTTTGCACCTTGAGCTAAAAAAGCAAGGACAAACCTATAACAGTTTTTTTGTCAGAATTGCTGACCATCAGGCTTTGGTGCCTTTAATTGTCGGCGGGGTTTTGGGTTTGATAGGCGAGACAAACGATACCCCATTGTCTAATGAGCCGAGTGTCACCGAGCTTGAAAGCAAGATAAGCATTGAAAATTTTCAGCCGGTGGAAAGCAAGCAGATTTCCCATTCTGATTCTTCCAGCTTTGGCGACAAGATAATTTACTCATCCTCATATGAAGTGGCTGTAAGCAGATTTGTTAACGGAATCTTTGCGCCGCTTTTTTTCAGCAACTACCATTTCAAGATAAGTAACGTGGAATTAACAGCCAATTTTATTCCCGGCAGGCCGCAGGAACTTAAGCTGGTTGCTTATAAGTTGCCCAGCAAGGTTGCTTGGGGCGAGGATCCGATTCTTGAAATTTTGCTGGTCAACGAAACCAACACTCTTGCTCTTGAAAAGAGAATGCCAATTCCGATAAATTGGAACGAGGTTGAAGAGCCGGTCTATACCAGAGAAACCAGGAATGTAGAAAAAGAACCGGAAAAAATTATAACTGCTGTTATAAAGATTTTTGGCGCCGATGTTGCTAAAACCTTGCTTTCAGGGAAGGAAAAACAAGATCTTTTCCCTGATTACTTTCTTGGGCCGGAAGATTTTCTCAAGTCTTTCTCCGGGCGTCTGCGTTTTGCGGACAAGGGTCTTTTTGGGGCAGTAGCCGTCAGAGCCAAAAGCGGCTTGGTGGAAGAAAAGATTGCCAATGCGGAAAGCGTTGTCTCTGACCAAGCTGAAAATGCTGAAGGCTGGCATGTGGTGGACGGCGGTATCAAGAGCAGGAAGACGACAATCAAAAGTGATAACTTTGTGAAATTTAACATTCAATTTCCTCCCATACCAAGCGGCTATGTGATAGATCCAAACTTGAGCGAAACAGCCGTTTTTGAAGTTGTGAAGAAAACTGAATGATCCCCGTTTGATAACGGGGATTTACTTTTTTTAGGCCTTGTTTTATAGTTTAGCGAAGTTCTTTGAAACTCATGTAAAGATAGAAGAGGTGATGAAATGTTGCTCAAGAAAGTTCTGCCTGCTTTTGTGTTTATTATCTTGGTTTTGGCAAGTCAGCCTGTTTTTTCAGTCGGACGAAAAAAAGTTTGGCCGGGAATTGGCATGAACAACCCGGGGCTTTTTAATATGTATTTGGGCAATGCATTTTTGGCCGGGCCGGAATTACAGGAAACGATTGCCCGCAAGACCATTGTTGACGCCCGCAATAACGGCATTGGCTACTTTCGCTTTTCAGCCAGCGGATTCGGCGGTTATGAGTTGGAGTTATGGCAGAGATATCCCGATTTTTTCTGGAGCCGTTTTGATAAAATGATGTGGGACTTGTATGAAAACCGGATGCAGGCGGCGATTGTTTTAAGCTGGTGGAACATACAATTTCCACGGTTTGCCGGTGACAGTATGCATATCTTTTTTACCGACCCAAACTCTGCTTCAAGAAAACTTTGGTCAAAATATGTTCGGGAGGTTGTAAGTCGGTATGAAAGCCACCCGGCAACTCTTTTTTGGGAAACAGGCAATGAGTGGAATCTGGATGCCGATCTGGACATTGATAAAAGACTGGGCACTAAAGGCGACAACTATAGCACCGGTGAGCTTCTGGATTTTGTGCGTGAATATGCGAATCTTATCCGCGCAATTGACCCAAACCACTTGGTTTCCAACGGTTTTTCCATGCCGCGTCCGGCCGCTGAACATCTTAGGAAACAGCCGGAGTGGTCGCCAAATGGTCCTGATTGGACAAGCGATTCAAGAGAGGAGTTCAGGAAAAATTTGATTGACGCGAGTAAGGATGTGGGAATAATGAGTGTCCACTTTTACAACCTTTGCCCCGATATTTCAGACAATTGCTCTACTTCTCGTGATAACGAAAGATTTGATATTGTGGGAAAGAATAATGTTGACCTTTTGGACGAGGTGGTTAAAATTGCCAACGAAACCGGTAAATTTGTTTTTGTGGGCGAGACCGGAGATGGTTTAAGCGATAATTACTCGGTGGGTTCTTTCACTCAAGCAACGCTGGAGAGAGTCGGGCGGCTGAAAATTATGTTTAGCGCTCTTTGGGCTTGGGAGGAATATTCGCCGATAATTAAACCGGGACCGTCAAATATAGAGCCGGGTTTCAGCGATGCTTTGATAAACAAGATAAGAGAAGTCAATCAAAACTATTTTAACAGGGTGTCGCCGGAGCCGAGGATTCCAGACTTGATACCGCCTATTGTTATTATTACAGCTCCTTTGGGGGGGACGAGCATATTTAATTTTTTTTACGGCTTGGAAGTTTACGCTTTGGCCAGTGATAACGACCGTATAGAAAGGGTGGAATTCTGGCTGGGAGATACTTTTTTAGGAGAGGCCGGGAAAGCTCCTTATGCGGTCAAACTTTTCAGCGGGACATATCCCGTGGTAGGCCGTGCTCTTAAGTTGAAAGCAAAGGCCTTTGATCCTTCCGGAAATTTTTCAGAATCAGTAATTAATGTTTCCGGTTTTTACTCTTGGTAGCCCCCTCTTGACGGGGGTTTTTCTTTAGCTTAAGATACCCCAGTTGGCAGTCAGTGGTCGTGAGTGCCAAGAATCTTTAAGTTATAAGTTGTAAGTTATAAATTAAAATTTTAACCTATAACCTAAAACTTGTAACCTATAACAATGCTTAAGATTAAGCCACTAAGAGATCAAGTTCTTTTGGAACCTCTTAAAGAAGAAAGAAAAAAGGGCGGGATAATTTTACCGGATACCGTCCAAAAAGAACGGCCGGAAAAGGCCAAAGTGGTTGCCGTCGGACCGGGCAAATACGAAGATGGAAAACTGGTGCCGCCATCTGTTAAAAAAGGAGATGTGGTTTTGTTTACCAAATACGGTCCAAATGAAATTAAGGTCGACGATAAAGAATATTTAATTGCAAAAGAAGAAGATATTTTAGCGATTATAGAGTAAAGAATGGCCTCCCCGCCCCAATTTTGCGGGGTTGCAATTGGCAGTCCGCTGCGCCATTAAAGTTTGGGCCTATTCGGCCCTCGCGAACTGCGAAATTTTTACTCGTTTAATAAAAGATAAAAGTGCGAGTGTTAGCGAGAGCAAAATTGGAGCGGGATGCTCATTTTTGTAAAGCTCGCTACGCTTGCTAACAAAAATGGCAAAACAAATACAATATAAGGAACAAGCCCGCGAAGCGCTTAAGCGCGGGGTGGATAAAATTGCCAATGCGGTCAAGGTTACTCTGGGACCCAAAGGCCGGAATGTGGTTTTGGACAAGGGATTTGGCGCGCCGACAATTACCAAAGATGGAGTTACGGTGGCCAAAGAAATTGAGCTTAAAGATAAATTTGAAAACATCGGCGCCGAACTTGTTAAAGAAGTCGCTTCCAAGACCGGCGATATTGCCGGTGACGGCACCACAACCGCGACTGTTTTAGCGCAGGCGATAGTTGCCGACGGTTTCAGCGCCGTAAATTCCGGCGCCAACCCGATGGTTTTAAAAAGAGGCATAGACAAAGCCGTGGATTGGGTTACCAAATTTTTAAATCAAAAAAAG
>JACOZX010000046.1 GCA_016181105.1 Candidatus Yanofskyibacteriota bacterium
AATGCCGAGCCAACCTTTGGCCGATTTGTTTAAGGCCATATATTTTGTTTGAAAAAGATAATCACCGATTAAGTGTCCCAGAAGAGCAAGAATGAATAACTCTGCCATTTATTCTTCTCCTAATTTTCAAGTTGCCAAGTAAAAACAAAGTACCACGAAATTGGTATTTTGTAAATATCTTGTTGCGAGGAACGGAAGATATTAGAACCTACTTCGTAGAACTTAGATATTATTCAAGTTTTGGTTTTATGAGAAGCTGGTAAGAAAAAATGCCCCGAAGGGCATACTAGGCAAAATCTGTGGGTTGTTCGTCTATTTTGTCTTTCCAAGGATTTACACTTTCGGGTAACCCCCGATGGCTTGGGGGATTAAAATATTCGGTTATAGAGCAATTCGGACAATCTTCCTTTTCCTTTAATTCAATAAATTCCTGAACTGTCATGTTATGAATTAGTTTCTGAAGAATAAAAAACCATCTGCCATGTCCAACAATCAAGACGTGATTAGCATTAACGATAAGAGGATCAGAGAAAAAACTCTGGATTCTTAGTTCAACGTCAGGACAATTCTCTCCTCCTGGAGCACGGTAATGATAATAACCTGAACGCTTTCGCAATCTAATCTGATCTGGGTATCTTTGTTCAAGTTCTTTTTTTGATAATTCGTGGAATATTCCATCCCATTTTTCATCAAGGCGAGAATCAGTGATAGGGGCTTGCAAGCGATGACCCAATCCTTCTCGCATGAGAATTTCCATAGTTGCCTGGCTACGTAAAAATGTTGATTGAAAAAATAAATCTGGGACGGCATCTTTAAGGGTTAGCCTAAGATAGTTTGCCGCATGTTTTGCCTCCATATGGCCTACTAAGGTAAGAGGATACTGATGATTGGGAATTGGATAATCTGCTCGTTGATCAGCCGTCATGGTATTTCCAGTAGACTTAGCATGTCTAACAAAAGTCAACCTTTTTGGAAGCTGAGCCATTGCTGTACTCCGTTTTTCAAAGAATAACAAAACAATACGCCATTTGTGGCGTATTGTCAATTTGTTGCGGGGGAGGATTTGGTTTCGCCTCTCGCCTCGCCGCCGCTCGGCTCGAGCTAACCACCGCCTCGCGACTTTGCCTACTGACAAAGTATCGCTCCGGCGTTCAAATCCTCACGAAATGACACTCGTCATTTCTCCCTCCGCGCAGACATAGTCATAAATAAAAACATCCTCCAGCGAGGACATTTTTTATTTATGAATGTTGCAGAGCTCGGACACAGTTGGCAACAAATACTCTTAAATATCAAAGAAATCCATTCTTTTGCTTCTGCTTATTAAAAATTGAAAACTGTGCTACAAAGATAGGATGAATGTGCCATGGAAAATTGTCTCTTACTACAAAGTTGGGTCAGGACAAAATGCCCAAATCTTTTATGACAAGCTATTTCAAGCTGCCTTATTCTATAAGTTCAGAAAGCTTCCAAGGGGGTTTGCTACGCCGGTTAATAACCAAACCCTAACCGATGCTATATTTGATTTAACAAGTCATGATATTCTCAAAATTGATGGTAAAGAAATAAACGGCCAAAAAGTAAAAGAGCTTTTTGTCACCGTCATCTTGTTAAAACGTTTAGAAACAAAATTTGAAAACAATGACACTGTTTTTATTGTTACCCCGGAAGCCGAAACTTCTTGTGACACGGCCATTTTTGTGGCAAAGTCCGCCGCGAAGTTTAAGCTATTAAAAAACGATGAACTTAAGCTTGATGGCAGCCATATGCAGTTACACTTTCAGGTAAAAGAGTTTACAGATTTTAGTCGTCTTACTGGAGAAGAACTCTTAACGCCCAAAAACGTTACCGCAACAGATGTTGCCGCAGTTACAAAACAAGAATACAAAGAAGAGGTTTTAGTATTTATGAGGGATTTTCTTATCTATCAAAGTGAAAATTTTAAGAATTTTTTTGAAACGCATCCTAACTATATTTTAATCTCTATGCCAGACCAGATTGTTAAGGATAATATGCCGATAGCCCTGGACTCGGATAAACATAATTATATTGTTGCCTTTCCAAATATGTTTACCATTGAGAGTTTTAGCCGGCCGAGCACCTTGATGACAGAGGAACAAATTAAGAAAATAAAGTAAACAAACAACGGCGTTGAGTTGTGTAAAATTGTTGGTTTAATTACTATGATTTAATGAAAATAAAGAAGATAGTAAACATAAAGAACTGGACACAAAGAGAGATGAACGTTGGTTATGGTGTCAGAAAGAAAGTTGTATTGAAGCAAACCAAAATGGGGAAAGTATATTTTATGGCTAAAAGCTATGATAAAGACATTGGGGAGCTCCGGTCAGAAATTTGTGCTTCTAATCTGGGTAACCTATTCAACTTTCCTGTACAAAAAGCTTGGTTTTGTGTAATCCCGCAATACAAGCAAATTGGACTAAGGTCTGTTGGCGCCTTAATTCAGTTAGATGTTCGCAGACAAAGATACACAAAGCGTCATCAGTTTCGGGAAAATTTAATTCACGGCGCAGCACTTATATCAGATGTTGACCAAGAATTTAGCAAAGCTCCCAAGGAACTTCACAAGCGAAGGATTTATACTTTAGATTTAGTTGTCAAAGCTATTAGAAATTACGTGAAAAACAAACCGCAGGCATCTATTGTTTGGGCTCAATTTTTTGAACTTTTGACCTTCGATGCTTTGATTGGTGGCACAGATAGACACTACAACAATTGGGGAATTTTGGAAAAAGCTGACGATGGGACTTTCCTTAGATTGGCTCCGGCGTTTGATAATGGTATAAGTCTTTTGTGGAAAAAACAGCACCAACAGGAGTTCTTAAGAGACATACAGGCACCCAATCTTCCACGAGGAAGAAATTTCCCCAAACGCGCAAGGTCAATGTTCAAAAAAAATGATGGAGGTAAATACACGCTTTATGAAGCTCTGGAAAAATTACACTCCATAGATGAGTTAAAAGATAGTAACATAGCAAAAAATGTTCTAACGAAAATTAACAGAATAACCGAGGCAAGGGTGGCAAAAACTTTAATTCTTAATGTCCCCACAAGGAAGAGGTTTGACACCTCTGTTCAAAATCTGGAGTTAATTGCTCAATATGTTAGTATAAGATTGGACTTATTGAAACAAACTCTAAATCGTATTGTTGTTGGAAATACTTAAATGAATACTATCCCTCTACACTATAAAGTAATATACAAAAATGGAGATAGGTTGGACATAGCAGATTTTCGGAGAACTGTCTCTGGTAATTTTATATTTGAGTATAAAGAAAATCCGAAATACTTATTTCCTGGTTTTAGTCCAAATCAAAAGAAATATGAAAGCAATGTTCTGTGGGAGCAGATTGCTTTTAGGGTGCCGAACTCTATACGTAATCAATTTCCCAGTGTACCTCTTGAAGAATTGTTGGCAAAGACCTCGGGCCGTTTAGTTACCGACCATTTTGAATTTATCTTAACGACAGAGACAGATACTCAAGTTTAAGTGATATTTTCTGATTTAGTCGTCCCGTCTATAACTTCCGTTCTAAAATTGGTAAAGGTTTTCATTTTGACCATTTCTTTAGTTTTGTTAGTATTAACTCAATATCTGATGTAGTAATTCTCCCCGGTCTACGGCCGCTTGATGGCGTTGCGGGAACGGGAGTCCCGCCGGATATTAAAGTAGTTTTCCGAGCAGTGGAAATTTCGGATGCCACGGGTGAAATATCCAATGGAGGGACGTCCGTCCTCCCGGAAATATCTGAACAACTTGGAGTAACTTGAGGTTTTTGAGTTGTTATACCACCGGAAATCTCTCGCCTGCCGGGAACCTCCTGAAAAGGAGATGAGGATGGAGGGACTGGCGACCTCCATAGCAATTCAAAGTCCTCAAGACATTTTTATTCATTAGGTTTGAAGACAGTAATCGCTTCGGGCGAACTCCCCAAGCTGTCCGGACTCTTCAAAAGGTCCGTCGTAGATTTAGGAGTCCTACCAAACCGAATAAAAGAGGGTAACGAATTATCGTTACCCTCTTTTATTGCGTTAGAAAACTCTATTCTTGCCCTCTGTGCGTGTTTTAGGTTCCAAGATGACCCAAACCCACATCCTTTGATAAAATTGATTAAAAAATCAAAAAATCAAACACTATAAACTTTTCATATATTCTGAATAGCTTCGATGAAGTCTTTATCGAAGCTATTGTTTAGGTAGTCGGTAAACTGATTAGCTGAAGATTGAAGTTTTTCTTCGGAGTCAACTATCTCTTGAGCTAATGTTTTTGCTTTCATAAGCTCACTGTCTGTCATATTGTCTACTCCTTTAGTTCCAACAATGTCCCTAAAATACTCGTGCCATTTTATATACGCACTAAAATAGCGGTCATACTCATTCATTAAACTCAAATAAAAGTTTGATTTGTAAAGGCGCAGAGAGTTCTCAATCAGATTTTTGGAAACGTTATCTATGTCAGACGTATTGTTTTGATAATACAATTCTAATTTGCCAAGGTTTTCGTTATCAGCACCCCGAAATGTTTCCTGTATATCTTTGATAGCAATTACACATTCTGCTGAAATCCTTTGTTCGAGCGACTCATCTCCAAAACAAGTTTGATGTGCCGCTATGTCGCTTCTAACTTTTAATATCGTGGAATTGGTCCCAGAAATTATACTTTCTAATTCCGGGTTAATCTTTATTGACTTACTTTTTTCAAAAAACGGAGACAGAAATATCGATAGATACCATCCCCAAACAATGATAGTCAGACCAACAAGAACAATCATCTTGTTTCTAATCTTGGTGTCTTTGAAAAATTTCTGATTTTTTGACCTATCCTTAAAGATACCTCTAACATACTTAAGCCCTACATATACAGCGAATGTAGACAGTAGAAGGTTGGCGAAGAAGCGACTATAGTTTGCCGTAATTAAACCTTCAAAAATTCCGAAAATAAACGAGGGCAAAAGTAGTATTACAAAAACTAAAACAACCCAATCTCGCCAGCTACCAATTTTTTCGTTTGTAATTTTCATAATCCTTTTCTTCTCAAACAGTTATTGAAAAAGTAGTCGTGGGTTTTTTGTTGGTCGCCATCAATATAACCTATGCCAACCACTTCCATATTCAGCAAGGTTTCTCTGAAGCATACCTTTTTAATCTGTGATGGCCTAAATTCATACCAGTAAAAGGCGACTAAAATCAACATAAGTACCAAAACCTTAAACCAATTTTGTTTTAACCAATTCATAATAGCTATGGTGCGTAAAATTCTCCTTCTTCGTTAAATTGTTGTATGTGTTCATATATTTCTTCGTCGGTAGCATCACGTTTCCAGTTCTCATATTCTTCCTTTGTTGGATAATCGCGCAAAAACGGCAAACCAAATGCCAAAAATAAAATAACCAACAAAATAAGTAGAAATAGCCAGTTTTGTTTTAGCCAAGTCATTTTATTTCAGTTTTTGTATTAGATGTTTTGTTGCTTTTTCAAGGCGTATCATCGCATCAATCATTTGGTCCTGAAGTTCGGGCCACCTGTCTTTATCTTTTAGTCCTATTCCGTTCATTCTGTAAGCAATACGAGACGCCCTTCGCTTGTCTAATCTTTCCCAAGATAATGGTTCCCCAAACACCTTTTCAATCTCTGTCTTGTGTTTATATAATTCGTTAAATCTTTCCTTGTTTAGGTTGGGATATTCCTTGCCCCTGTCCAAATATATTTCTGCGGCTCCGTATTCGTTAGTGACGGCATAATTATAACCAACACCGGCCTTACCGGCGCCAGTGCCAATCCAACTATATATGGGCGGGGTTATGTTTGAATGTAGAGGTGTTTTCTTTTTTGACCTGTCCAGTAATTGCGTCCAGAACTCCTTTCTCAAGTGGTGGCGTTCCGCATACTCTTTTTTTTCTTTCCCAATCTCTTTAGTTATTTCGTTTGGTTCAGCAATTACTGAAAACAGGGGTGCTGCCGCCGAGTCGCCAATTCTTATTGCTTCAACCTTAACAATATAAAAAGCAACATCATCCGGCGTGGACTCATTAAGCCAATCAATGGCCTTAATATGTTCCTCTCTCGGGTTACTTGTAATCCAAATTGCGGTTTTGGCATTGAGATTGGTAAAATAAGTTATTATCTGTCCCAAATGGTTGTGGTCGGTTTTTTCAAGCTGGTTTTCAATTATCACAATGTTGCCGTCTGTATCTTCTGCGACAACATCAAGGTAAAAATCGCCAACCCTTTTTTCTCTTTCAACAACCGTAAAACTTGTTTCCATCGCTTCATTAAGAGCGTCAATGTTTTCGGAAAGCCAAGTCGTAAAATCTCTGGCTTCATCTATCCAGATTTCTCTTAATGGGACCTTTTTTAGTTTTCCAACAGAATTGTTCATAGTTTTTTACTAAAGTTATCTAACGCCTCTTTGTGGCCATCTCTCCGACCTTTTTCATAGGCGCCTTGTATTTCCTTTGACAATACCACAATGACACCGCTAATTAAACCGATAAGCCAATCGCCGTATGTTATAGCAGTTCCAACAAAGAAGGCAATAAAAAACAAAACGGCCTTATATACATTGTTTTTATTGACGCGGGTTCGTTTCATCTCAAAATAAATTTATATAAGGGTTCGTTTATACACATAATTGTTTGTGCTTGGTTGTGTGCTACCGCTTCACAAAAATCAAGACGATATTCTCGCAGATAAATCCAGAATGCTATTACAACTAAAATTAAAATTACGACCCCGATTTTTTTATGTATTTTTGATATAAAATCTTTCATATACTGAAAATCTATTTGATAAGGTTTCTTCCTTGTTTATCTCCCATTGTTCCTCTTGAAATAGAAATTATATCCAACAACCACCAACCCACGACAACAATCCAAAGTAGTCCAAAATATGGGGAGTGTCTCATCAGAACCATAAAAATACTCAAAAAGAGTTTTACTATCCCGGAATATGTTTTACCAATATAAATCCTTTCTGCGCCTCCAATAAAAATTGCGAGAATAAGAGCTACCTTTCGTTTTTTCCCTATTTGTTCAAAATTTTTAGTTTCCACAAAAGATACGGGCTTTTGAGGAATTAAGAATTGCCACGTGGTAATTCTTAAAAAAACACAAAGCCCGCCACAGGAGCAGCCTTTCGGCTACCTACAGACCTTTCGGTCTGCAACGTTCGACACGCCCTATGACGGGTTTAATGTGTCGAACGATTTTGTGCCATACCTTGTAGAAGCTACAAGGGTTAGGCGTTCTTTGATTGTATTTGGTTAAACTATACGCTATTTTACTTAAAAATCCAATTATGGCTAAAAACAAAGAAATCAAAAAGAAGCTTCGGTTATTCAAAATCTTTCGTGAGAGAGCTTATATTTTCTTACAATTTATGACTACAAATAAGGATGGTTTCGGGGACCAATTAAGGGAGTTGGCAGCAAGGTTTGATTTGCAACCGGAAGAAGACAAAAGAACCGCTGACTTGGCCTATGCTTTTAGTAATCGGGTTGAGATTTATCACAGGGCATTGAAAGTTATTGATGGCTGGTCACAACGATATAGAGATGCTTTGTTTTTTGACTACATTGATAAGTTTTTACTAAAACACAATTTGGGCAAGGAGTGGGACCTTGCCATAACGACCTATTTGATTACAGGGTTTATTTGTCCACCTATTTTTAATTTACAGATTGAGGAAGCTGAAGATGAATTCAAGAAAAAGAGGGTCGTTTTACTCCTAAACCCGGATACCACCATAGAAGATATTAAAAACCAATGGGATGTTATATCCAAAAGACAAAAAGAGCTGTGGCCAGATTTTAAGAAAGCAAGTTTGCGTAAAACGAGTTTCCGTAATCTTTTGAAATACGCGCAAGCAGAAGCCAAGCGCTACAATCTTACCGATGAAGAAAGATGGCCGGGCTTTGATGATTATGAGCGGATGATGATAAAGAGAGGTAGGTATAAAGAGGTGGTCAAATTGAGAAGAGAAGGGAAAATAAAGGTCAAGCCACTAAAAACAAAAAATAAAAAAACCAATGCCGAGTTAGCGAGAGAAATAACTCAAATAAGAGACAAGAAAGGGCTCAAAAGGGAAGCAAATAAGCTATCGCAGCTTAAGAGAAGGATTGCTCAAAGCATATGATGCTTCTACTGCATTAGAACTGTCATATTTATACAAAACACCGTGTTTTAATACTCGTATCTACGAGTATTTTTATTTTTCTTTTTGGCAAAACTCTCGGCCCCCGAAGTCCGTTTATTTGCGGGCAGGTGTGCCTAATAAAGGCCGAGAGACCCTGCCAGCAGATAAGCGGATTTTATGTTGAGCATACTGGAAGTAAAAAAACTTATGGAAAGCCCTGATATGCCGGATAGAGAGGCAGAAGCAATTAGAGACACTTGTCAGGGTTTAGTTGAGTTTGCTCTTGAAGTGGTTAAAAACAAGAAATTTAAGGTTGATAACCCAGAGCTATTTGCAGAGCGTAAATAGCTCTGGGTTATTAAGCCCTCACAAGTTATTTGGAACCTTCTAATCGGGCTAAAGAAGTAAAACTATGTCCGTTTGATAAGGGTGGCGGCCGAGACCCGCCAGCACGAAAAATAAGTGAACGATAAGGTGTTTGTTCAGTGAATGCGAGTTCACTTAACGAACGATGGGACAAAAGGACTTTGTGCCAATTTCCTCCTCCCATTTACTCACAAGCATCGTATCGTTTCAGTCGGTGCCGGCGCTGTAATGAAGTTGCCTCAAATAACATATTCTCTATCGGAATGAGTGGAACTAAAGGGGGCGACCGGACACTGACACCACGAATAACAAATAACATTATCCGATACCCGATTGATTAAAGGGGAAAGGGCAAGAAGCGGAGCAAAGAGAATGAGTTTTGCAAATTCATAAAAACAAAATTAAACGCCGACTACACTCGGCAATAAAAAGAAATGGCAGCACCAAAAAACAATCGCAATGCAATCGGCAACAAAGGCGGCCGCCCGACAAAATACCAGGGTAAAGAAACTCTGGAAAAAGCAGAGGAGTATATCAAGTCGTGCGTGGATGAGTTTCAACAAATTCTTGAGAGCGAGAATAGCGAGACCGGCAGGGTTCGCTATGTTCAGAGATTAAAAGTGAAGCTCCCGAAACAAGAAGGACTGGCTTTGCATTTGAACGTTAGCTTGAATACTTTGAAGGAATGGGGTGAAAAGCACATTGAGTTTTTGGCTATATTAGACAAGGTAAATAAATTACAAGCGGAAAGAGTCATAGATGAGGCCCTTGCCGGCAACTACAATTCAACCATTGCGAAGTTGTTGCTTGGCAAGCACGGCTATCACGAAAAATCAGAGCAAGATATAACATCCGACAACAAACCTATTGCGGGAGTGGTGATAATGCCACAGAAGCGCACACCCGAGGAGGATGGTGTCGTTGAATAAAATGCATAGATACCGGCAAAGATTGAGTTTCTGAATGCCTATAAAGAGTTTGAGTTTCCGTGTTCCTAAAAAGTATGTTAAATTTAATCGTTGCCTAATCTATGTTAGTCCCAAAGGTTTTTAATTAAGCCATAGTGACCCTAAATGGGGGTCCTGCCAGTATGGCTACTCCTTTGGGAGCAAGTAGATTGGGCAACCAGGACCCCCTTTTAGTATGAAAAACAATCAAAAAAAATCAGTAAGAACTGGGATTATATATTGCAGAGTATCTTCCCAAGACCAAGTTCAGGGAACAAGTTTAGATGGACAGAAGCAGGCCTGCCTTGAATACGCAGGCAATCAAAACATTAAGATTTTAAGGATATTTGTGGAGAAAGGAGAGTCAGCTACTGCGGCCAATAGAACTGAACTCATTAAAGCACTTGATTACTGCCGTGAAAATAAAAACAGAGTAGATGCTTTCATTGTTTGGAAAATAGACCGGTTTGCCCGCAATATGACAGACCACTACGCACTCCAAGCCCAGCTTTTGAAGTATGGGACGTGTTTACAATCAGTAACAGAGCCGATGATAAATGACGGACCGATGGGTAAGGCGATGGAAGGGATGTTGGCAACTTTTGCCCAACTGGAAAATGATGTTCGTAAAATGAGATGCGAAGGAGGAATGCAGAGAAAGATAGAAAATGGGATTTGGCCGTGGCAGCCACCGATTGGTTACATACACTCCAAAAAGAGATTAGACCGAAGAAAAAACGAGCCGGACGAAATTGACCTGGACAGATACCCTCTAATTCAAAAAGGGTTGAAGGCCTACACGAGAGGAGAGCATTCAATTATATCCCTGACGAGGACATTAAATGAATGGGGACTAAAAACCAGAACCGGTAAGCCAATGTTTAAGCAGTTGGTTGATAAAATGCTGCGAGATAAATACTATGCCGGTGTTTTGGTTAATCCCTGGACCGGAGAGGAACATATCGGGCTACATCAGCCGATGATTACAAGAGAAGAATATGTCCAAATTCAACTTATTAAATCCAGAAGGTCCAATAACGCCATTCAGCCAAGATTGGTAATGAACCCGGACTTTCCGTTAAAAGGTTTGGTTAAATGTTTTTGCTGCGGGGAAAAATACACTGCGAGCTGGCAAACAGGACGTGGAGGGAAAAAACATCCTTATTACCGATGCAACAATTCTGACTGTCAGTTATATAACCGAAATGTAAAAAGGTTAGACCTTGAAGAAAAGTTTTTTGCATTCTTAACGGAAATTACGCCTTCTAAAAAATTTATCAGGGTATTCAAAGAGACTACACTCCGACAGTGGAATACTGAAAAAGATATTAACTCACAGCAGTCAAAATCATTTGGCAAGGAATTGGGCCAGCTAAAAATCAGATTAGAAAACCTAAAGGAGATGCGGGAGGGCGGTGAAATTGGCCGGGAAGAATTTCTTGAAAGAAGGGAAAGATTGGAAAACCAAATTACCGGACTCCAAATATCACAAAACGAGGCCAAGACAGATGAATTGGATTTGGAGGGAGCAATCGCTGCCGTTGAGTATATCCTGCTTAACATAGCCAAGATTTGGCGTGACACAGAGAATATAAAACAAAAACAGCGGCTGCAAAGATTGGTGCTACCGGAAGGCATTGCCTACGATAAGAACACTCAAAACTTTGGCACCGCCGTTCTGTCGCCTGTATTCTCGCTTTACGAGACATTTCAGACATCACCGTCTGACTTTGTTGCGGGGGGAGGATTTGAACCTCCAATCTTTTGGTTATGAGCCAAACGAGATGCCGGATTTCTCTACCCCGCGATATTTAAACCTGTTTTAAAACAGGTTTTAAAATTATAACAGTATTGAAAAATCAAGTAAAGTCAGATAAAATTTAACTTAACCAAAATACGTCGGCGTAGCTCAATGGCAGAGCGAGCGTTTCATAAGCGCTAGGTCGCAGGTCCGATTCCTGCCGCCGACACCAGACAGGAAAAGTCAAAGAGTTTTGTTGTTAAATATTTATGAGTTTCAAATACATTTGGGAAAATAAAGAAGCCAATTTTGGCGAACCCCTGAAATACCAAGTAAAAGGTGGTACTCATTTTACTTTTGAAATGATTCTGAAGTGGGACGGGAAATATATTGCGTTGAGGCGGCAAAGTATTCCCGGACATGAAGCGCCGCCCCACGCTGAAAAATACCCAAATGGACTTCTTTATTTTTGCCACAATTTGATTCAATATGGTGAGTCGGTAGAGCAATGCGTTAAACGAATTGTAAAATCTCAAACGGGTGTTAATGTAAAATCGTATAAGGTTGTTGATATCGAATCTTCTGTCCAGAAAAAGACAACCAATGGGCTATCGTTCCTCTTGTCATAGTTGAATTAAGCACCAAGCCCAAAATCGGAAGTTTTGGCAATCAAATAGTTGAAGTGGTGGAGTTTACCAAAGAAAATGTTCCGACAGATTTTGCTTGGTGGTCTAAAGATGAAATTGAAGACTTCTTGAAAAAATTTGATTAAGAATTTGAAGACAGCGCCAAAAACACCACCCCGCTTTTAAAGCGGGGTGGTTTGCTTGTAGCAAGAAGATTATGTAAAATCATTGAGACTTTGCACTTTAAAAAGAGGAAAAAAGAAGTATGCAATTTGGCGTTGAAGATATTTTTGTCGGCAAAACATTTGACGATTTCTCTATAGAACCACAGCTGGGAGTGGTGGAACACAGGAAAAATGTCCAGCTAAAAACTAAATTCTCTAAAAATATTGAATTGAACTTGCCGTTAGTTGCGGCAAACATGGATACGGTGACTGGCCCCAAAATGTGCATTGCTCTGGCTCAACATGGAGGAATTGGCATCTTGCCGCGAAGTGGCGCTATCTCAATCAAACTTCAGACAGAATGGACCAGAGAAGTAAAAAGAGCGGAAAACTTTATTATCAGAGACCCATATACGATATCGGAAAACCAAAGCGTGAGCGAGGCTCGCAGAAACATGAAAGAAAAAGGCGTTGGCACCTTGCTGGTTGTCGGCGAAAAGAAAGAACTGATTGGCATGGTCACCGAAAGAGACACAATTCTTTGCCTTAATGAAGCCGAACCAATAACAGATTGGATGCAAAAAGTAACAAATGGCAATTTGAGATTTACAAAAAACACAGTCCTGTCTATTGAGGAAGCCGCGAGCGAATTAAGAAAGCATGGGGTAAGCAAACTGCCCATAATTGACGGATTAACATTCAAAATTTTGGGCTTAATAACCGCTAAAGATATAGCCAGACTGCTTAAACACAAGTGGGCAAACAAAGACAAAGAAGGCAGGTTGCGGGTCGGCGCGGCCATCGGCGCAACCGGAGACTACATAGAAAGAGCGAGTGAGCTTATAAAAGCGGGGGTAGATGTAATTGTGATGGATATGGCTCATGCTCACAATAAAGCGGTGACCGTTAAAGCTATAGAAAGTTTTAGAAAAAGTTTTGAAAACTTTGAGTTGGTTTGCGGCAATGTGGCCACATTTGAAGGCGCTGAATTTCTAAAAGACCTAGGCGTACAGGGCGTCAAAGTCGGCATTGGCTCCGGACACGGTTGTCTGACCAGAATAAAAACAGGAGTAGGAGTTCCGCAAGTACAAGCCGTGAGAGCCGCTTGGCACGCTCTAAAAGATTTCGATATTCCAATTATTTCCGATGGCGGCGTAAGACAGACAGGCCATATTTCCATGGCTCTGGCAGTAGGCGCATCAAGCGTTATGGTCGGCAGTGTCTTGGCCGGCACCGACGAAGCTTTGGGACAATTTATTCAAGATCCTCTAACCGGCGCCGGAAAAAAAGAATATAGAGGCATGACTTCTCCACAGGCGAAACTTGAAGCGAGTGGATCGAAAGACCCGCCAAGCAACGTAGAAGGTAAATCAGAAAACGTCCCCTACCGAGGAAGTGTGGTGGGAATTCTTAAAGCAATTCAACAGGATTTGCAAAGCATGGTCAGTTACTGCGGAGAAAATGATTTAGAGAAGGTTAGATTGAAACTCGCCAGAGAACCATTAAAATTTCTAATTCCCCTTTCAGTAGCAGCGGCACAAGAATCTTACCACCGATAATCCCGAATTTGACGGGATTATTTTTTAATGATATAAGTTTAAAGATTTTTCTAAAAACTTGGGAGAAGCAAATGGCAAAAGAACGGGTTCTTTTAAAAATCTCCGGCGAGTCGTTAAGTGGGGAAGGCAAAACAGGCCACGACAGAAAAGCTATGGACTTTTTAGCCAAAGAAATTTTAACAGTCAAAGATTTGTTTGAATTGGCTATTGTTGTCGGCGGGGGCAATTTAATCCGCGGTACAACCTTAAAAAAAGAAGTTCTACTGCAAGATGGCGTGGTTGCTGACTATGCCGGCATGGTAGCTACGATAATAAACGCGGCTGTGTTCCAGAATGTCTTAGAAGAAGATTTTGGTTTAGAAACAAGAGTAGCTTCTGCTTTAGAGGTAAAAGAGGTTGCCGAACTGTTCATCAGACGCAAGGTAATTAGCCATCTCAATAAGGGCAGGGTGGTGCTTTTAGCCGCTGGTACAGGCAAGCCTGATTTTTCTACCGATACGGCTATGGTTTTGAACGCTCACGAAATCGGAGCTAAAATTATCCTGAAAGGAACAAAGGTTGATGGAATTTTTGACAGGGATCCCAAAAAAGACGACGCTGCCGTTTTAATACCGAACATAAGTTATATAGATTATCTTAACCGGAATCTTAATATTGTTGACACAACAGCTGTCACTCTTGCGCGTAACCACTCTTTGAGAATTAAGGTCTTTAATATTTTCAAAGAAGGAAACCTAAGAAAAATTTTGACGGGAGAAAATATTGGATCAGAAATCAGTTAGTTCAACACTTTTATTGCTGGACTTTGTAAGCTGTGCCAGCTCAATAAGAGTTGCAAGAGAAGAAGCGCTTACAGAAGAGTTGCTTATAGAAACATATGGAAGTTACGACTTTGAGACCTTAAAAAAAGCTTACCTAAAGAGACTCTATAGAAACCCAAAAGATAATACATAAAAAGCCCCAAGGGGCTTTTGTTTTTTAGAAAATATGTTAGATTTAAGGCGATTTGCGGGCGTGGAACAGCCTGGAGTGTTCGTCTCCCTGTCACGGAGAAGATCGTGGGTTCAAATCCCATCGCCCGCGCCAGTTAAACTAAAATAACCATCCCCCGTGGTTATTTTAGTTTAAACTTTGTGGGTGGGATTTGAAGGGTATTGAGAAAAAGTGAAAAGTTTCACTTTTTCGAAAACCCGGGCTTCGGAGGAGAAAATTTACATGCGTTGAAAACGCCGGAAATTTTCGGGGGAGAAGAAATCCCATCGCCCGCACTAAGGTTATGTAATAAAAAAGCGAGGCAGTTAGGCAACTTGTCTCGCTGGCATATTTTACCACTCAAAAAATTTGTCCATTTGCTCTACCTCACTATCGTTGATGTTAAACCTTTCTTTTAGATATTGGAGAGATATCATCCACGCCTTTTCAGCTTTTTCTCCGGCCGTTTTGCTAGAGACGGTATCAGTTATCTTAATGAAGCCGTTTTTTACCAGCCAGTGCATGGTTACACTTGCTTGGCTGGGTATTTTTGTTGTTTCTGTTTCTGGCTGCGGTGCAGTTAAATGAACCACGCTTATCACCTCCGAATTTATCTTGCGCACAAATATCATTTGAGTAGCGAGAGATTCGTCGTTGTTATCTTTTTTTACCCAAGATTCTTTCTGAAGGGCTAGGCCTTCTCGAATCTTTAACTCTTCTTGCGCTGTCAGCCATTCTTTATAGTCTTTTGGCAGGTCTAATTCCTTAACTGTAGTTAGCTCGCTTTGAGCAAAAGCAAATGTCGACAAGCTTGCCAAAACAAACGAAAAGAACAAATGAAATGACTTATTTTTCAATTCTTTCCCCTTTTGTAAATAAAACTGCCTTAAAGATAGTTTAAGAAGTGGTTTGTGTCAAAGCAACTACCGCCCGCGCAACTTAACTAAACAAAAATGTCTCGTTAGAGACGTTTTTGTTTAATTGCCACAATCAAGCACTGTTTGCCGTTGCCGTCAATTTTTGCTAGTAATACCTCAAAGATACCAGCACTTTAAAAAAGAGACGGCCATGTTCAACTCTCCGGAATTTATTCCTTCTGTCATTTCCGGTTTTGAAAAAACCGAAAAAGAAAGAGTTAAGTTTAAAAAAAGACACAGGCAGGCCACCTTGGTTTCGCTTTTTTTTCATATCGCTTTGATTAGTCTAATCATTTCCCTGCTTATCAAACAAAAAGATGAACCGGACCGGGTCATAGTCATAGTCAGCAACACTCCCATGTACCTGCCTCCCGGTAACAGCAAAGAAGGCGGCGGAGGCGGAGGAGGCGGAAAAAAAGAAAAACTGCCGCCGGAAAAAGGCAGACTGCCGGAAACAGTTCGGCCGAAACTGGTAGCGCCTGACCCAAAAGAACCTCAACCCCTAATCCCCCCGGAAAACAAAGAAGACCCTAGCCAAAAAATCGTAACTCCCGTAGAAATTCCTCAAGATTCAGCATTGCCAGTTGGCGATATCCAAGCGCCGCCCAGTGAGCAAAAATCTTCCGGACCGGGAACAGGCGATGGTGTTGGCACCGGCAAAGGCGACGGAGCAGGCTCTGGTTCCGGCAGTGGCGGCGGATCAGGAAGCGGCGGCGGAGCAGGCACCGGCACCGGTGGAGGGACCGGCGACAGTACCGGACCCTATTCGGCCGGTAGCGGTGTGATACTGCCAGTCCCGATTCTGCAACCCAAGCCGCCTTACACGGAAGAGGCGCGCAGACAAAACATACAAGGCAATTTAGTTCTTCAGGTTATTATCAGAAAAAACGGCAGGGTTGAAGACATCAAAGTCATAAAAAGTCTGGGTTATGGATTAGACGAATCAGCAATTGAAACCGTAGCAAAAAAATGGCTCTTTAAACCGGCCACTCTCAAAGGCAAGCTAGTTGATGTGCAAGTACAGATTGAGATTACTTTTAATCTCTTATAAAGATGACGGTTATTTTGTTTGACAGTAACCGTCTTTTATTTTACAATTCAGCAAACAGTTCCTTAACTTATATCCATCAAGGAGCGCAAGATGACTAACCCTAAAGTTTTAGCCGCCCAGTATTACGAAGACTTTAACAGGTTCGCCGGAGACTTGTACCCCAACCGATACAGTCCTATTTTTTGCCTGCAACTGGCAGAACAGACTCTTGAGATAAAGCGTTTAGCTCAAGAAAAAAATTCTAAAATCGTCGTTCACTACTACCCACCCCCGGAGTTTCATGAGATAGCCGATAAACTCGGAGATTCTCTGGCTTTAAGCAGATTCATAAATGAGGTCAAGTCTCCCCGCGTGGATTTTCAAGCGGTATTTTTCATGGCCGCCACAGCCAAAATGCTGGCCGGCGACGCAATCAGAATTTTTGTCTCCGGAAGTCCGGAAGAGCTTGGCTGTTCTCTGGTCTTCGGTACTGACCATCTCTGGCTTGAAAATTGGAAAAGAAAAAACCCCGAAGGGATTTTGATAACTTATATCAACAGCGACGCTTACACCAAGTCAATCAGCGACTTTATCTCAACTTCTCGCAACACCGCCCAGATCATCGCTCACGCCGCCATGCAATACCCCGGAAGAAAAATATTGGTTCTGCCGGATAAATTTCTGGGTTATGTTATGAAAGCAAAAGCGGTTGAAATTTTAGAAAAAAAAGATTTTTCTATAGACCCCAATTTAATTGAAGTTTACGAACAGAGTTTTGGCGGCTTCAACGCCTGCTGTTACGTTCATGAACAGTTTGGGCATGATGCGATTGAAGTAGCCATGATTGATCGTCTCCACCGAACCGGGCTTATTGTACGCCTTACGCAAACGATTGCCTGACAAAAAGTTTATTCCAGTTTCGGCGGAAGCTCATTGCCGGTACATGAAATCTAACACCTTTGAAAAACTCATCCGATCACTGAAAGAGGATCGCATGGAAGTAATCCTTTGCGATGACTGCAAATTCTGCACTGACCCCAAAAAAACTTACAGAGACGAGAGGACGATTCATGTCCCCAGAGAGATAGCTAATCTGGTCAAACCAAAAATTGAAATAATGAACTCCTTTCAGTAATACCGGCGAAGACAACGCTCCCGCTAACCCAGCACTCCCAACTCATGGAGTGCTTTTTCATAGTCGCGAATAGCCTCCCGGGCATCATTGTATCTAATCTGATAATCCGGATCGTGGACAATAAGATTCCTTAATTTGTGAGCTGACCAGAGAGAGTCAATTGAGGCCAGCTGGTTTTTGCTTATCTGCTTTAACTTTTCACCCAGCGTCTCTCCCGGGTAACCGGCTTGGGTTAAAATATCCTCAAGAATATTGTCAGCCTCTATAACCGCAAACTTCCACTCGGCATCGCGTAAGGACTGGAGATGTTCCAAAACCTCTTTCCACTTAGCGTCATACTTGCTCTCGCCGACAACCGGAGGATTAACTTGGTCCTTGAGTTCAACAATCTTTTCTGTGTACTTACTTCTCATCTTAACCACCAGCCAAATGAGCAAAACTCCAAAAAATAGCGACAAGCTAATGCCGATTATTTTTAAAATTAAAACTGTTTGGGAAACATCAAAATCTCTGACAGTTTGTACGGTTTGTGCTCCAAATTCTTCAAGCCCAGTTTTATTACCATTACCGGGTCCGCCAAGAGCCGAACTAACTCCACTATAAATATTGCCCAAAACTTGGCTTGTTATTTTGTCCATGTTGTTTAAATCAAGAGCCATAATATTGAAAAGCTGTCCTCAAAACTGTTTCCTCGTCAAACTTTTTGCCGATAATCTGAAGGCCAACGGGCAAATCGCCGACTTTTCCGCAAGGCACCGAAATTGCCGGTAAACCGGCTAAATTAACCGAAACCGTATAAATATCTGAAAGATACATAGAGAGCGGATCCTCTTTCTCTCCTATCTTAAAAGCCGGTGTGGGTGTAGTCGGCCCGACAATAATATCAAACTTTTCAAAAACTTTTTCAAAATCCTGTCGTATTAAAGTCCTCACCTTTTGAGCCCTCAAATAGTAAGCGTCATAGTAACCGGAAGACAAAGCATAAGTTCCTAAAATTATTCTTCGTCTGACCTCCTCGCCAAAACCTTCGGAACGACTTTTAAGATAGGTGTCCAATAAATTCTCCCCGCCTTTGCGCAAACCATATCTGATGCCGTCATAGCGGGCCAAGTTTGAAGAAACCTCTGAAGGAACAACTAAATAATAAGTCGCTAAAGCATAGTCGGCGTGAGGCAAACTGACTTGGTCAACATGCGCGCCCAAACTTTCAAGTTTGGAAATAGCCTGCTCAACTTTGTTGTTAACTTCAGAATCAAGACCCTCGCCCCGCCTGCCTGCCCGTCCGGTAGGCGGGCCGGCAGGCACGGCGAAATATTCTTTAGGCATAGCAATCTTTAGACCCTTAATCGTCTTGTCCAAGTTCTCTGTAAAATCCGGAACTCTCTCATTGGCAGTAGTAGAGTCCATTGAATCTTTTCCGGCCAAAAAATTAAGAAGCAGAGCCGAGTCGTAAACGTTTTTGGTCAATGGTCCAATCTGGTCCAAGCTTGAAGCCATTGAAATCAAGCCGTAACGGGAAACACGCCCGTATGTCGGCTTAAGACCAACTACCCCGCAAAACGCCGCCGGCTGTCTGATTGAACCGCCGGTGTCCGAACCCAAAGCCGCCACCGCCAAGCCGGCCGCGACAGCCGCCGCCGAGCCCCCACTTGAACCGCCAGGAACCCGGCTATGGTCATGCGGATTTTTGGTTACGCCAAAAGCCGAGTTTTCAGTGGAAGCGCCCATGGCAAATTCGTCCAGATTTGTTTTGCCCAAAAAAATTGCCCCGGCAGATCTCAACTTACTGATTACTGTAGCGTCGTAAACCGCTTTATGGTTTTTTAAAATCTTAGAGCCGGCAGTAGTTATCGTATCTTTAATACAGATATTATCTTTCACCGCCAACGCTATTCCGCTTAGTTTGCCTTGATTCGTAATTCCTGATTCCTGATTCTCAAATACCGATAGATAGGCGTTGAGTTTGGGATTTTCTTCTCCTATCAAACCCAGAAACTTTTTATGCAGTTCTTCAGCCGAAAATTCTCTCTTTCGTATTCCTTCTTGAACACCTCTGACAGTGAGTTTTGTCATTTGGATTTTGGGTTTAATTTGCCTGCCCCGTTAAATTGCGAAGCAATTTGTTCGGGGTCATTTGTCATTAAAATAGATTTGACTTTAACAAAGCCCTTTTTCTCATCGGGCGCTTGTTCTAATATTTTTGCTGACATTTCCGGACCGTATGTGCCGACGGCTTGATCTGAACGCATTACATTTGCAGTACCGCTGCCGCTAATTGTCGGCTCAACTTGACTCACGTCAAGTTCTTTAAGCTTGGCCACGTAATCCAAAATCAAAGAAAGCTCCTTTTGGAACTTGGTTTTTTCCTTTTCGTTAAGTTCTAAGCGGGCAAGTTGAGCAATATGTTCAACTTCTTTTTCTGTAATCATGCCTTGATTATATGTTTTTTTAGTTTTTCAGCAAATATTTTACACGGTTGCGCTGAAAATTGTCTGGCCGCCTTCTCTTGCTGAAAGATAATAAAGATAGTCGCTGGTAACCGGGTTTAAAGCGGCGTTTATGGCTTTTAACCCCGGATTAGAAATGGGACCTAAAAGCAATTCTTTTCTGGTGTAGGTGTTGTATTGACTATCTATTTTAATATTCTCAACAAGATTAACTTGTGAAACGTCGCAAGCTTTTTGACTTAGCCATTTTGGCAAGCAGGCTCCGTAAGCCACCGTCGCGTCAATCTGCAAAGGCATTCCCAGCTCCAGTCTCTTATAAATAATACCGGCCACGAGACGCATATCTTCATCTGTTTTTACTTCTTTTTCCAAAAAAGAAGCGATGACTATCGCCTCGCGGAACTTAGAAACCGAAATCATGGATACCAATTCTTTAGTTTTGCTGTTAAAGTTACCGGTCATCTTTTTTATAATTTCTCCCCCGTTTTCATCGCCGTTGAACCAATAGGTATCGGGAAATAAATAGCCGTCTTTCTTTTGAAAGTCTGAAATCTTCAGACCTTTAAAATTTTTCCCCAATACTGCGACTATTTCTCCCGAATTCAGCCCTTCGGGAATCGTTACCATAATCCCCTCCGGTTCAGCTTTGCCTTCAGAAAAAATTTCTACAATTGCCGGAATACTCATAGCCGATGAAATCAGATAGCGGCCAGCCTTAAATTCTTTTTCTTTGCCAACCAGCAAAGTGTAGCCGATAAAAAGATAGCGGCTCCTAACCAAGCCTTGTTCAGCCAAAAGTCGTGCCACTTTTGCCGAACCAAAACCCTGTTCAATGACAAGTTCTTGCGTTTCAACTTCAGACCTGTCCAACGGCAAAAAAACAAGACCGACCATAACAAAAAAGACAGACAATAAAACAGCCGGCAATATTAGACTTTTTAGAAGGTGTTTAGAAATTAGAATAATTGGGTCAATTAAAAGTTGTAGCCGGTTATAACGGCTTCTTGCTGGTTATTTTACCGGGCGGAAACTCCCTCTTGCCCTTTTCCAGCGCAGCTATTTTTTCCAAAACCACCGGGTTGTCTTTGTTGGCGTCAAGTTTTAAAATTTCCTGCAACTGGGCAATGGCCGAATCCAGTTCGCCTTTCTCTTCAAGCATCAGGGCCAAATACCATCTGGCGTTGGAATAGTCTTTGAACAAGCTCACTGCCCGAGTCATCTCCGCTAAAGCTTTGTCTTTCTGATTATCACGATAGTAAAGCAAACCTAACTCAAAAGCCAAACCAGGATTGCTCTGATTAAGAAGTTTGGTCAATTCAAGCTGTTTGACCGCTTCTTTCAGTTTGGCTTCCCTCTCGTAAACCGTGCCAAGATTGTAAAGAGCGGTTGCCAAATCGGCTTTCAACTCAATGGCTTTTTTGTAGCTGTCCTCGGCATTTTTGTAGTCTTTGGTAACTGCTGTTTTTATCTCTTCTTCATTTTTAACTTCCTGACCTTTTGACTTTGCTTCACGCAAAGCCGCGCCGGTATTGTCCGCCCGTAAAAGATAAATGTTGCCGATTCTCACGTAACCATTCGGGTCTTTGGGTGATTTCTTTAAATACTCTCGGTAAGCCGTCAGAGCGGCTTCGTCCGCGCCACCGACAAAACCTATCAAGTTTTCATAAACCAAACCGGCGTTAAACCAGCTGGCCGAGTTGTTTTTTTGGACCACCGTCATTTGATTAGCTGTTTGTATAATTGTTCTGGTGTTGTCTTCAATCCTCTTTTTAACTTCCTCCGGCTTATCCTCCTTGTCTTTTATGTCCAAGCTTACCCGTCTTAAAAGCAAATTCGCCAAACTGTTCAAATAAGAACTGTTATTTTTATCGGCGCTGACCGCTTTGCCAACCAACAAAATCATGCTGTCAATTTCCGCTCTATCTGCGCCGCTCATTCTGGCCGCTTGAGCAAAGTACAATTCTCCTCTGTATTTTTGCGCCAGCAAGTAGGCGCCGACTAACCCGGATACCAAAACCAAAACAAACGCCAAAGAAATGGCAATTGAGGAAAAGGAGGCGTCATCCATCTTAATCTTTGTCTCCTGTCTGCCGGCACCGGCGGAAACAGCCGTTAGGGAAACTAAAAGCCAAAAGCCAAAAAGCATGGGCAAGTTAAATGGAAAAAGAAAGAACAGAGCCAGAACCGTAACAAAAGCCGGAAAAACTTCGCTAGAATGCCGCCAAATGGCGCGGGCGATCAAGAAAAGCAAAATCATCAAAGCTGCGACAGCTACCGCTCCGCCTTCAGCCAGAAAGTCAAAAAACTCCGAGACGCTGTTACTGAAACGACTGCTCCAAAACGAAGTATTGTTAATTGAATCCGGCTTAAACTGATCATAAACCAAACTATAGTTACCCGGTCCAAAACCAAAAGCCGGCTTCATTTTAAAAGCATTAACAGCGATATCAAGTGAACCTCTCTGTGAAAGACTGGTTTCTATCGGCAATTTTTCCTTTAAAAGCCCCCCGGAAAGTCCAAAATCAAAATACCTACTGCTTAAAGCAAAGACTCCGGACAAAACTAAAATTACCAAAGGCACCACCAGTTGAGATGTTTTTAATTTGATTTTTTGTCCGCCTCCGCCAGAAAGGACAGAGGACGGATTATTTTTTTGCGCCAAACCGAGAGCCAAAACCACGCCAAACATACCAACCGCCAGAACCACAAACAAACTCCACAAATTTAATACGATTAGAAAAAGAGCCAAGATCAAACCGGCAACCAGTTTCAAACCTTTAAATTTAGAATCCGAACTATCTAGTCTGAAGCAACTGCCTATAAGTAAAACTAAAGCAAAAACCGCAAGCATACCCAGTTCGCTCGCAGAACCAACTGTGTTGAACCGACTGTCGACAAGCAAATCCTTGTAAGAGATCTGGGAAACCAGCTTAAAAACCGGCAGACCGAAAAGGTTAAGCAAACTAGCCAGAACCGCCAGAGAAACTGAAGTGATAAATACGTTAATAATTTTACCGATGTCTTTCTTTTCAAAAAAATTCAAGGTTAAAAAGAAAAACAAAGCCAAAGCGAAAATAGTCAGAAAACCCAGACCGGAAGTAAAACTCCAATACACCTGAAAAGAGAGTATCGCTGAAACTAAACTGGCCGCCACTACCGCCAAAACTCCCCACTCCAGACCGCTTTTGCGCGACACCAGTCCTCCCTCTTGGACAACTATCGCAAGCCAAGCAACCAAACCGACCAAAGACAAACTAAAAATTAAAATCTGCTTATTAAACACCAAAACATCTCCCGGCGCCGTGAAGGGTAAAAAGAATAACGGCACCAGAAAAGTTAAGGCCAAAAGCAGACCCCGAACGATTTTACGAGGCAATACAAGTTTTTTTTCAAACTCGGTACTGATTTCCCCGCCTCCGACATCCCCGACATCGGATGCCTGCCCCGTACCGTCCGAGCTTTGCTCGGTCTGGTTCGGGGTCCCGCCATCCGATGTCCAAATATTTTCCCCGTCCGACACCGGCACCACTTTAGGCTCTTCCGCAACCAAAGCCGGTTCTTTAAAGTTTATATACTCGTACTTTCCAAAAACTTTCCCTTTTTTTCTAAAAAGATTCCACATATTTTTACAGTTCGGTTTTCGCGTCAGTGTCCCCGACCCTGAAACTTTCCCGGAACTGAATTAAACCATCTTAAACTATAACTTAAAAAAATAATAATCAAATTTAGTTGCCTTCAACAGACGCGGGTGTCGCCTCTGCTTCGCCCGCCGCAGGTTCATCCAAAGGCTGGGGACTAGATTCTGGACTTGGCGTTGGCGTTTCGCTTGACTCCGGCGTTAAAGCCGGCTCCCCGACATCGGATGTCCCTTGGACATCCGATGTCAAAACATTCTGCGGTATCGGACTTTCTGTTTCTGATGCTGAAGCCGTCGGCGCTGCCGGAGTGTTGCCCAACAACAAAGTTGTTGTAGTCGTGGAAATTGGATTCTGACTGTTTGAGCTTTGGATTTGACTTGTCATTTGCTCATTTGTCATTTGGGTTTGGCTTAGCAAGGCCTTGAGCTGGTCTTTACTTACACACACATCATCAATACAAATTTTCTCGCTGGCTTTTATCTCTCTGGCTTCTATTGTGTCGGCTATAAATTTTACGGCTTTAATCACGCCATCCTCAATCACAAGATGATAAGAATCTTTCAGTAAGCCCAGAACGCCTGAAAGAATACTGGAAATGTTGATTGTCCCGCTGTCTCCACTATTTTGATTTTGGACAACCACTTGGGCCGACAGCGAAGCAATCTTGAGGTTTAGCTCTTGAATGCCTTTGGTGAGCAGTGCGCTCATTCGTTCGTACTTCACTCCATTTAAGAGCAGTACCCCATCGTTGTCATAATTGTAGCTGGCCAATAGCGGACTAATCTCATTCACTTCCTCGGCGACAAAGCCCAAATCGTGCCGGATACCCTCCTCCTTGCCGATCCAGTCGTATTCGCGGGGCTTGAGCTTCATCAAGGTCTCCAGAGCGGGCAGAGACAGGTCCTGCACATTCTCCTTGAATTTGCTCAAAGAACTGCAGTCCGTGATGAGCGACGCGCCAGACGCGTCCCAGCACAGGGTCTCGGTGTTGGCCGTGGCAAAGGTGGCGTAGATGTCCCCGGCTCCGGCATCGCCCACGACGAGCTTTGCCTCCGTGGGGCCGGTGTCCCCGATGCCGACGTTGCCGGCGCTATTGATAAACAAAGCGGCAGCTCCATTAGTATTAAACTGCATAGCATTAGTGGAGTGGTTATAAACTATCTGCCCCGCGGCGGCTGATTCCGGATCAGCAAAATCAATTCCCACGGACTGGTTGTTCGGAGTGAAAAAAACCATATGGGGTTCCTCGCCGCTTTCAATCAGCAGTGCCGCCCGGGCCGATGATTCCCAGGTCGGATCAGTTCCCGCGTTTGACAGCCAAATATGCTGTTTGTACACCGGCACCGTCGTGCCGATACCGACATTGCCGCCGTTTAGAAAACTAACACCACCAGTGTTGAGAGACACGTCAATATTTCCAGACGTGTCTCTGACTTCTAATACGGCGTTGCCGCTGCTGTCAGAAATAACATCCAACATTTGTGTGGCATTACTGTCCAAGATATTTAAAAAGGCCTGACTGGTACTGCCGGTACTTCTGACTGCCAATTTAGCATCCGGCGCCGTCGTCCCGATCCCCACATTGCCGCTATATCCTCCCGGTGAGGCCCAGAGAGTGTTGGATAGAGAAGCGGTGCCGGCAAAAGTTATGGAAGCTCGGCCTTCCAGATCACCGGATATTAAAAGATCGTCGATGGTGGAGATATAGTTTGAGTGGGTGGTGGCTGTAGTGCCGAATCTTGAGTAAGCCGCGCTGGCGTAGCCTCCCACTTGCAATGTATTGCCGGTGAGAAGATAAGAGGCGGAGGCGGTGCCTTGGACTTCAAAC
>JACOZX010000037.1 GCA_016181105.1 Candidatus Yanofskyibacteriota bacterium
ATTATGAAACAGATAAAAAGGATTTAATTAAAGGGGTACTAAAGCCTGAATTAGTAGAGCAGGTAAAAAATGCAGTAGTCAGAAAGATTGAAAATTTAGGATTTAAGATTTTAGTTCAAATGGAGTCTCCAATCTTAGGTGGAGCAGGCAATAAAGAATTTTTACTCTTAATTAGGAGTGCATTGTAGCTCGCAGATTCTTCACATTCCGCCTCGTCTTGCCTGCCCGACCGAAACTCTTGAGTGAAGGTGGGAACCGGAGCGGAAAGGACGATTTCAAGTTTTTCTTTGGCGGCAAATTCTAAACCAAATCCTTTTTCTTTTCCTCAAATTCTTTTTTATCAATCTCGCCTTTGGCGTATCGATCCTGCAAAATTTCAAGCGCGGATTTTTCACGATTGTGAGTGCCATGCGATTGGTTCGTGAGCCATTTGATAAGGGCGACAATGCCAGCGATTATCAACACCCACCATAGAATCATAAATATCCAGCCGAAACCGCCAAAAGGCCCGAATCCAAAATTCATCATATTATTTGTTGAATTATTACTGCCAAAGGGAGACGACCACCCTCCCCACATCATATTTATCATCGGCATCCAACCACCGCTTATTGCCGGAAATGCCGCTGATGTATCGCAACCAGAAAGACGTTTACCCATGACAATGTGAATTTGTTCTTCACCATCTTCGTCGTGCGCCTGAATCATCATAGCGTTCATGGCGGCGTGAGATTCACCGGCCATTTGTCCCATGAAGTATTCGCCGAGTACTCCATACCTCTCATTGTTTAGATCGGCACAGGCAATCTCTTTTGCTTGTAGTTTATTCCAAAGCTCTTTGCCTTCTTGTTCTTCACGGGCAGTGTGCTCAACGACTTCGTTCCAATCGACTTGAGTATTGGAAAAATTACCCATCATTTGGGCGTTTACGCTTGTAGCAAACGAACCGATTATGATTGTCGCAAGAATTGTAAAAACAAATTTTTGCATATTTTTAAGTTAGCCAAACACTAAAACTTTGTCTGAACTCTCAACCATTTTGAGCAAGTCGGACATCGTGGAAATGGGGCAGATATTGCTCTCTTCTTTACCTCGCACCTTCAAGCAACTGCCACAGGCGTATATTTCACCTTTTAATTCTTTGAATTCGGATACTTTTACGGAAATATCAAAATCTTTGCTGTCGGGGATGATATCAAGTTCTGACCCTTCACTCATTAAAAAGATTTCTGCTTGATGACCTGCCTTAAGCGCGGTGATGCCGAGACGGAACGTATTCCATGCATGTTCGGGTTTGTTTGATTGTAAGATGATGCCGAGTTTCATAAAGCTATTCTAATTCTTTTTAGAGACTAATCCTCGAATTTCCACGCAGGATTCCAAGCAATCTCCCACAAGTGGCCATCGGGGTCTTGGATGTATCCGGCATAACCGCCCCAAAATGTCTTTTGCGCCGGTTTGATTATGTTCGCGCCGGCTTTTTTCGCTTGGGCCATTACCATATCAACTTCTTTTTTGCTATTTACATTATGTCCGATGGAGAGCTCGGTCGCGCTCGGCGGAGTTTGCGGTATGTTCGCGTCGTGAGCGAGACTTTTTCTAGGATAGAGAGCGAATTTCATGCTGTTCTGTAAATCAAAGAAAACCACTGCGCCATATTCAAATTCTTCCCCGACAATCCCGTCTGTTTTCAGGCCGAGGCCATCGCGATAAAATTTGAGCGATTTTTTCAAATCGTCTACTCCTAGCGTGAGAACTGTGATGCGTTGTTTCATAAATTTATTTTACCAAATCTTCTATTTAAGTTTTTCTTCGGCGGTACGCTTCATATTCATGTCAAACCAGACCGCCTCAAATATATGGCCATCAGGATCTTCGAAGGAACGGTTGTATAGCCAACCAAAGTTGATAGGCGCGCGCGTCCCGGCCTTTCCGCCCGCGTTTACAGCAGTCTTGACGAGTGAGTCCACATCTTCTTGCTTGTCCTGTGACAAGGTCAACAGCACTTCGGACATGGTATGCGCGTCGGCGACCTTCTTAGAGACCCATCCCGTGAACTTTTCGTGCGTTTGTAGTTGGAATGTGATGGTATCTGACCAGACCATTGTGGAAGTCGTGTCGTCGCTGAACTCTCCGTCTTTCTTAAAGCCAAGCGCTTCATAGAACTTGGTTGAGACCGCGAGGTTCTTCACTGGTAAACCAACGTAAATAGATTTTTTCATAGTGTTTTTTTGGTTTTCATATTTGGCGGCAAATTCTTTTTAATTACAACCCAATTTTTATTAAAATAACACCTAAAATCATTATAATACTGCCAATAATTGTTTCAAGTTTTGGCTTGTCTTTAAAGAAAATAAAACTAAACAGCAGAACAAAAAGCAACTGTGCTTTTAAAATTGTCGAAACAATACCCACGCTTCCACCACCTACAGCCGAAAAAGCCAAAATTGTCGAAAAAGCATTTAGAACACCAAGAATAATAAACAATTTCTTGTTATCGAAAATTTGTCGCGCAAAATTTTTATTTCTTAAATAAAGAATTGGCAACAGGCCGACAATTACTAAAATATTTTCAACCAAAAGAACGAAAATGGTATTTTTTGGTAAAGTATTGTTTATAGCAAGTTTGTCAAAAACAATAACAACGCTACTAAGGAAAACGGACAGAATCATTAGTGCCGATGCTTTATTTTCAAATAACAACTTTATCGGTTTCAATAATCCTTCTTTAGCATTGCTTACATTCAAAATGTATGTTCCGAATAAAGTTACCAAAACACCAATTATTGCGATGAAACTTAGTTTTTCGTTTAAGGGTGGAAGAAAAGCCACGATAAGTGTAAGTATCGGCCCAAGAGCAACAAGAGGATAAATTGTTGATAAATCAGCAATTTTCATCGCTCGAAATTGGACAATCGTTGAGATGGTATAAAAAAGAACAGAACCGGCAACGCCAACAACAAACAGAATGTTTAGTTCGGGAATCCCTTCCTTTATGGTAAAAATTGCGATAATTGGTGTCGCTAAAAATAAAGTACACCAAGTTAAAACGGACGGGCTAACTTCTTTTAAAATTTTTTTGCTGAAGATTACGGAAACAGCAGAAATTAAAGATGTTGCTAATGCAATATAAAACCACATAATTTATTCATTAACCAATTTATCGATTGCTATACTAATCCTTTTGCAATTTTTGCCACCGTTTGGATTGAGGGTTTAGTGATTACATTTGTTTCAATTTTAGTCAGTGTTGTATAGGGAAAATCGGATTTTCTCGCCAATTCGTCCTGTGTTAATCCTTGCTTATTTCTAAGCAGTTTTATTTTTCCCCCGATTGTTTCATTATTATTTTGACTTTTCATAGTTCTTACAATTTGCGCTTAAAATCGGCTGGCGAGCCCTCGCAGAGGGCGAGCCAACAAAGACATTTCCCAATTGGCGGAGAGGGTGGGATTTGAACCCACGATACCCTTGCGGGTATAGCTGCTCTCCAAGCAACCGCACTAGGCCACTATGCGACCTCTCCTGTGGCCAC
>JACOZX010000047.1 GCA_016181105.1 Candidatus Yanofskyibacteriota bacterium
CGTAACGTAAAAAAAGTAAAAAAACTTAAAACTAAAAAGTTTAACCAAAGGGCTGGCTAATATTGGTAAAATCGGCAAATACTTCCAGGGAAAGTAGTCGGTGGCAAATAAATGTTGTTCAGCAACACTGCCATACATGGAATTGTTGATGTTGAAATTGCCACCGGCTTGATAGAGAGCTTGCAAGTCTTGGCCAATAGCCGCGCATAGAGTGTGGCCTGTGTTAGAACAGCGAAACTGCCAGAGATTCCAAACGCTTAAAAGAAACAGGACGGAAATTATGGTAATAATCAGCCAAGTTCTTGTGGCGTCTTTTATCATCCCAGTATTATATCCTAACAAGCGAATATTCCCTAGTTTATCTTTTGGTCATTATATTTCTCTTGTAAATGTCCAGGTTGTTTAAAACAACGCCGGTGCCTTTGGCGACACAGAGTAGCGGGTCGTCAGCTATTCGGCAGACTACGCCGGTAACTTTGGTTACCAGAGTGTCTATGTTTTTTAACATTGCTCCTCCGCCAGATATCACAATACCTTTGTCAACGATGTCAGAACATAATTCCGGAGGCGTGTCCTGTAGGACGGTTTTGATCGTCTGAACGATCTCTCTAAGTTGTTCCTGCATTGCTTCGGTGATTTCGTTTGAGCTGATCTCCACGGTTTTTGGATAACCGGAAGTCAGGTCTCTGCCCCTGACGTTTATTTTTTCTTCGGCGCTCTGCTTAACAGCGCTACCTATGGCTATTTTGATTAATTCAGCCGTTCTGTCGCCGACTGCCAGACTATGCTTCTTTTTTATGTAATCAACTATTGCCTCATCAATTCTGTTGCCCCCGACTCTGGCTGACGAAGCATTGACTATGCCGCCCAGACTGATTATTGCCACCTCGGTCGTGCCGCCGCCGATGTTTAAAATCATATTGCCGGAGGAGCTGTTTATGGAAATCTTGGCTCCGATAGCGGCCAAAACAGGCTCTTTTACCAGATAAGCGGCTTTGGCGCCGGCATTTATGGTAGCTTCAATAACCGCCCGTCTTTCGGTGGAATTAATGCCGGCCGGCACCGAAATTAAAACTTCCGGTTTAACAAAACCTATTTTACCGACTGCTTTCCTGATGAAGTATCTCAACATGGCCTCGGTGACCCGGTAGTCGGCAACCACCCCGTCTTTTAAAGGTCTGGAGACGATGATGCTGTCAGGCACCCGGCCGATCATTTCTTTGGCCTCGCTGCCCACGGCAATGATTTTGTTATCAAGAACAGAAATAGAAACAACCGACGGCTCGTTTATGATGATGCCTTTTTTCGGCAAAAAAACCAAAGTATTAGTCGTGCCCAAATCAATGCCGATTTTCTTTACAAACATATAGGTTAGACTATATTTTATAGGCTAACTGTACAACATTTACAAACTTACAGTTTTAATGTATGGTAAACAAAATATGACTCCGAAAACCAGAAAAATACTTTTTTATTTTTCAATACTTGCTTTCTTTTTGATGGGCGCTTTGGTTTTGTCTTTTGCTTTGGGTTTTAGGTATGACTTCCAAACAAATAGGCTCATCAAGACAGGTTCAATAGTTGTCAAGGCCAATGTATCGGCCAAAATTTATATTGATGACCAGCTTGAAGGCGAGACCTCTTTTTTTGACAGCACATTTTCAAAAAAAAATCTCTTGCCGGGCAAATATAATTTAAAGGTTCAAAAAGAAGGTTACCACACGTGGCAAAAAGATGTGGATGTGGAAGAAGGCCTTGTTTCTTACTTTGAGAGTGTTTTTTTGGTAAAAAGAGAGTTAAAAGAAGAAGTTATTCTTTCCGGGGAAATTTTAGAAAAACATCTTAAATCTCAAAAGCCTTTGCCTGAAGCCGCCGCAAGTTTTAATTTGCCGCAGAAAGGCGTGGTTGATTTTTCTATTTCTTCGGATGGTTCTTCTGTTGTTTGGGTTACCAGTCATGAGGTTTGGGTCTCATGGAACAAAGACATTAACTATCAGCCGGTAAGAAAAGCCGGTGAAAAGAAATTAGTCACCAGACTTTCCGGAAGCGTTAAAAAAGTTTATTGGCACAAAAACGGAAGTCATGTTTTTCTTAGACTTGGGGCGGAATTTTTGATGTTAGAAACAGATACACGAGGCGGAATTAATACGAATACTATTTATGGCAATCTGGGCGCTAAAGATATAGTTTGGTATGACTCCGACTTGGATAGGATTTTTAAATATCAAAACAGCGGCCTGCCTGCCGGTCAGGCAGGCCTGCCTGCCGGACAGGCAGGCCTGACTGCCGCTGAATTGTGAGGATTTTGCCTTGATGGTCAAAGCTAGCGCTTTGCCCATTGCGGAGCCTTTCTGGCTTTCTTTAAACCGTACTTGCGCCTCTCCTTTTCTCTGGGGTCTCTGGTCAGGTAACCGGACTTTTTCAGTTTTTTAGAAAAATTATTGTCAAACAAAACAAGCGCTCTCGCCAAGCCGTGTCGTATGGCTTCAGCTTGGCCTCTTATTCCCCCGCCCGAAACTTTAACGGCCGCCTTAAACCTGTTTACGGATTTAAGTTTTTTTAGGGGCGAATCTACAGTGCTCTTCAGTTCTTCATTATCTTGAAAGTAGGAAGAGTAGTCTTTGTTGTTTACGGTAATTAAGGCCGTATCCTCAGCACCGCTCTCATCGCTGGCCTTTTTTGTATAAACCCTGACTCGGGCAATTGCGTTTTTTCTGCGCCCTACAGTTTCGTAGTATTTTTCTTCTATCTTTGCCAATTCTACTTTTTCTGGTACGGGCGCGGGTTCTACTTTTGTTTTTGCCTTTTTTGCAGTTTTTGTTTTTGTCGCAGACATTATTTAATAATAAGGTTTTTAATTATAATGCTTCGGGTTTTGTTTTTTGGCAACATTCTGTATACCGCTGATTTAAAAACTTTGGCCGGGTTTTTGGAGAACTCTTCGCCCAAGTATCTTGTTTTCATGCCTCCCGGATAACCGGAATAATGGAAATATTTTTTCTGTTCCAGTTTTTTGCCGGAAAAAGACATGTTTTTTATGTTTTCTATAATCACCTTCTCGTTTGATGTGATGTTTGATTCAAAATCAGCCTTGTTTTTACCGCGCAAAAAGCCGGCAACTTCAGTTGCCAAGCGTCCGAATATTCTATTTGTGGCGTCAATTTTGTGTTCCATTTTACTTTATGAATTCTATAATCGCCATCGGCGAGCCGTCGCTTTTACGAGGAGCCAATTTGATTATTCTGGTATAACCGCCTTCCTTTGATTGATATCTTGGTCCCAGTATCTCTGAAATTTTCTTTGCGGTCACCCGATTTGTAATTGATACTAAGCGTCTGATATTTGACAGACTTTTGTTTCGGCCTTTTGTTACCAGCTTCTCAACGATCGGTCTTAAGTTTTTTGCTTTGGCTTCAGTTGTGGTAATTTTTTCATGCTGAATAAGAGACTCAACCAGCCCCTTCATCAAGGCAGAACGTTGCTTTTTTGTTCTGCCGAATATTTTTCCTTTCACTCTGTGTTTCATACTTATTTTTTCTTTTTTGTCTTTGTGGTTTTTTTCTTGCCCTCTTCGGCATTTTCCGCTTCCGAGTCGCTTCTCTCTTCTTTGGACTCCTCTCCCAATGTCTGTTTCATGACGGAAAGCTGTTCCACTAATATATTGACGGCTCTGATAAGAGCGTTTTTCGGGTTGACTGTGCCGTCGGTCTCCACTTCAAGCAGTATTTTATTGTAATCAGTTCTCTGACCTACTCGGATGTTTTCCACCGTAAAATTAGCGTTTCTTACAGGTGAGAAAATTGCATCTATGGCCAGCGTGCCTACGGAAATTTTTTCTTTTTGTCTTTGTTCTACCGGCACATAACCGATGCCTCTTTCTATAACAAATTCTATTTCTAGTTCAGATTTTTTGTCCGTCAAAGTTGCTATATGCTGGCTTTTGTTTGTTATCTCAACATCGCTGGTGGTTTTTATGTCCTTTGCCGTTACTTCTTTTTCTCCACCGGCTTTGAGTTGCAGAGTAACCGGCTCATCCGAAAATGATTTAAGCCTGATTTTTTTGATGTTCATTAAAATCTCAATGACGTTCTCCATTACCCCGTCAATCGTTGAAAACTCGTGATTTATTCCTTTAATTTTTACCGTTGTTATGGCGGAACCTTCAATAGACGAAAGCAATACCCTTCTCAAGGCATTGCCGATTGTAACGCCATATCCCGGGTAAAGAGGCGAAATTTCAAATAAAACCTTATGTTCCTCTTCTTTTAAAACTACAATTTTTTCCGGTAACTGTATCATATTTTTTTAGTTTTAGCATCATTTTACAGTAATTAACTGTAAAATCATCAGCTAGAAACTATGTTAAAATTTACCTTGAATAAAATTCAATTATAGATTGAATGTCATTTAATTCCAGACCACTGTCGCTGATTTCTGGCGTTTTTTCAATCGTAGCGGTAAGGCTGTTTTTATCCAAACTTATCCAACTTGGATTTTCGTGTTTTGGCAGCCAATTCGGCACTAAAGCGGAAAAATACTTTGTCTTTTTGCTTCCCTCTCTCACGCTGACTTTGTCGCCTTTCATTACTCCATAAGAGGGAATGTTGTTTTTTGTGCCGTTAACTAATATGTGTCCGTGATTGACCAATTGTCTGGCTTGGTCTCTTGATTGGGCCAAACCCATTTTGTAAACCACATTGTCCAAGCGCCGCTCAAGTCTTCCGACTAACAGGTTGCCCGTCTCTTTTTTAGATTTGATTGCTTCTTTGACATATGATTTAAATTGTTTCTCAAGAAGCCGGTAGGTATGCTTTACTTTTTGTTTTGAGTTTAATTGGGAACCGTATTCAGAGAGCTTTCTGAACTTAGATTTGCCATGCATTCCCGGCGGATATGGTTTTTTGACCATTGCTGATTTTGGAGAAAACGAACGCTCCCCTTTCAAAAAGAGTTTTACTCCGATTCTTCTTTCAATTTTTTCTTTTGGTCCTCTGTAGCGTGCCATGCTAGATTTTCTCAACGAAGCAAGCAAGTTTCTTGCGACGCTGAGTTGTTAGAAATATCTGCACCCCTCCCCAGTTTTACCAATGTTTATTTGCTTCTTCGTTATATAACGTTAAGCGATATCCACTAAAGCAATTTTAAGTTTAAAATTGCTAACACATCATAAGTAAAACTGGGGAGGGGTAAGTATCTGCTACCGTACTCGTCGAGCTTAGCTCGACTGTGTGCGGGCATATACTTATACCCTTCTTGGTTTAGGCGGTCTAACCCCGTTGTGCGGGAGGGGTGTGTTGTCCACCAAGGAGCTGATATTTAAGCCTGTGCTTGCTAATCCACGTATAGCCGCTTCTCTTCCCGGCCCTATTCCTCTGACCGCAATTGAAATGTCTGCCAGGCCGTATTTCTTGGCTTTTTCAAGGGCGTCTCTTGCTACTTGCGTGGCGGCGTAAGGTGTCGATTTTCTTGCTCCCTTAAATCCTAGCGAGCCGGCCGAAGACCAAGCTATAACTTCTCCTTTGGTGTCAGCAATGGAAATAATTGTGTTATTGTAAGATGAAAAAATGGAAGCGGTGCCTTTTAAGACTTGTCTCTTTTGAGCTTTTTTTACAGCTAAATCAGCTGACTTTTTGTCGGCGGGATTTTCGTTGGTTTCTGTTTTTGTTACTACCTTTTTTTTACCCATATCTTTGAGTCGCTGTTATTTTCTATGTTTTTTCGGCGGAAGCTTTTCTGCCCGAACCCATAGTTTTTCTAACATTGCCTCTGATTGTTCTGGAATTTGTTTTGGTGCGGCCGTGAACAGGCAGTCTTCTGGCGTGGCGCATGCCTCGCCAAGAACCGATCTCTCTCAATCTTTGGATATTTCTGGCCGTGTCTCTTTTTAGCTCGCCACCGACCTTAAAATTCTTATCAATAATATTTTGTATCTTGTTTATTTCTTCAGCCGTCAAATCCTTACTCCTTTTTTCTGAAGATATGCCGGCCGATTTCAGTATTAGTTTACTGGAAAAATGACCTATGCCAAAAACGTAAGTCAGCGCCACATCAATTTTTTTGTTGTCGGGTATAACTATACCTGAAATACGAGCCATAATCTTAAAAGACCTTTTTATCCCTGTCTCTGTTTATGTTTTTTTGTTTTACAAATACAATAAATTACGCCGCTTCTTTTCACGATTTTACAGTTTCTGCACATTTTTTTTACCGAAGCTCTTACTTTCACGGTGTCTATGTTTATTAATTTCTAAAAATTATTCTTCCCCTGTCGTCGGTTTCACTGCTCAACTCTACTGTTACTCTGTCGCCCAACATAACTTTGATATAGTTCAAGCGCATCTTACCGGATAAATAAGCCAAAACTTCCCGGCTGTCTTCAAGCTTTACTTTGAATGTGGTGTCGGGCAGTGCCTCCACTACAACACCCTCCTTTTTTAGTTTTTTGTCTTTTTCTGACAAAGAAAAATTAACGAGCCTTAGCTCTTTGCTATTGCCAAGAGATTAGCGAATATTAGCAGATAGAAGATTAAAAGTCAATATACCAATTTGAGCTGTATATTGTTTTTGTTTTTGGGGATGCTTCTGACCCAAAAAGGAGATAAAACTACTTTTCCGGACTCTATTTCAGGAATGCTTAGAAGATACTCCTGGATTTTGTCTTTTCTCATGCCCAGCATTTCTTTTATCATTTTTTCTTCATCAATTTTAGCCGCGATATCCCCTTTTGCCGACAAACTCAAAGATAAGATTTTTTTGTCCAGATCCAATTTCGGTTCGCTGTATTTTATTTCCAAAGTATTCTCCAGCAGGATATAACGGCCGTTTTTGTTGGAGTAGACATCAACCAATCTGACGATATCACTTTCCTGAAAACCGATTGTTTTTGCTTCGGCAGTCGCGGCAATAGCGAAGCCTTCTGTTGCGTCATCTATTTCGGCCGTTGACTTTAATGAAACAACCTTGTTGTTTATGGGTTCTGCAATTTTAAAACCGTTAGTTTTTGTTTTTAGATTTTCTAAAGCTTTAGATAAGACCTCTTTAGTAACCTGATCCTTTGCATCGTTAAAGTCTTTTTCGGTTACGACTTTGGTAAGTCCGATTATGCCCCCGGCCATTGGTTTGCTGGATTCGGCATAAAAACCGTCAAACTTTGGAGTGCCCTTGAAGCCGGGAATTGTAAATCGGTCGGCATTTATGTTGTATTCTTGCCCTGGTTTATCGGCTATAACTTCTACTGCGATAGACCCTGGCACCAACTTGCCGCTTACTAATTTAGCGCCGGGTATGGTGATAGGTCTCGGTATTCTAAAAATTAGGCCTTTGGGCGATTCAAATCTGGTATTTGCCACTAGGCCTTGCGGTTCGGAATTAAAGTTATTGTAAACAGTGATCTCACCGCGCGCTTTTCTGGCAACTTCTTTTTCGCCTGTGGCAACAAAGTCTTTAGAGACTTCGGCGCTGTAAGACAAAAACTGACCGGCCACTTTTTTGGCGCTAAAATCAGTTTGTGAATAATTGCTGGAAACGGACACGGTGGTCTCGAAATCTATTTTCTCTCTTTGCGGTTTTATGATGATACTGGCGCTACCGAGGAATAAGAATAAAACTGCAAAAAGTAAAACTACTCCCGATAGTATAAAAATTAAACCCGTTCTGTTGTGGATTTTCTCTCTTTTGATTGGGTTGATATTGTCCCAGAAGTTTTTGACGGACTTGATTCTTCCATCTCTGGCGCTTTGGTCCCTTTTTAACCAAATGCTTTCCAGCTCGTCCAAACTTTCTGACGGCAGGTCTTTTTTTATGCGTGGATTTGTTGATGTCCGGCCGTCTCGTTTTATTTTGATTTGGTTTTGTTCGCTCGGCTTACGAATATCGGACATTTTAGAAGATCTGTACTTGGCCATGGCTAAATCGGCAAGACCATCATCTTCCTTTTCTTCAATCAAATCTTCGCTGATATCTTCGCCGGTATCTGCGTCCGGGTGATAATCTTCTTCCGGTTCTGGCTGGTTTTTTTCTATCAAACCCGTATTTTCTTGGCTCTCTGTCTCTTCAGCTTCTTCCAATTCCGGCGCTATTTCTGTGAGCAGTTCTTTGTCAACATTTTCTTCTTCAGTTTCTTGGGTCTGATCATCGTCTTGTCCGGGGTCAGCCAACAGACGGAATCCATATTTGGGGGCATAACTTTTGACCGACTCATCTGTGGTCATTATGGTCAATTTTTTTTGGCTTGACTGGGCTTCTCCGGCTAAGCTGACAAAGTGGCTTTCGTTTCTGGCCATTTTGCTGTTTTTGGGTAAAATGAAAATTACCTCTTCGGCTTCAGTTTTCTTAAATTCTTCAAAAATATCCTCAAAGTTATCGGTTTTGAGAATGTTTATGATTTTGGTTGAACCCACATAACTATTATATAGTGTTTTGGAGAAAATAAAAAAACAACTGTCAACAGACAGTTGTTAGGTTTTTATGCTTCGCATACCTTTATGCATTCGTTACCGTCGTAAGGGTATGCGTTGCAAGTTGAAAAAATGAAATTGATTCCGTTTCCGTCGTCTAACATGACGACTTCTTTTGCTGTTAAGAGATGGGGACCCGTGTTTCTTTCCCCCACGTAAAGATCTCCTACCTGAATTTCTCCTTCGTCCATTTTGAGCTTGATGCCCTCAATATCAATGACTTCTCCTCGGCGGAGAGCCTTCAGTGTTTTATATTCTCTCATTTCAAGTCTCCCTCTTTCGCTTGTTTGTTAAAATTAGCCAAATCGGTCAAAACTGTCTGAAGGCCTTTTTCATCGTCTTCTCTTGTGTGATAAATTCTTTTTGCCAGTTCAAAGAGTTTAAAACTTGGTTCATCTAAGCCCACTGAACCTTCGTGGTGTCTGGCGATAATCTTAATACCCTTTTTTCCTGTCGTTCTTGGCAAAGTTTTGTGTTGCCGCAGGTCTGCCCGCACCCATCCACATAACCAATTCTCTGGTCAACCGGAGTGCTGAACAATTCCGGCGGTTCAGCCTTTTCAAAGCACAAAATGCATATTTCAAAACCATCCGGAGTTACATTTTTAGTTTCCTCTGGAATTCTCATTTTTAAAGTCCTTTCTCTAGTTTATAGGGTTCCCAAGCTTCTAATATGTTAACATTAACCTTGTTTTTAGTCAAATTTCTTGCTTATCCTCATCAAGGCGACGCCTTGATACTACGCAAATAAAAAAACAACTGTCAACAGACAATTGTTTGGTCGCTCCTTATGCTTGTTTATTCTGTGGACTTAGGCATATATCTTGAATATCATTTTCAAAAAAAGTCCAAGGCGGATGGATGACGAGCTCTTCGCAGTTAATTACCAAAATTTTCCGCACAATAGCCCCACTTTCTAAATATACATCAACGATTTGATACCCCATTCCTGTTTCAGGCAAATTGACTAACTTATCAACCCATTTCTGACTTAAACTCAAACGCATTGCATACCTCCTATAGTTTTCAAATCAAAAGAACTTTGGATTGATTGTATTGTTTTGTAAAAATAAGTCAATTTTTTGTGCTAGTTTTTTACTCAACTGTTGCTCTGATTCTCCTTACTCCTGCTCCGACGGCTTCCTCTTTTTTGATTGAGAATTTGCCAATTTCTCCGGTGCGGGAAACATGCGGTCCTCCGCAGAGTTCTTTGGAAAAGTCGCCGACAGAGTAAACGTTGACTATGGGAGGATATTTTAATTTGAAAAAACTTAAAGCGCCGGTTTTGAGGGCTTCTTCATAAGGCATTTCTTCTTTGGTAACCGGCAAGTCTTTTTGTATAGTTTCATTTACTAAATCCTCAATTTTTTTAATTTCTTCTGATATCAGTTTTCTGGGAAAAGTAAAGTCAAAACGCAAGCGCTCGGCAGTGATGTCTGAACCAGCTTGTTTCACTTCGTCGCCTAGGACTTTTCTTAAAGCGGCGTGAAGTAGATGTGTTGCCGTATGCAAGCGAGTAGCTTTTTTTAATTCTTCTTTATTGCCAGCTTTTATTTCACCGGTATCTAGCAGTAAACCATGTCCGCCAAACTTTTTTTCCACGCCGGCCCGAGATAATTCTTGATGTTTTTTAAATTCTTCGTCAAAATCTTGGCGGGTTAGTTTTTTTGATTTTTCTTTTCCTAGTTCTTTTATAATTTCATAAGGCAGGCCGTAACTTTCATAAAGTTTGAATGCTGATTGAGAGTCAATCTCGTTCAGCTTCTGAAGTTCTTTTAAGCCATGACTTAAGGTTTTCTCAAACTTTTGTCGTGCGTTAATGTTAGGTCTGCTTTGGCAATGAAATTGTGAGTTATAACCCGCCGCATCAGCCGGCGCAAAACATAACCTTGCTCTTTGTTTGACGGTTGTACTCCGTCGCTTATCAAAAAAGCTATGGCTCGGCTGTGGTCGACAATAACTCTTTTAACTTTTTCTTCAAGTTCAAGAGGCGCCAGTTTTAATATCGGTTCAAGCAAATCTGTTTCAAAAATGTTTTTTTTGTTTTGTACAACCGTGGCTAGACGGTCTAGACCCATGCCGGTGTCAATGCCGGAAGTTTTGAGGAGCTCCAATTTCCCGTCTTTGTCGCAGTAATATTGGTTAAAAACCAAATTCCAGACTTCTGCTCCGTTTACAAAAATCTCGCTAGTCGGGCCGCATGGCCCCTCGTTTCCCGTTGGCCCCCAAAAGTTATCTGATCGGCCAAGTTTTTTTACTTTAATATCTGGCACTATTTTTTTCCATATTTTTTCCGATTCTTCGTCTGCGGGTATGTCGTTTTCGCCTTTAAAGATTGAGACATAATCAATTTTGAGTTTTAATTCTTTGGTTAAAAATTCATAAGCGTATTCTATGGTCTCTTTTTTCCAATATCCACCAAAGCTAAAATTTCCCAGCATTTCAAAAAAAGTAAGATGGCTGTCATCACCCACTTCATCAATGTCAGAAGTGCGCATGCTTTTTTGAATTGAGGCGGTGTTGAGGGAACCAAAATCTTTCATAGCGTCGGCTTGGCCGGTGTAGTAAGGCTTGAATTGCTGCATACCTGCCGTGGTGAAAAGCACCGAGGGATCGTCGGGCAATAACGAAGAAGAGGGCACGATGATGTGTCCTCTTTGTTTAAAGAAGTCTAAGAATCTTTGGCGGATTTCTTGATGAGTCACGGCTTAAGTATATCATTTTCAGGCAAAAAGAAAACCCAACTTAGTGGGTTTAAAAAAGCATAGATCGTAATAACCATTATAGTTTCAAAGCAGCTTCAGCAACTAGTCTGCCATCATCTCTAACAGGAAGATAAGACTCTGCCCAACCAATTGCGTGTTCTTCATAGTTCTGTGGCTTGTTAAAAAATTCAATAGCCAATCTTAACCTTTCTAACTCGTCTGTAGTATTTTTAATTTGCTCGACAACTTTTCTAACTCCTTCACTTGCCATTAGAGTCCCTCCGTAGTTTAAGTGCAATTAACTAAAGCATGATAACACCTAGGTTTTACTTTGTCAAATCAAAAACCCCCTTCCGGGGGTTTTTGAGAGTAAGGATAATTAGTAGCGATCGCCACCGCCAAAGCCTCTGCCGCCGCCACGATTGCCGCCGCGGAAACCTCCGCCGCCGCCTCTTGGCCTTTCGGTCATCGGTCTGGCTTCATTGACGATTAATTTCCTACCATCCAGCTCGTAACCGTTGAACATTTCAACAGCTTTTTGAGCCGAGGCTTCATCAGCCATCTCCACGAAGCCGAAGCCTCGTGCTCTGCCGGTCACCTTGTCGATGATCACGGTAGCGGAAACTACCTCGCCAGCTTGAGAGAAGAGTTCTCTCAAAGCATCCTCACCCGTATTATAGGAAAGACTTCCTACGTATAATTTTGTTGCCATACGAATGAATTTTGAACCCGTTAAGGTTCGTACTGTTTTTGTAGGAAGACCTATCCCCTAACTGTTTAAGTGTTGAGAATACCCTACTTTTCTATTATACACCCACATTGAAAAAATAGCAAATTTTGGCAAATCTTAAACCAAACTATTTTTAAAATGCGAGCTGATGTAGCTTGAGGCTTCAGAAAATTTTAAAGCGGTGGTTCCGTTGCCGGTGCGTATGCAAAACTCTTCGCTGTCATCTGTTCTCAAAAAAGCCGGTTTCAAAGAGGGCGTAACGCTGACAACACAGCAGTCTTTGCCTTCCAATTTCAACCAATTTAGTTTTACCAAATGACGGAATTCAGAGCCGATCATATTATGAAAAATGTGGGAAAAGTGATTTTCAAAGCCGTCGGAATTTGGTTTGCCCAGAGTCGCGTAATCGGCCTCCATGCCGGTTGGTTTCTTGTTGTCGTCAATTCCCAAAATAATCTGTCCGCCTTGAGAGTTAAGAAAAGCGGCTATGGTTTTCATTACTGACTTCTCAAGCTGTCGGTTGATTTTTTGAGCCCGCAAGTCCCACCTAAAAGTGCTTTTTAATTCTAGATTTTCTGTTTCCCCGTCTTTTAATAGCTGATTCAAATCCAAATCGTGGCGGGACGGTTTGTTTGTAAAATCGGAAGCTTGTTTAAATTTTATTATCAAGTCGGCGATACTTTGCGGTTCCGGCAGGTCCTTAAAAGAAAAATATTTTTCAGATTGGCTGGTTTTAATTTCAATCGTGCCGTATTTAACTAACTTTCCAAGCGGCCCTTGGCTATAGGAAACAGAAGATATCTGGTTTAGCGGTATCGTCTCTCTTCTTCTAAAGAGCAGTCCTCGGCCATGCACGATTTGATAGGGCTGTATTTGCCAATATTCTTTGTACCAACGAAAAAAAATATAAAAAATGATTAACGTTTCCAGACCAAAAACAAAAACAGCTTGGGCGACCTGAAAAGAGATGATTTTTGAAAAAAATAGGGAACGGTAAATCTGGGAGTAATAGCCAAGATAAGCGGCAATGGTATACGCAATAAAGGCCGAAGCCTGGAGGATTAAAAAATTCTTTACAATTACCACCGGACTTTTTTTGATAATCCTTTCTGGCATAGCTTTAAGCCTAAAACTAAAAAGGCAAAAAGTAAATTTTGGGGTGCCTAAAGGGGATCGAACCCTTTTCGCCGCTACCACAGAGCGGTGCTTTACCATTAAGCTATAGGCACCATGTCGAGATGACTCAGTTAAAATATTACCCTTAAAAGAAGCCAAAGACAAGTTTAATTTGTTAAAGTTTAACTTCAACAAATCTTCAAGGCAAGGTTATTCCACGTATCCTTTGGCTTGTTTTTGAAACATTGTAGAGTAGATACCCTTTTGGGACATGAGAAATTCGTGGTTGCCTTCTTCGGCTACCTTGCCGTTTTTCAGAACAATTATTTTGTCCGCATTTCTGACGGTGGAGAATCGGTGAGAAACTATGACTAGGGTCTTGTCGTTGTAAAGCTTGTCTAGGTTATCAAATATCTTAGCTTCGGCTTCGGCGTCAATTGAGGAGGTCGGTTCGTCTAAAATCAAAATCGGCGATTCTTCATAGAATGCTCTGGCCAAAGCCAATTTTTGCCATTGGCCGATAGAAAGTTCAGCCGAATCTTCAAACCCTCGGCCTAACCGTTGATTGTATTTTTTAGGAAGTTTGTTAATAAATTCTTCGGCGCCGGACTTTCTTGCTGCTTCTCTGATTTTAGCTTCGTCTACTACTTTGGGTTTGCCAAGAATGATATTGTCTCTTATGGTCAGATTAAACTTTACAAAATCCTGAAACAGGGTACTTATAAATTTGTACCAATTGTCTATCTTGATTTCTTTCAGGTCATAGTCGTCAACCATAATACTGCCCTTGGTCGGATCGTAAAACCTAAGAAGTAATTTAATCAATGTGGTTTTGCCGGCGCCGTTAGGTCCGACTATAGCCAGATGTTCTCCGGGCTTCAGTTTGAAAGAAATATTTTTTTAAACTTCCGGACCGTCCGGATAGCTGAAGCTGACATTTTGAAACTCAATTCTCAGCGGCTTGATTTCTTCAAAAGTGTGTCCCGGTTCTTTTTCTTTGATTAATTTGGGCAAGTCCAGAACATCAAAATAGAAATCCACATACAGATTGTTTTCATATAAATCGGCCATATATCTGATCAAGTCGCGGCTGTTGCCGGAAATTCTGCTTAAGTTTTGTATGTAAAAAGTGAACGAACCTATCGTAACCGCGCCTGCCGCCGCTAAAGGCAGTTTGATGTAAGCCAACAGAGCGAGAACCGACAACTCTAAAATCAAAGGCCAGTAATAGCTTTTAAAGTAACTGTTCAGAGTTTTTTTGGTGGTTTCAAAGAGAAAGTTCTGAAGTTTTTTCAGTCTTTTGAGCAGTTCTTCGGTGGCTTGAAAGACTTTTAATTCTTTTATGTCTTGGTGGTCGGAAAGCAGGCTTTTCAGATACCAAAAATCTTTGGATTCCGGCGTGTTTGCGCTGAAGAGGGACCAGTGTACTTTGCTGTATTTATTTCTTAAAAAAAGGCGAGGGATTGTGGAGGCGAACATTACCAGCGGAATCCAAAAGCCGAAAGGAATCAAAACCAGAAAAGAACCGATTAAAGCGATTATGGAATATAAAGCGTAAAGCAGAGAGCGGGTAAAATTAGGGATGCGCCAATGGTAGCCTTCGTTGGCTCTTTGTATCAAGTTCTGGGTTTCCGGATTTTCAAAATGGGCAATGTCCAGGCCTGAAATTTTTTCCGTTATTTTATAAGTCAAATGATTTTCCAGTTTATAAGTCAAGATGCGGTCCAAGTACTGGTATTGTATGGAACTTTGCAGGTCGTCAATCAGCTCCAAAATATATCTGAAAGCGAAAAAAGAAAGCAGGGCGACTGTAACGATGCCTGCCGCGCTTTGTATTCCAACCAGTTCGTCTATCAGAAGCTGGAAAGAATAACTGATGCCTATCGGCAATAGAGCGCCTATCGCTGTCAGAAATATAAACCATATGACTAGTTTTTTGTCAGTTTGCCAAGCCAAGCCGAAAGCTCTGCGGATGTTTTTTATTAATTTTTGCGGTTTTGTTTTTTTAGCTGCCATTTTTTAAGTTTGAATAAGATTATTTTACCAATAAATGAGCCAAACTAAAACGCCACAATGTGGCGTTTTAGTTTAATGACCTGCGAGGTCGTTATTTTCCCGAATGACTATTTACTGATTCTTCTTTTGACCGATGTTAGCTCGGCATCAAGTATTTGGACCTTATTGTCCAAACGCTCAAATTCTTTTTTAGAAGGTATTTCTAAGACTACATCAAGGACGGTTTTTAGGGTTGAATCCATTTTGTCAAAACGCTCATCCATTTTGTCAAAACGCTCATCCATTTTGTCAAAACGCTCATCCATTTTGTCAAAACGCTCGTCAATTTTATCAAAACGTTCACCCGCTCTAGAGAACTCATCTTGGGTCATACGAGCGAGAGTATCAATGGTAATTTTCTTCTTCATAAGTTAAGTATAGGAAATTGGTTATTGATGTCAAATATTTCTAAAGTGTCCGTCCGGAGGGAATCTCCTTCGACTAAAATTTTCTTCCGAAAATTTTGTCTAGGCACCGCCTCGCGTGATTTTCTGCCAATCGCAGAAAATTACATGCTCCGGCGTTCGCTTCCCTCTCGCAAGCCAAAACATTGACTTGCTCTCGTGGCCAAAAATTTCATTTTTGTCCCCTCGGAGGGAATCGAACCCCCATCAACGCCTTAGAAGAGCGCTGCTTTATCCGTTAAGCTACAAGGGGAAAATTGACAATAAGTTAAAAATAAATTATAACTCAAAACAGTTGTTTTTACAATTATATCAGAAAAGGAGTCAATTATGGAAATTATCGCTCACCGTGGAATTCACAAAAACAAAAGTGAAGAAAACACAATCGGCGCTTTCAACAGAGCCGTACTTTTGAAATGTGAGATGCTAGAACTGGACTGTCGTCTGACCCAAGACCGTGAACTTGTGGTAAGTCATGATCCCTATTTCACATTAAGCGACAATACTCGAGTCTATATTCAGCAGAACACTCTCAAGGACTTGCAAAATAAAGTGGGAGCTGTGATTCCTTTGGAGTTTGTCTTGGGAATTTTTACGGGGGCGATAAAAATAAATGTTGAGTTGAAAGATAAGGGTTGTGCTTTGGTTCTGTGTAAACTTTTGGAAAAATTTTCCGCGGAACGCAATTGGTCTTTGAAGTTTATGAAGAAAAATTTAGTTGTTTCTTCTTTCGTTCTTGAAGAACTCGTGGAATTTAAAAGTTCCTACCCTTACGTGGGGGCGGGTTTGCTTAGGGACTGGGGTACTCAAGGTAAATTTGAGACAAAGACAGCTATTTACGAATCTTTGAAAAAATATGGTTTTGAGGCGGTTCATCTTAGTGTAGCCCGTGCTACAAAAAGAACTGTTAAGTATTTCAAAAATCTGGGGTTTAAGGTGAGAGTTTATATGGTAAACGACCTGAAAACTTTTAAAAAATACAAAGAACGGGGTGTGGATGGTGTTTTTACCGACAAAGTTGAAGAATTTTTGAAAGCCTGAAATCAGGCTTTTTTTATTGCAAAAATATGTTAGAATTTACTGACTTTAAATTAAACATTACTCGGGCTGGCGTATGATGGTGGTACGACTGCTTTGGGGCTTGAGTATCGTGTCGGGCCGTAGTGTAACGGCAGCACGAGACGTTTGGGACGTTTTAGTCCGAGTTCGAATCTCGGCGGCCCGACATGATACTCAAGCGGGAATGCTATGATTTAGCATTCCCCGGCGCGAAGCGAGTTAGACCGAGTTCGATTCTCGGCAGCCCGACATGGATAATTTCGGTAAAAAAAAATTTGAGATACAGTCAATCATTGAGCAGAAGCCGTTTGAAAACACGGCAGTGCGGGCTTTTTTCAAAAAATGGTGCGAAGCTAACGACTCCATCGTGCCGGAAGCAGTTAGTCGCGATGACTGGGAGCAAAAAGACGCAAAAGACATATTAGAAAAGAGACCGGACGGCAAACAAACTTTATATTTGCCCCACGACTTGCAGTTGTGGGAGATGGTTGGTGTTATGGAAGTTGTTGACCGTGATACGTTTGCGGTAGAACCGGAACGACAAATTCAAAAAAAGAAAGAACTCCTTGCCTTGGGAAAACTCTTTCAAAACTCCGGCAGGTATATCGCGCAAAGATTAGACTCAATTGAGCATGGCAAAGAGATTGCCAGCGCGCTTGCTGAAGAATTTTACAATTATGGCCAGTCGCTGGTTGTCGGGAAAAAAGCAGAAGCTGTGGTTAATCTCGAAGACATTGCGTCGAATAATTTAACGCCTTCGGAAGTTGAGGAGGTTGACCGTTTTCTTGCCGGGGATAATCTCTACAAGTCAAGGCAGGCGCGGGCAGAAAAAGCCCGGGGTGGAAAATGGGCAAAACTCTTCAACATGGCTCAAGACAAACGAGGCGAATTTTACGAGGCCGAGCGTCGAAAAACGCTTGCCCAGTTTTTCCGAGCGTCAGAGAAAGCCTTTGAGTTAAAACAAAAGACAAAAAATTTGGATTTGAAAACTGACAAAACAGAATTGAAGCCTTGGCAAAACGATGCGCCGGTCCATCAAATGTTTCTCGAGAAAGTTGAACGGGCAATATCGCAAAAAATTGAGACTCCCAAGAGAGAGCTTGTGGGCTCAATCTTTAGGCGAGGAATGGAACTTTTATATAAAAGTATGCCCTTTGACACATTACCGGAGTGGGTTAAGAACGCTTATCTTCATTGGGATAACGGCGAAAATACGCTTCGTGAGGCTTTGCAAATAGACCGACTTAAAACCGAACTGGAAGATGTCCGCCAATCGGGAAGCATTGTAAAGATCAGTGACATGGAGCAGAAGATTACCGATAAAATCCAAGGAGTAGTCAGCCGTTTTACATATAAATCAATGGCCAGTAGTCCGTCAGAAATGGTAGCCAGCCAACTTATTAACTGCGTTGGCGCTTCTGTTCTTGGCGGTGCGCTAATGAAGGAAGTTGGTTTGAATTACTTGGTAGGTCATGTACCGGAACACTCTATTTTGTTTTTGATAACAAAAAATGGCCATGTGGAATGGCGCGATATGCTTAGCGCAAAATTTAATGAGGAGTTGACCGATGAAATGATTACCGGCCGTAAAAAAGACGGTTCACGGATTACCGTCAAAGATATTGCGGAATTTAGTCGTAATCCCAAACCGCGGGGTTTAACATTTGCTCTGACCAAAAGTAAAATGACATGGCTCAAAAAATGGCAGAGACAAGATGTGACTGTCTTTGAAGCTGAATATGGCCAGAAAGTTCAAGTTTTAAGTAACATGGGGGCTGCACTTTTCGATCTTGGTCGTTACGAGGAAGCAACTGAAGTGTATCGATGGGCGATAGCCGTTGACCCGGAATATGTCTATGCTTACAACAACCTTGGCAGTGCTCTATTTCTTCTTGGCCGTTACGAGGAAGCAACTGAAGTGTATCAACAGGGCATAGCCGTTGATTCTGAATTTGCCCAGTCCTATGACGGTTTGGGTAGTGCCCTCCTTAGGCTTGGCCGCAATATAGAGGCAATTGAAACATTCCGAAAGGCCCTAGCTATTGACCCGGAGTTTGACAATGTCTACAACGGTTTAGGCAATGCTTTTCTTAATCTTAACCGCTACAAAGAGGCAATTGATGAGTACCGCAAAGCTTTGATTATTAATTCTAAATTTGCTTACCCCTACTTCGGTTTGGGTTTCGCTCTCCACTCCCTTGGCCATAAAAGAGAGGCAATTGAAGCATATCAGAAGTTTATTGACTTAGCGGATAAACAAAAAGACGAATACTGGATAAAGGAGGCCAAGCGCGTTATTTTTGAGTTGAAAGATAAATAAGCAGCATTCAGTGTTGCCGACTACAAGAAATTCTTTAAAGAAAGCACGTGCTTTGTCAACATGCTGGCATAGCCCCATTCGTTGTCGTACCAAGAAAAAACTTTAACCAGATCCCCATCAATAACTCGTGTGAGGGCTAAATCAACGATTGAGCCGTGCGGGTTTTTTAATATATCGCTTGAGACTAATGGATCTTCCGTAACTGTGAGTATCCCCCGCCATTCTTTCTGTGAAGCGGCGTCCTTAAATATTTTGTTTATTTCTTCAATCGAAGTCGGTCTCTCTGACAAGAAAGTTACATCAATCAAGGAGCCGGATAGGACTGGTACGCGAATTGCTATGCCGTCAAATTTTCCGGCCAAACCTGGCAAAGATTTTATGGTAGCCAAAGCGGCGCCTGTGGTGGAGGGAACTATATTTTGGGCGGCGGCTCTGGCTCGGCGGAAATCACTTCTTTTGTCCGGTCCGTCAACGAGTCCTTGGGTGGCGGTATAGCCGTGTATGGTGGTCAGCAAAGCTTTTTTAACCCCGGGGTTATTGGACATAATTGCCATAACCGGATTAATGGCGTTGGTGGTGCAGGAAGCGTTGGAGGTTATTTTTTCAAGTTCATAATTTTTTTCTGCAACATTGGGTGTGACGTGGGGCGTGGCCTCGTCTTTTGCGGGCGCTGTAATCACAACTCTCTTTCCCCCTGCCTCCAAATGGGTTTTTGCCAGTTCGTAAGTATCAAAAACGCCGGTCGATTCAATTACGATGTCAATATCCAAATCTTTCCAAGGCAACTTAGCCGGTTCTTTTTCTTGAAAAACTTTTATTTCTTTTCCATCAATGATAAGATTGCCACTTTTGATGGTGGTTTCTTTTTCATAATTTCCATAAACCGTGTCGTATTTGAGCAGATAGGCTAAATTTTCTGGAGTCCCCAGATCATTAACCGCAATTACCTCCATACCCGAGTGGTTAAAAGCCTGTCTGAAAAATATCCTGCCGATTCGACCAAAACCGTTGATTGCAATGCGAAGTTTTTTCATAATGCTTTTATTATACCAAAACTTTGAAAAAATAAGCAAAAAGTTATAGAATTAGTAAAATGCGGGTATAGCACAATGGCAGTGCGCTTGCCTTCCAAGCAAGATATAGGGGTTCAACTCCCCTTACCCGCTCCACAAGATAAAAAAATCCACACTGCTGGTGTGGATAGAATTATAAACTGGCATTATTATCTAACAAGGTTAAAAACGTCATCTTTTGATGCGGCTTCTAGCACGGCAATTTCTTCAATGTTGCCTACCGCTCTACCGGTCCATCGCTTAATTTGCATTTTTTCAATAAACCATCTTGTTCTTTGTTCTTCTGTTGTTAGTTCTCTTCCAATCAGTGGTAATTCCATCCTCATTGTTAAATATAACTCGGTTCTCTGTTTTGAAATATCAGGTGGCGAACAGATATTCCACCGAAAAATAAACTCTTGTTCTAGAATTTTCCATTCTCCTCCAAAAGCTTGATCAAAACGTTTTGGTGTCGGGTCGCCTATCTCCACAACATCCCAAGAATAATCGGGAAGCATACCTTTGCTTTGCATTAGGAAAATAAAATTTAAAATAACATATTCGACAGGAGAAACAATTTTTGGAATCATCTTTTTTTCTCACTTTCTGGCGGATCACTGCATTCGCAGTTACAGATTGTGTTATGGCATTTTTCGCATTCGTAAGGATACTGGTTCCAAACGGTATCGGCGAGGTCAAATTGGCATCGGTTGGCTATGGCAAAAATCCAAGAGGCAACATCAGACATCTCATCTGCCAGTCCCCCGTTGTTTTTATGTCTGAATTCTTTGCTGATTTCTCCCGCTTCTTCAGCAAGGTGAGCGGCAATTTGAATGACAAGAATTCTCCTGTTCTGTCTTCCGTAAAGTTTCTGATGAAGTTGTTGGTGTTCAGAGAGCGAAATTGGTTCTGCTGTTCTATCTCGCCTAAGGCGGCGCAAAGATTGTTCTTTGTGTGGTATGTCAGGATGTTCAATAGCACAGGCGCAATTTTCTGTTCGTAAACAATAAGGACAGACTCCGGGATACTTGTTCCACAAAGCTTCCTGCAAATCAATGCCGCCCCGCGTGCCCACAGCGTTCCACCATGAAAAAGTTCTTGCCAGTTGTGAAGGCATCAGCTCCAACTCATCTTTGCGGGCAATTTCCATTGTTTTAGCTATTTCTTCCAGAAGCCTCAAAATTAAATCAGAATCGCTATAGCGTTTGTTAACCCCTGAATATATGTGGTCGTTCATTCTTTGAAATTCACTGACACTAATCGGTCGTTTAAGAACCATTTTGATTCACCTTTTTTAAATATCTGACAGCAGGATAACAACTGCTAAATTTTGTGTCAACAGCTCAATTTTGTTTATCTGAAGTTTCGTGCCATAATTTTGTGTTCTTTAAAATTTTACCAAGAAGGATTCAGGTGGATAAAAACAAAGATTTCGGGCTGTTGTTCTGGGTGCATATTTTTGTTCTTTGCTTAATGTACTTTTCTCCGTTTTTGTTTTCGTGGAAAATTGTTTTCGCCGGCATCCTTGCTTATTATCTACAGTTATTGATTTTCGGCGGCTGTGTGCTGACCATTAAAGAACTTGGCGCGGAGAGAAAAGAAGGTTTTAACGCTTATTATCTTCGCAAGATGGGATTCAGGGTAAATGAGCGGAAACTGAAGATTACATTAAACGTTATTGTTCCGTCGGCTATTTTAATTTTTGCTCTAATTTGGCAGGTTGCCTTAAAACGTTCTCCACTATTTTAAAAACCGGTTTCATCCGGTTTTTGCATAAAAGTCTTTAAGAGCTTTGCCCATAGCTCGATAGCCTATTTCCATTCCTAATTCCATATTTTCTCGTTTAAACTTGCCCACAAATATATCCGGCAATCGCTCATCAGACACTACCGGTACTAAAATTGTTTTTTTCTTTCCATAGAAAGTATAATTTTTCATTTCTCTTTCAACCTTTTCTCTGAGCAGGCTTTTCTCATCCATTTTATCCAGAAGTTTTTGTATATTTTCAGAAACTTCCAAATTTTGATTTGTTTCCTGATGCCCCTCAACCGTTTTTCTGGTGCTTTCGTTTACGGTTATCTCCAAAGCGCGTATGAATTCTTCAATCCATGTTTTTGGCGGAGCCACTTTTTCGTGAAATGGGGTGTATAAAAATAGAAATATAACATCACAACCGGCGGCGACCGCGCGGTGAAGCGGCGCGTTAATTCTCAAAGCGGCGTCGTCCAAAACCATGCCGTCTATCTTCTGCGTGGGGAAAAGAGCCGGGATGCTGGTTGAAGCTAGAACAGCCTTAAGCAAAAATTCATTGCGGTTGGCTAAATTGCGATGTTCCGGCAAATAGTTAGTAAATATCCACTCGTCAGCTGTGACTAAATCCACTGCTGGAATCTCCAGTTTTATCTGGTTGCGTCCTTCTTCTCCGGATTTCCAAAAAAATTCAAATCCTCCATTTTTACTCATATTTTTCTTAAGCAGCCCATAGAGAGGTTTATTTGAAAAAAGAGATGGCTTTTCAAGAAGTTCGTAAGCCAGAAGAGCTTTTGTGCCTAGCGACAATCCGCTTTTGCCTATCTTAAAAATTATTTTTTTTGCTTTGGTTGATCCTTCCGGTAAAAAAGGCAGGATAAAATCTTCAGCTATGGTAAGCAGGCCGGCGCTCTCCATCCAAAAGTAATAACGGAAAATTTCACCTTTGGTCAGTTCTCTGACGATGTTGCCCGTGAACTCAATAGTTTTGTGGTGCCACGGAGCAAAACATGTGGCAGTTGGAATTGACCCGGCCGAAGAGCCGATGGCAAACTCCGGCTGCGCTATTTTGCCGGCATCTTCTTCCAGCTTGTATCTGTACAAAGCCCCGACATGAGCCGCCAGTCTCTTAAATCCCCCGATAAGAACAAAGCCTATCTTGTGATTCAGCATAAGTTTCTCTTTAGTTTTCAAGTATCTGGTTTCAATATGCTACTCTAACGACAAAAAGTCAAAACCCGCGCCAATGGCGCGGGTTTTGAGGTTAGCGTTCCGGATCCGAAACACTAAGTTTACTGCACCGCTTCTTTCAGAACTTTGCTGGCTCTGAATTTGGGAGCTTTGGAAGCTTTGATGTGGACGGTTTCTCCGGTCTTGGGGTTGCGTCCTTCGCGCGCTTTCCTGTCGGCTACTCTGAAGATGCCGAAACCGGCAATGTTCACTTTGTCCCCACCCTTGATCACATTGGTGATTTCGTCAAACAAATAATCCAACATTTCCATTCCCTGCTTCTTGGAAAGACTGAATTTTTCAGCCAATTTTTGAGCTAATTGATTTTTCTTAACCATAAAAAGTTTAGTGTTATTTTAAATATGAACTTTTCGTTTCCGACTTCGACCAGTTATCGGATTTCAATTTCTTTGCAATTATTGCATTATTTATCCAATAATACAAATGAAATACCCACAGCTTCTATTTGGCGTACTCTATGGCTCTGGTTTCCCGGATAACATTAACTCTAATCTCGCCCGGATATTTCATTTCTTCCTCAATCCTCTTGGCGATATCTTTGGCCATTTTCATGGCGGTCAAGTCATCAATTTTAGTGGGGGTAACAAAAATTCTTAACTCTCTGCCGGCTTGTATGGCGTAAGATTTTTCCACGCCGTCAAAAGAGCTGGCAATTCTCTCCAAATCTTCCAACCTTTTCAAGTATATCTCCACCGTGTCTCTTCGGGCTCCCGGGCGGGCGGCGGAGATAGCGTCAGCCGCCTGGACTATTCTGGACTCCAGCGTCAGGTACGGATATTCGTCATGATGGGACTGCATTGCTTGGACAACTTTTTCGTCCACGTTAAATTTCTGCAGAATTTTTCTGCCGATTTCAACGTGTGTTCCCTGCACCTCATGGTCCACCGCTTTGCCTATATCATGGAACAAAGCGCCTCTTTTGGCTACAGAAACGTCAGCTCCCAGTTCTTGAGCTAAAAGACCGGAGACGTGAGACATCTCTATGGAGTGTATGAGGACGTTTTGGCCGAAGCTTGTTCTAAAAGCTAACCGGCCAAGCAAGAATGTCAATTTCGGGTCAACCGGTCCAACACCCGTTTCGTACAAAGCGGCTTCTCCGGCTTCTTTTATTTTTTCATTTATTTCTGTCTTGGCTTTTTCAACAAATTCCTCAATTTTGGCCGGGTGAATACGGCCGTCGGCAATCAGCTTTTCCAGAACTAATTTAGCAGTGTGGCGGCGGATTGGGTCAAAACTAGATAAAATCAGGGTTTCCGGCGTGTCGTCAATTATTACGTCAACCCCTGTCATTCTTTCAATGGTTTTAATGTTTCTGCCTTCTTTGCCGATAATTTTACCTTTTAATTCGTCTGACGGCAGGCTTACGACAGTGGTTGTGACGTCGGAAATATGAGAACCGGCGTAACGCTGTATAGCCGTTGTCATAATCTCTTTAGCTTTTTTGTCCAAAGACTCCCGATTGCTGTCTTCCATTTTTTTAACCCTCTGGTAGAGGTCGTCTTTGTACTCCGTCTCTACCTTTGAGTATATTTCTTTCAACGCTTCTCCCTTCTCAAGGCCGGATATTTTTTCCAGTTCACTGATTTGTTTTTTTCTAATTTCGTCTATTTCCTGTTCGGTTTTGGTGACGTTCTCTGTTTTATCTTTTAAGTTTTGCCTGTCTTTTTCCAACAACTTTGCCTGTGTTTCCAGTTCGGTTTCTTTTTTTGAGAGCATTTTTTCTATACGCAAAAGCTGGGCATTTCTTTCTTGTCCTTCCTGTTTAGATTCCTCCAGAATCTTGAGAGATTTGTTTTTTGCTTCCAGAAGCAAGTCTTGGGATTTAGACTTGGCTTCATTGAGAATGTTTTGGGCTTTAGTTTCCGCTGAACGTATCCGGCTGTCGGCGATTAGCCGTCTGATGAAGTAGCCTATGCCCATGCCTGCCGCCAAAGCCAAAATAGCCAAAGTGATTGTGGTTGTTGAAAGTTCCATAAATTTTTGAAAGCAAGAAAGTCATGATTTAAATGAATTTGTTGCTAAAGTTTAAATTAATACGAATCTGCTTAATTGTATCAGATTTGATAAAAACAGTCAAAATTTAGTTGTAAGCGGGTTTTATGATAGTATTTGACTATGGATAAAAAACCCGTGGCGCTGGTGGTTATTGATGGTTTTGGCTACAGCAAACAAAAAATTGGCAATGCTGTTTTGGCCGCCAAAAAACCTAATTTAGATTTTTTTGAGGAAAATTACCCTCATACTTTGCTTCAGACTTCCGGCAATGCGGTTGGTTTAGAGTGGGGAGAAGCCGGCAACTCCGAAGTCGGCCATCTTTCTTTGGGATCGGGCAGATTCTTTAGACACTATCTGCCGACAATCAACCGCTCTATTGCCGACAAATCTTTTTTTTCTAACAAAGTTCTGCAAGAAGCTGTTGCTCATACCCAAAAAAATAACTCCAAACTGCACATTCTGGGCCTGTTAACTTCCGGTTCGGTGCATTCCAGCTTCAAGCATTTGTCAGCTTTGCTTGACTTGGTAAAAAAAACAGGCATCTCTAAAACATATCTTCATCTTTTTACTGATGGAAAAGATTCCGGCACTCACGAAAGCGCCAATCTTTTAAGTGAAGTTCTGAAGGACATCGAAGGTTTTGAAAATATTAAAGTGGCGACAATTATGGGCCGGGATATGGCCATGAACCGCAATAATGACTGGCTCCAAACACAGGAAGCCTACGAATTGGTTGTTCATGGCACAGGCAATAAATCAAAAAATATCTTAGAATCTTTAAAAAAATATCATCAGGAAAACATCACCGACGAGTCAATTCCTCCCACAGTCTCGGAAGAGTTAACCTCACTTTTGGTTTCTGAAAATGACTCTTTGATTTTTTTTAATTTCAGAGAAGACAGCATCAGGCAACTGGCTAGGGCTTTTGTTGAAAAGGACTTTTCGTTTTTCCCGAGAGAGGAAATTGCCAACTTGTTTGTGGCGGCTTTTACAAAGTATTTGGACAATCCGAACCTGCATTACGTTTTTGAACCTCTGCAGATGAAAAATAATTTGGCCGAGTGGCTAAGCGTAAATGATAAAAAACAGCTCCATATAGCCGAGAGTGAAAAATACGCCCATGTGACTATTTTCTTTAACGGCCTTGAAAACAAAGTTTATGACGGCGAAACCGACCTTTTTTTGGAGTCACCACACAACTTAGCCGGTACGCCGGAGATGCGCAGTATGGACATAGCTAACAAAGTGGTAGAAGAAATGAAAAGAAACCATTACGATTTTTTCTTGGTAAATTTTGCCAACGCCGATATGCTTTCTCATCTGGGTAATACGGATTTGGTTGTTAAGGGCATTGAAAAAGTTGATGAAGCAGTCGGGCTGATATTTGAAGAAATAAAAAAACAAAAAGGAACTTTGATTGTCGCTTCAGACCATGGCAATGCCGAGTCTTTGGTTTACACGCTAAGCGGAGAAAAAGAAACAAAACACAACACCAATCCCGTCCCCTTTTACCTTGTTGCCGAAGAATTTAAGGGGCGCTCTTTGCCGGTTCAGGAAGTTTCCGGCGTTCTGCCCGATGTTGCGCCTACTATTTTAGAAATCATGGATTTGCCGGTGCCGCCGGAAATGGACGGGAAAAGCTTACTTCAGAATTTAGTAACCCACTGAGAAGTTCAACTTCTCAGTGGGTTACTATTACCCCTCCTC
>JACOZX010000021.1 GCA_016181105.1 Candidatus Yanofskyibacteriota bacterium
CGGTTCCTGGTCCATTCTTTGATCTCTCTCTCGGGATCTCCTTTCAAAAAAATCTTTTTCTTCCTCCGCTCTGACGGGCAAAGGACCGGTAACATAACCTTCTTCGTCCGCCCCTTCTATTACATATTTGATCTGTGTAATGCCAATATCGCCGGTCTCCGGATCCAGTTTGGCTCTGATGATTTGGCCTTTTTCGCCGTAATCTTTTTTATAAGCGGCGGCAATCGCCAGCTGTATGGTTTCTACGATCTTATCTTTTGAAATGCCTTTCTCTTCGGCAATCTGTTGAATCGCCGACAAAAATTGTTTTGTGTCTAACATGTCTCGTCGAAGGTTCCGATTGATATCAGTAAAATTGCGGTAAAGAAGTTCCTTTCCTAATGCTTCCGAGAGATTTGCTTCTTTGGAGCAATTTTACGATCAGCGGCTGTTCGGCCGAGCTGGAAGCTCGCAGCCGATTAATAGCCACTGAGATATCAATTGGAATCGCTGTTTATAAGTTATTATAATTTATTTTAAAAAATAAAGCCCGCATTCTAGCGGACCACATCTGAGTGCAATCATTTTATTACAATTAAAAACAAAAGTCAAGAGAAGTTATTATCCGATTATTAACACCTGTTTCTTTGTTTGTTATCCACAGAATTTCTATTGATAATATTCCGCGGTTCGCTAAGGTGAGGCAAGAGATGATATAATAAGTCGTGGAGAAGCTCTCACTATGTCTACCCCCAACACTCTTCCTCAAGAGTTAGAAGAAAAATTAGGCGAAATTGAAAAAGAAAGAATTGAACAACAGGCTAAAGATATTGCCGACAAAAATAATCTGGCTTACATAAATATCGCCACAAATCCAATTGATTTGGAAGTGTTGGGGTTAATAAAAGAAGAAGAATCTCGGACTGCTCAAGCGGCCGCCACCTCAAAAGAAGGTAAAAAAATCAAAGTTGCCGTTGTCGACCCCAAAAACCCGGAAACCCAAAAATTAATAGCCCGGCTGACTCAAGAAGGTTTTTCCCTTAATCTGGGAGTGGTTTCTGTTTTGGGGATGCAGAAAATCTGGAATAAATATAAAGAAATCTCCAAACAAACCGAGGAAAAAATCGGTACGGTTTCTATAGACGAAAGCGTCGTTTCCGAAATTCAAAAAGAGATTAAAAATATCGCCGACCTGAAGGAAAAAATCAGCGGCATCTCAACCACGAATATCTTGGAAATACTTATTGGCGGAGCCATAAAAGTTGAAGCCTCCGATATCCATCTGGAACCCGAAGAAAAAAACATCAGACTGCGTTACCGCATTGACGGGGTCTTGAATGATGTTACTGAAATAAAATCAGAAAGCTACAAGAATAAAAATAAACTCCGGATTAAAGCTGAACATACACAACGCGCCTCAAGATGGCAGATTTACCGTAAACTTTAAAAATAAAACCATAGAGATACGCACATCGGTTCTACCCGGAGCTTACGGAGAGAACACCGTTATGAGAGTCTTAGACCCGGAAACCATAAGACAGACGATCCAAGATTTGGGCATGTCCGCTGAAAACTTTGCCTTAATAAAAAAGCTCCTCCAAAAAACAACCGGCTCGATATTAACCACCGGTCCCACCGGCTCCGGCAAAACAACGACACTCTATGCTTTTGTCCGCCATGTTAATGAGCCGGGCTTAAAGATAATAACCATTGAAGACCCGATTGAATATCACATTGAGGGTATATCCCAAACCCAAGTCAACTCGGCTAAAGGCTATACTTTCGCAAGCGGTCTGCGGTCAATAGTCAGACAAGACCCCGATGTTGTCTTAGTCGGAGAAATACGCGACGCAGAAACGGCTGAAATCGCCATGCAGGCGGCTTTAACCGGCCACTTGGTCTTTTCCACTTTGCACACCAATGATGCCGCCGGCGCCATCCCCCGACTCATAGACCTGGGTATAAAACCGGTCATGATTGCTCCGGCTTTAAATGCCGTCCTTGCCCAACGCCTAGTCAGGAAACTTTGTCTGAAGTGCAAACGAAAAGGCGTTATTTCAAAAGAAGAGCTTGAAATTTTAAATGAAGTCTTTGCAACCTTAAGCGACAAAAACAAAAAACCCAAAATCACCGAAGACACCGAAGTTTTTTATCCGGAAAAATGCGCCACTTGTAATTTTACGGGTTACAAGGGCCGTGTCGGAGTTTTTGAAATCTTTTTGGTTGATGAGGAAATGGAAAGATTGATATTAAAGTCGCCAGCCATATCAGACATGAAAGATGCGGCGCTAAAGAGAGGCATGACAACTATGGTCCAAGACGGTTACCTTAAAGTTTTGGAAGGGGTCACCTCCACGGAAGAGGTGAGGAGAGTTTTGGCTTAAAAAATTAAAATTAAAAACTGTAACCTGTAGGCAAAGCCCGGATATTAAAAATAGCCGGGGCAAGATAACCCTGAGTAATACCCCAGTCGAAACCAGGACAAACATCATTAAATTACCCCAATAAATCACAGTCGTTAAAAAGGATTTATTTGCCTACAGATTACAGCCTTTAACCAGAACTCTCTCAATAATATCTTATATTCTATACAAATTAGCCTCATATGTCAAACCAAGGTCCTTCTAACAAGCCTCTTGCCGGCGCCAACCAAGAGGAAGAAAAATTTCTGGATCTGGCTCTAAGGCCGACAAATTTCAACGATTACATCGGCCAAGACAAGGTAAAAAGAAATTTATCAATTTTAATAAGCGCCGCCAACAAAAGAAAAGAACCTTTGGAGCATATTTTAATACATGGCCCGTCAGGTCTAGGAAAAACTACTCTTGCTTACATTATTTCCAGACAGATGGGCTCCAGTTTACGCATAACTTCCGGCGCAACCCTAGAAAAGGCCGGCGACTTGGGTTCTATTTTGACCGGATTGAACGAGGGAGACTTTCTTTTCATAGATGAGGTGCATAGATTGAATAAGCTGGTGGAAGAAACTCTGTATCCGGCTATGGAGAACTACAAGTTGGACATAATTATCGGCAAGGGCAATTCGGCTAAAACTCTTCAAATACAACTGCCGAAATTCACCCTGATAGCCGCGACTACAAAAATTTCCTTGCTCTCCAGTCCGTTTCGTTCGCGTTTCGGGGTCAACTATAAATTGGACTTTTACAACCAAGACGATATTGAAAAAATCTTAACCCGCTCTGCTCAATTGTTAAACATCCAAACCGAACCAGAGGCTTTGAGAGTAATCGCCGCCGCTTCCCGTTTCACGCCAAGAACAGCCAATAAACTTCTGAAAAGAGCGCGCGACTACACGCAAAGCGAGAATCATGAGAAATTAACGAGAAATCTTGCCAGTCAAACTTTAGATTTGCTTGAGATAGACCATATCGGTTTGGAAGCCACAGATAAAAAAATATTAAATTCCATCGCTAAAAATTTTAATGGCGGACCGGTGGGTCTTAAAACTATTGCCGCTCTCATCGCCGAAGACGAAAACACTATAGAGGATGTATATGAGCCTTATTTGATGCAGATAGGTTTTTTAGCTAGGACAACGAGAGGCAGAGTTATTACACAAGAAGGTGCAAAGCATATCGGCATAAAGCTAAGCAGTGAGACACAGAGCACATTGATTTAATGAGTATGAAAATTTCAATTATTATCTTTTCCTGGTTAGCCGCCATTAGCGGCTTGTTTTTATTTTCCAAAACACCGGAACAGATTAATAACCTTCCGAAAACTGCCGACTTGATAACAAAAATTTCCGTCTCGTCGACCCCCGCAATGACACCGACAAAGACTCCCGAGACAACAACGACCGTAGTTAAGACAATAAATCCGCCTGCTTCTCTGACAAGCGCAGCCACCCCAGCCGCAACCGCTCTAAACACAACCACCTCCGCTAACCCGCCGCCAACAACCAACACAACAACATCCCTTACCACGACGACACAATTTTTTACCTCTACTCCCGCTCCCACGGCAATACCGACTGTAACTCCTGAACAGTCGGCAAAAATAAACATCAACACGGCCAGTAGCCAAGAGTTGGAGAAGATTACCGGTGTCGGCCCGGTAATTGCTCAACGCATTATTGACTATAGAAACAAAAACGGCCCATTCCAAAAAATAGAGGATATTAAAAATGTAAACGGCATTGGAGACTTAAAATTTGAGAAAATGAAAGATGAGATTACAATATAAAAACAGTCAACAATATGAGCGGGCACTCAAAATGGTCTCAAATAAAACATAAAAAAGGTGTTGCCGACCAAAAGAAAGGTCAGGTTTTTTCTAAACTTTCAAAACTTATCTCAATAGCTGCGCGTAAAGGAATTCATCCGGACAAAAATATTGAACTGAAAAACGCAATTGAAAAAGCCCGTTCTTTAAATATGCCAAAAGAAAGTATAGAAAGGTCTCTAAAAAGAGTGGCTGAAAAAGACTCGGCGCGACTTGAAGAACTTCTGGTTGAGGCAATTGGACCAGAATCAGTAAATATCATTATCACTGCTGTCACCGATAACAAAAACCGGACTATCGGAGCGATAAAAAACATCCTCTCAAAATATGAGGCAAAAATGGCGCAATCAGGTTCGGTCATGTGGGCTTTTGAGAAAAACGGTCTGTTTGAAGAGCTAGCCGGCAATGAAGATGTCCAAGAAGTTTACACGAATATTGGGGATTGATCCCGGAACCACAGTCATAGGCTATGGTTTAGTAGAAACCGGAGCAAAAGGTTTGTTTTGTCTTGATTATGGCGTCTTTAGGGTTCAAGCCGGCACTGAATCAAGTAACCGCATCACTTCTGTTTATGATTTTTTTGAGAAGCTCGTAAAGAAGTACCAGCCAGACAAAGCCGGTATTGAAAAACTTTTCTTCTTTAAAAATGCCAAAACCATAACCAGAGTCAGTGAAACAAAAGGGGTTATACTTTTAGCTTTACAAAAACTTGGAGTAGAGGTGAGTGAGTTTACGCCTTTGCAAGTCAAACAAGCCGTTTCCAACTACGGCCGGGCTGACAAGAAACAAGTTCAGAAAATCGTCAGTTTAATTCTGGGACTAAAAGAAATGCCTCAACCCGACGACGCCGCTGATGCCTTGGCTATAGCAATCTGCTGTGCCAACACCACGAAATGGAACTCTTGACTTATTTTATCCGCCACATATAATGTCCAAAGGTCG
>JACOZX010000022.1 GCA_016181105.1 Candidatus Yanofskyibacteriota bacterium
AAAGTTTTTGTTGCTCATTTACTTTATGATAAAAACGCTTTCCGGCAAAATACCGTGAAATTCCGGTTCAACACGGACAGTTTTGAATAAATCGCTATCATCTGATTTTATACTGGCCACCCGGCCGACAATCAAAGCGCTGGGTAAACTGTCTAAACCGCTGGTTAAAAAAAGGTCGCCCGTATTGATCCTCTCCTGATTGGTAACCAACTCTAAAAATAAGCCCTGCTCCAAGCTTCCGACAGCTCTCGCCGAAACTTCCGCTTCTTTTGATTTTACACTGATGGCAAGCCTAGGGTCATTGACCAGTAATATCATGGAGCTATCGGGAAAAACTTCTTTGACAACACCAAGCAAAATATCACCCTCAAAAACAACCGCCATGCCCGGTTTAATTCCTTGCTCACCGCCTTTATCAACGAAAGCGGTGCGAAAAGCCCCGCTGGTGTTGAGTTGAAAAATGTTGGCGATTTCAAGCTGCCATTTTCTTTTTTGAGCGACACTAAGTTCTTTTCTAAGAAACTCATTTTCCCTTTCTAATTCTCCCATTTTTAAAGTTTTGGAAAATAGAAGATGATTTTGTTGGCTCAAAATCTGATTTTCTAAAATTATGTTATCCACCCTAAACCAAGAAATAAGCCTAGTTTGAAAACTGCCCAGAACCACATAGACCCTGCCCAAAGGTGGTTTTAGGACTTCAATCAAAGAACCTTTGAGTAATTGCTTGGTCGCGTAATTATTTAAAAAAACCAGTAAGATTAAAACTGCTAGTCCTAACAAAATTTTTTTCAAAAAGTTTCTATGCATTCGGAAAAAGTAACAAGCGCAGAGCTCACTAAAGATAAGCTTCTTTGGAGGTCTCCACCAAAACTTCTTTGAGTTTGTCTATATTCTCCAAAACAAAACCACAGCCTCTGGCAACAGAAGTCAGCGGATCATCAACAACCTTAACCGGCAATTTAATTTCATGAGAAATTATCTCATCCATGCCACGCAAAAGACTCCCTCCGCCGGAAAGATAAACATTTCGGCTTAACAAATCGGCGATTAATTCCGGCGGAGTTTCTTCTATGGTAGCCTTGATATCGGCTAAAATGCTTTTGATGGACCGCGAAATTGCTTTGCGTATTTCTTCGGAAGTAATGACAATCTCACGAGGCAAACCGCTGACTAAATCCCGGCCCCTGATTTCTCCGCTCAACTCTTCGTCCAAAGGATAGGCCGAACCTAAACGAATTTTTATATTTTCGGCAGTCGCCTCTCCTATCAGCATATTCCTCTCCTCGCGCAAATAGCGGATTATGTCCTCGTTAAATTTGTTGCCGGCAATACGCAGAGAACGGGAAGCCACCACGCCACCCATAGAAATAACGGCAACTTCTGTAGAACCGCCGCCGATATCAATGATCACATTGGCCGCCGCTTCCTGCACCGGCAGTCTGGCGCCGATCGCCGCCGCCATCGGCTCTTCAATCAGGTAAACCTCACGGGCGCCGGCATTGTAAGCCGCGTCTTCCACCGCCCTTTTTTCAACTTCAGTCACGCCCGAAGGCACGCCGATGACCACTCTTGGCCGTGGCAAAAGAGAGAAACTTTCCTGATGAACTTTATCAATAAAGTACTTGAGCATCTGCTCGGTCACCTCAAAGTCAGAAACCACACCAGCAACCAAAGGTCTGGCAACCACGATATAGCCGGGTGTTCGGCCGACCATTTTCCTGGCCTCTTGGCCAATTTCCAAAATTGTCCCGGTTTTGTTGTTTATGGCGACAATTGACGGCTCGTTGATAACTATACCCTTGCCCCGAACATAAACCAAGGTGTTGGCTGTACCCAAGTCTATACCTATATCTTTGGAAAAAATGCCGAAAAGTTTGTTTAGCACAGGTACAACATAACAAAAGGAAATGTAAGAATCAATTTTCTTTTTTACATAAAGCTCCGCGAGTACAGCCTCTTCAGTACGCTCACTCCGCCAGCGACTCCGTTCGCTCGCGACGTCGGCAAATTTGAAATGAAGTGAGAAAAATTATACTTCATTTCAACCATGCAATTTGCCTCCTCAGCGACTTCAGAGGCTGTACTCGCTACGCTTTTTAATCAAATTACAAAAAGAAAAAAGCCCTATCGGGGTTTCCAATAGGGCCGTAATAATACTAACTGCGGAGCGGGGAGGCGTTGCTGCCGACAGGGTCACGTCACAGGGTCTTGGGGTCTTGGGTGACTTGACGAGTCACCTCGCCTCGCCTGTGACGGCCATCTGTAGCGCATTGCCGTCCCGCTCCGCAAAATGACAACAAATTTTTGCAATCATTTTGCGAAGTGTGAGATAAGGGGACAGAGTCGAACTGTCGTCCCACCCATCGATGGGGTGGTATCTTACCATTAGATGACCTATCCTTATCTCACAAAACCAGCCAACAAAATTTTGCAGACTAATTTTGTGAGGTGAGTGTCAGGTTACTTCGCCCCTCGGCTTTTCGCCTGCCAGCTACCAAAAACCAAACTTTACACCAAACTGCGGAAGAGGGAGACCCTCAAGGAATTTGGATTATCGCATTCCCGGCATCTTTGCCTGTGGCCTCCGCCGCTCCTCCGCAAGATACTTCCATCTTCCACCATTTCTGATTTCTGATAGAAATATCTTGCGAAGCCCGAGATTCCTCATCTCGGGGCTAGCAATAGCAAATAGCTATAGCTAGAGCAATAAAAAATAAAAAACGGTGCGGAACTTGGCTTGAGAGATCTCACCCACATGTCCGAGAGGACAAAGGGAAACCAGGGATTTTCAACCCAGATCTCTTTTTTGGTTCCCGTAGGCCTCTTGGCCAAACCAAGCTCCGCAAAATAGCCTCAAAAATCAGTAATTCAGTCTCGAACAGAATGTCCGGAAAATTTTAATACGTGAGATCTTTTAAGCTATTTTTCAGAGCCGTTAAGTTTTAAAGAAAACAATTGGGGGAGATTTTGCCACACCCCCCGACAAACAGCGTATCACCTAGCATTGGCAAGATGCTGGTTTCTGTGTTATCACCCAAACAACTAAATGGATGACTCACAGAAAATCGAGCGAGACTGGTTAGTCGTAGGAAGCGATTGGGCGATTGCCCGCGTTGGAGTAGAGTTTGTTAACTCCCTCTGGGCTTCCCGACCTTGTTTCACCAGTCTCGCAAAATCCGATTACCTTTAATATTTCTACTAAAGATAATAGTATTTTGCAAGGCTTTTTGCTAGTTTTCAATGTTATACTCTAAGTATATCACAACCACTATACCCTCGTCAAGCCCATCCCTCCCAGTACAAGGTTCCACCTTGTACTGCTCCCCATTAAGCAGCCGCAAAAAAGGAGCTGGTTTTTAGACCGTGTGGGTTTGGTCTTATTTTACCAGCTCCCGGAGTACTATACTATAAATTCCGCGGTTTTTCACCGTGCGCCTAAGCGCTCGGTTTCAACCCATAATTCCACCTCCATTGTTTTTCAACAAAGCGGTTGATTATGTTGAGAGGGTTTCTTGCTCAAGGCCCCCTCCTTTGGCCCCTCCTCCACCTCTTTTGGGTGAGCTTTATCAGTATAGCAAATTGGCCTATCTATGTCAATAGTCCATCAAAATCCTTAACTTTAATAAGTTCGGTAGCTTTTTTATCCCGCCTTTTCACTTCCACGCTTTTTTCTTTCAAAGTTTTAGGGCTAATAACTAATCTAACCGGTATGCCCAACAAGTCGGCATCGGCAAATTTCTCGCCGGCAGTTTTATCTTCACGATCATCGTACAGAACTTCAGCCCCTTGTTCCAAAAGTTTTTGATATAATTTATGCCCTTCTTCTTTGGTGTGATCCAAAGTTATTAAAACAAATTTATAAGGCGCAATTGACTCCGGCCAAACCAAACCATTTTTGTCATGATAAATTTCGGCAACAGTTCCCATCAGTCTACCTAAGCCAATGCCATAAGAACCCATTACCACGAATTTTTTCTCTCCATGTTCGTCCGTAAACTGCAAATTTAAAGCTTCTGTGTATTTCGTGCCTAGCGGAAAAATATTGCCCACCTCAACAGCCTTTTCTTCTTTGACTTTACCGCCACACTTAAGACACAAAGCACCATTGGTCAAAGAAGAAATTTCTTTGTTCTCGGCATACTCGCATTTTGAACAAATATAAATTGTATCCTCGCCAACCGGCGCCAAAACTTGAAACTCGTGAGTGTTGCTTGCCGTAAAATCCCCTCCCGCCGCTAAAGTATAAAAAGATTTTAAGCCACAGCGTTCAAAAATCTTATGATAAGCAGTGCGGACTTTTTCATAATATGTCAAAAAGTCTTCTTCCGATGAGTGAAAACTGTACAAGTCTTTCATTAAAAATTC
>JACOZX010000048.1 GCA_016181105.1 Candidatus Yanofskyibacteriota bacterium
GAGTAGGAAACTTGTTTCCGGAAATCTTCAAAACAGCCAAATCGTGCAAAGAATCTTTTGCCAATATTTCAGCCGGGTATTTTTCACCATCTTTGGTTAACACCGTAAAATCAGCTTTATCTATATCTACAACGTGTTTATTAGTAACAACCAAACCATCGGAACTGACGACAAATCCCGAACCGGCGCTGACTTGCCTTCTTTGGGTTTTAGGCGCTTGGGGTACTGGGGTTGCGCATTCAGCCGGCCCAAAAAATTGCCTGAAAAAAGGATCACTGCAGAAGTCTTCAAAAATACTGCCCCTTCTTTGCTGTAAAATAACCAGATCTTTGGTTGCAATAATACTGACAACCGCCGGTGATGATTTCTTGGCAACATCAACGACAACTTCTTCCTCTTTGAAAACCTGATTGCTTATCTGTCTTATGAAGGTACCCCCGGAATCAGCAACCGGTTCAATCAGGCTGGCGCCGTAATAACCAAAAAAGGCGCCGACAACGGCCGATATGACAACATTAAGAAACACCAAAATCCGCCAGTCGTTTTTACCATTTTTACTAAACTTTATATTGAAAATTTTGAAAAAATTAAACATTTTTGATCTCAAAAATATTACACCACAAGTTTTGACTTTACAAGGGTGACCCTTGTAAAAGCTCTTTAGCTCTTTCCCAATGTTCGGGATATCCCTGCTTTTTCATCCAATACCACCATTCAGCGCCCCAAAGATATTGCTCGTCAAATCCGGTTTTGGCGGCAAAATCAATCATCTCATTAAATTTATCCAAACCCATTCTTTCCTGCAAAACTTCAATCGGAGTGTCAACAATCGGCTGAAGTAGCCAAGGTTCGGCCGAAAGTTCAATGATTAAAGAAGGTTTTTTACCATAAATCAGACTGACTAAATTTTGCTTAAACCTGAAAAAAGCGGGAAGAATAGGGTAGCGAAACGGCAGGTTAAACTTCTTGTTCCAAATATAAAGATATAAACTGGTGCCAAAAATATCTCCGCGTTTGTAAGCTCCAAACCAAGTTCCAAATTCACCGCTGTCTGTCATCAAAACCGAACGAGTCGGATCCAGTCGTTTCACCAAAGCAACCTCTTTTTCCAAAAAGTTTTTATCTAGTTCGCCGCAATTTGCCCGGCTGAAAAAAGTCAAAAACGGTTCATTCTCAACTTGCCAATATTTTATAGATTGAAGTTCTTTATACCGATTAACCACGGTTTCAATATATTTAAGTAACTCTTCTTGGTCATAATCTGCAATACTTTTCACTTTTAACTTTTCACTTTTAACTCGTGCCCAATCGGGCACATGGCATTCCGGCCAGCCGGGAAGACGGCGACCGACAGCTAAAATTACTTCAAGTCCGCGTTTTTCCGCTTCAGCTATCTGGAAGTCCAACTCTGAGAAGTTGAACTTATCATTTAAAGGTTCTGTATTCGGCCAGTGGGCCGTAAGCCTGATTTTTTTTACACCCAAGTCATTAAGCAGGGCCAGATAAGTTTCTTTCCAATCAAGTTTTAATTCGTCGCTGTGGAATTTGCTGAAAGAAACACCGTATTTAATTTCAGAAGGCAGTTTTCGGAAAGAAAAAACAAAAAAGAACAAAAAAATTGCCAAAAATAAAATTGCAATTTTAAAAACTCTTTTTTTCATATAAACAGCAGGACATAACCTGTGCTGACCAATATTGTTGCGCCAACCTTTTGAACAATCGTCATACGATTAGACACTGATTCATAAAAATAATCGGGAAATTTTTTGCTGAAGATCAAGGCAAAAATAATCAAAATCACAAACTGCACTCCGCCGATAGCATTGACCACGGAAACATCGCCCAGATTAATCGCCAGCAAAATCAACAGAAAAGCAAATCCGGCTAAAGTTTTGTTGGCTAAAATAAAAAACTTTGTTTTGAAAGATAAAGAAAGAATGTTGTTAAAAATTACCCGGCGGTTTGCGGACGGAATAAGAAAAATCAAAGCCGCGACAACATTGCCCATTCTTGACCAAAAAAATCCGTTCCAGAAAGTCGTTTCCAAAAAAATCATTTTTACCAAAACAGATGACAAGCCGAATAACATTCCGGAAAAAATTACGTAAGCCAAAGACCTGCCGCTAAAACGGAAATACGACATTAAAACGGTGCCAACTACCAAGAAAGTGAAGCCGCCCAAAAAATTTCCAACCGGATGACCGCCCAGAAATAAGTGGTTAAATAATAAAGCGGATAAGGCCGACACCGCGCCTAAAATTGGGGCGACATCGGAAGCATCCGAAACCGCCAAAGATTTGTATAAAAAGAGTATTGAAAAAACATAAGCAAAAGATACTGCCAGCGACAGAAAAATAATTGCAACAGTAGGAGTTACAACCACGCCAAACGGTAAAATTACAATAACCACTCCGGATAAAACAGCAATCAGAAAAGCATAAACCACCGGTTTCACGACCAGTTTTGAGGCAATCAAATATTTATCCGCTAAAACCACCAGCGCATTGAGAACTTGAGCGGCTAGAGCAAGAAAAAGGTAAAGCATGGGTTAGATTTCTAAAGAATTTGTTTCACAAATTTTTTTATACTCCCAAGCCGAAGGGCGGATTTTTCTTTCCATGGTTTTGTAATCAACTTCAACCAGACCAAACCTTGGCCCAAAGCCGTCCGCCCATTCAAAGTTATCCAAAAGCGACCAGTAAAAATACCCGCGCAAATCAACTCCTTCTTCCATCGCTTTGTACGCCCAAGTTAAATGGTCTTTTATAAATTTCTCCCTTTTTGTGTCTTTGGCATCGGCTAGCCCATTTTCAGTAATATAAATAGGCAAGTTATACTTCTTTAATTCTTTCAAAAGATGAAAAATAGCCTTCGGATAAATAACCCAGCCCATATCAGATTTTTGTTCGTAAAATTTGTAACCAAAGTGTTTGTGAAAATAGTAGTTAAGTCCTATAAAGTCTTGATGCCCAAAAGCTTTTTTTAAGAAATAGTGATTCCAAAAAATACTTCTAAAAACTTGAACCAGACGACCAAGAGGGTTAAACCTGGTTGAGTCAAAGTCAATGTTATTTTTGGCAATGCCAACCTGCAATTCAGGATTTATTTTTTTAATAATATTGTACGACGCAAGGTGAGAGGATATTAAGGTTTTTATAACTTTCAAAAATCTGAAAAAATTCTTACTAAACGGCGGCCATTTGCCTTTCAAATAACCCATACTGGCATACACCATCGGCTCATTTATGGTTATCCAAAATTTTGCCATATCCCCCTCCGCCAGCCGGCGGACTACAAAACCGCAGTATCTGGCAAAAATTTCCGGCGCTTTGGGATTTTCAAAGCCGCCTTTTTTGGCAAACCAATTCGGTAAAGTAAAATGCCAAAGAGTAACAAAAGGCTCTATTCCCCTGTCCCGCAAAGCTTGCAGAACTTTTCGGTAGTGCTCAATTTCTTTTTCATCAAACTTGCCTTCTTCAGGTTCAATTCTTGACCACTCAATAGAAAGACGGTGAGCATTTTGTCCAAGTTCTTTTACGACATCAAAATCTTTCTCGTAAAGATTGTAATGGTCGCAAGCACGACCAGCCACTGGCACTTTCCCTTGTCTCCCAGCCTCAGCCCAATCATTATTCTCAACCCCTCCTTCAACTTGATAAGAAGAAGTGGCGCTGCCCCATAAAAAATTACCAGGAAAATTTTTTACCACAGTTTAAGCTTAGGAAAAATATCTACAACAAACAAAACAATTTCCACTGCAATAAGAATAATAATCACTAACTCTAAAAAGTTGCCCCTTTTCTCAATTACAAAGTCCATTAGCATTTTTGTGTTTTCAGATAGAAAATCAATCTTCTCGTCTAAAACGTCAAACCTGTCCTGCAACTCAAACTCCAAATGCAAGCGGTGGTAAAGAGTCTCCAATTCAGGCGACTCCCAAACTTCATCCGGTTTATCAAATAAAGAAAGATGGGCAACTGTCGTCTGTTTCACGGAAAAAGTGCTGCCGATCTGCCTCAAAAGCTCCCGTTCTTTCAGCATCACTCTGCCTTTGGTTTTCAGACTTTCCATAAATCCTTCCAGATTCACCAAATTTGCTTCAATATCGTCTTCGTAACGGTCCAAGGCAGCCGACTGAGCCAAGACAAAAGAAATTATTTTAATTTTGTCTACCGACAATTCCGCCAAATCAACCCTGCTAAAAAGAACCCGGTCAGCGGCTGTGCCGACTATAACTTTTATCTTTTCTTGATAAGGATAAGACTCCTTTTTGCTTTTGACAAAAGGGTTGAGTTCTTTGGCAATTTGTTTCCTTAACTTCTCCTGTATGTTCCAAAAAACAACTACGCCAAACTTGGTTAAAACCAAATACTGGTCCTTGAGAATACGCAAAACCAACGGGTGGTCGCGGTTAAGAAAAGCGTACTGCTTAAGACTTTCCTGGACTTTTTTCAAGTCAATGGATTCCCCCACATAAACAGCTTCCACTCCATATTTAAGTTTGTTGTTTTTAGTTATTTTCTTAACCATATCTTTAAGTCTATTTTAACACTATTGTCCCACAAAAACTATTCACTTTTTATTTGACACGAAACCAAAAGTGATATATACTAGAGTTTCTTTACTGAACATTTAAAAGGAGGCAAAAATGACTGTAGCCACAGCCATAGCACAAGAAAGACCATTTCCTTTTTTAACGGGCGCACAGACTGTCGCCTTAACAGTGGCGCCTTTTGACGCTTTAATCGTCATTAACCCGCAAAATGACTTTTTCCCAGGCGGAGCGAAGCCCATACCTCAAAGCGAGAAGATATTAAAGCCTACTCGCCTATTAATCTACCTTGCCCAAGAAAACGGAGCAGAAGTCTTGGTTTCGGCTAGGTCTTATAGCGCAGGAGAAGCGGATCACTGTATCAGTGGCACATATGGGTCCGGGTTGAGAAAAGAAATCGGCTTAATTCTTTTTGACAATATATTTTTCCAGAACAAGGTTGGTAGCCAACAATCTTGTTTGAGTAGCTACAATCGCTGGGAGAAACATCTAAGTACACACTTATATGATAATATCATCAATTCCATCCTTATGATTGGTATGCCTACGGAAGAATGCCTTAAAACTTTGGTTTTAGACACAATCGGCAGAGGTTTTGATGTTTTAGTTGCCATTGATGCCTGTGCGGGCTTTGACAAGCATGAGTCTGAAAAAGCTATATTTGAAATGAAAAAAGCCGGCGCGATTATCACCACTAGCGCCAAAATTTTACAGGGCAGGGTTTAGAAATTTCTAAACCCTTTTTTATTACAAAAGCGCCCTTTCAGGCGCTTTTGTTTCTTCTGCTTCCTCAACTTTACCCTCTTATCTTAGAAATCTGGAGAATATCTTTAGTACATTGGCAAAGAATCCGCTGTTTGCCGGCTGGCAACTTGCCATTCCGGAGTTCCACGAACCGCCGGAATCGACGCAAGCCATAATTGTTCTGGCAACTGCCATCTGATGAGCCCTTGAGTCAAAGCTGGATGGCGGAACGGTAGTCGTTGTAGATTCTGGTGGTGGATAGTAAATAGTCGTCGTAGATTCAGGCGGCGGTGAGTAAGTTGTGGGAGGCGGTGTGTAGCTGGTTGTTGTCTCGCTGTATGTGGGATATGGGGAATAGGTTGAATAGGTCGGATACGGGGAATAAGTCGTGCTCCCTGAACTTACGCAAGAACTGCCGTTCCAATAATAACCCGAGGTGCAATCTGTAGTCGAAGTTGTTTTACAAGAACTGGTTGAATAATCCCACCACTGGCCCGACGGACAAGTTGGGTACGGAGAGTAGGTGCCGCCGGTTGGATATGGAGAATACGTACTGCCAGTCGGGTACGGAGAGTAAGTGTAAGTAGTTGAAGTTCCTTGGTAGCTTGAGCAGGAACCGAACGAACTTACGCTTGAACCATACGGTCCGCATTTAGTGCTGTCGCTATCGGACATACAGTAAGAACCCATAGAATGTGAACCGCTAGAGCAAGATCCGCTGACGGTCGCAGTCGGGTAAGGAGTGTAAGTCGTTCCGCTACCGCTTGAATAGTAACAGTAACTGCTGTTTGCGCTACTGCCCTGCACCCATTTGCAATTTGTTACGGCCGTGCAAGCTGACTCACTGGTGCCGGTACAACTTCCGCTTGGTGTTGTTGAATAAGTCGGATACGGAGTATAACTCGTAGAATTCGTATAAGTAGAGCAAGAGCCGAATCCGCTGGTGCTGGCTGAATTCAAAGGACCGCATTTTGTGCCGTCGGCATCAGACATACAATATGAACCCATGGTATGCGAACCGGACGGGCAACTGCCGGAGGTTGTCGGATATGGCGAATATGTTGACGAAGAAGTACAAACACTTCTTGCGTAGTCCCACCATTGGCCGGATGGACAAGTTGGAGGAGGCGTGTAACTGCCAGTCGGATACGGCGAGTAACTTCCGGAAGGACCGGTACACCCAGCCGTTGTTGAAGTATCGCCCTCTTTGGCTGACTTGCTCATCGGCCCATCGCAGTAAATCGCTTTGCCGGAAGTATCGTAGTACATCTGATGGCAACCGGTGCCTAAAAGGTTTATTAATGATTGAGAACAACCGCCACCACTCCCTGGTCCGGGTGAATAAGTTGGGTATGGAGAGTAGCCACCGCTATCATAAGGTCTATAGTCGTTTGGTTTGCAAGAATTTGCCTGATACACCCAATACTGACCCTCCGGGCACTGCTGTGGCGGAACATAACTTCCGACAGGAGAATAAGTCGGTGGAAACACGCATTGCCGGCCATCCCAATACTGGCCTTGTTGACAAACAGGATAGGGGGTGTAGGTCACCTGGGAACTGACAGGTATTACCGCCGGCTGGTAAGGAACTCCGGTTGGAACGGAAACTGTGCAAGCTGTTTTAGCTCTGGCAAAGTCGCCTGATTGAATAGCAGCAAAACATTCCGGGCTGGGACCAGCCGGACCGCCAAAGTTGGGACCTTGCCCACCAAATTGACCCTGCTGACCCTGTCCAAACTGCCCCCCCGGATAACCAAAACCTTGTCCCTGTCCCGGATATCCGCCTTGGCCCGGAAAACCTCCCTGAACACCCTGCCCTTGGCCCGGGAATCCGCCCTGAACACCAAAGCCTTGACCGGGAAAACCACCTTGGACTCCAAAACCTTGGCCGGGAAATCCTCCTTGCTGCTGACCGGGGAAATTGTATTGCTCAACCGATAATCCCCGACTCCTCTGATTAGATTGCTGTATGTTTTGGTCAAACTGCTGATATCTTTGAATTGCTTCGTCGCCTCTAAAAACTCCCTGTTTAGCGCCGAAAGCAATACACTCCGGACCGTGGGTCGGATCGGAACAGTAAGCGAAACATTCTTGCTCTGACTTACATCCGCCCGGCCCGCCTTGGCTTTGGAAAACCTGCTGGATATCGCCTTTTCTCTTTTCAAATTCTTCTCCTTTGGAAATATGTCCTTTAATTTCGGCGACCATCCTTCTGGCTTCCGGAGATTGCGCGGCTAATGCTTCTAATTTTGACAAAGCTTTCTTGGAACCCTCAAAGCACTTTTGTCCGATAGCCGGGTCAGACCCGCCTCTTTCACATTCTCTGGGATTAAAGCCGATTTCCTGCCTCATTATCTGGTCTATTTGAATGCCGACTTCAAATTCACCCCTGTGGTCTTCGGGAATAAATTCGCGGCAAGATTCCGGATTAGTTCTGCAGGCGTCAAAGTCAGGAATGCCTCCTCGGTCGCGCGCTTGCCTTACAAACTTCAAAACATATTCTTTTTCTGCCGGCTTGACAAAACCTTTGGCAATCATAAAGTCCATGCCTTTTTCCACCGCCTCCACATTTCCCTTCTTGCCTTGCTCTTCCATATACCTGCCGATGGCTTCGGGACTGGTAAGAGTTTTGCCGTCAATGGTAGCAAAAAGCACGCTTTCCGCCTTCTTGTATATAAACTGTTGATTCTGCCCTACTTGAGTGTAGGCATTTTCAAGGTCCTTCTCACCGCTGGCGCCAAAAAACTTTTTGGCGATTTGACGACAGACTGGCGGGATGCCGGCGATTCCTTGTGCTCTGGCCGCCTCGCCCGGATTTAAACAGAAATTTCCGCAACCTTGCAGGCTTCCGTCGCCGCACTGAAACTCACCGCTAACCAAAGAAGCTCTCAACTCAACGCTTTTGTCGGCATAATCGCCGTAAGCTTCAGCCGCTTGCCTTGCTCCCTCCGGAATAATTTCCTTAACTCTTGAATCTTTTGCTAACTTAGCGCAGGCCCTCAAAAGTTCTACCGGGGCCGTTTCCGGGTCCATATTCCGGCATTGTTCGTAATTTACGCCCAGTTCTTTGGCGGCCGTAATAACGGCCTGCTTTCTTTCAACCAGCTTAGGCGTAAGATCCAAATCAGCCGCTAAAGTCGGGCTTTTGGTATTTAACTTTTTGGCAAGTTCATTTGCCACACCAATAAGACACTCGGTAGTCTGACAGCTTTGCAGTTGATTGGCGATGTTGCCTTTTATCTCGCTGACAAAATTATCAACCTGCCTAATCTCCTCGGGTTTGTACAGGTTGTATTTTTTGCCGATGTCAGCGCAAATTTCAAAATATTTTTCAGAGTCGCAAACTTGGGCGGCTTGCTCGTGAGTAGTAATCTGTTGGCCGGTAGCCGCGCTCAAATCCGGCAAGGCGGCGCTAATCTGTTCTGCGCTGGGATCGCCTTCAGCCGCGTAAACAGGCACAAAAACAGCCGACAACAAAAGTCCGGCTGCTAAAACCAAGAACAATATTGAGTTGTTGCAGTGTGGTTGTCTTTTCATTGTTCCTTATTTAAATGGGTTAAGAATACTTTTGGCTTTTTCAAAAGGATTGGCTTCAACTCCTTCTAAAGGATTGACCGCCTGAAAAGGATTAGCCGCCTTAGCCGCATCATCCGCCGCTTTTTTGGCCGCTTCGTCTTGGACTTTTTTAACATCCGCTTCGGCTTGCTTATAGCCTCTGTCGTTACCATACCAGTAACCGCCGACCAGCCCCACCACTAGGGCAATGAGAACCCACAGACCGAGTTTATTGTTTCCCATAGTTTTTGCCGTTTTGTTCCGATACGAAAAATTCGTAGGCGGAAATAAAACTAGCAATTAAATTAAACTGTTAGTAACTTAATTATAATTGCAAAGACTCATTAAGACAAATAGCCAGTTATCCACAAACTTGAAACGCTTTACGGTTTTGAGACAAAACTGAAAAACTTGACAGATGTGCATTGAAAATGATATAACATAAGAGCAGTATGGTACTGCGCAGTTCCAACAAAAAACATCTCCGTACCTGATCAGTGCGGAAGAAAAGGAGAAAAGATCATGGCAAGTTTGTTAGTAGCATCTTTCGTTTTTTTGATGGTCGGAGTCGCTGTTGGCATTTACGGCCAAAAGCCAACTCCGGCACCTCCGGCTCCCACACCCAAGATTTTCGGGCGGTTGGAGTTCGAGAATTTAGTAGCGGCAATCCCGCCAACCGCCGATGAACAAACCAAAAAACTGGTGGTTACAACAAACACCAGTTTGGTTGTTGGTTTTCTCGGCTTCGAGGACCGAGTAGTCCAAGAAACCGAGGAAGCAATCGCCAAGAATCTGGTGGCAGTTCGCCAGAACGACGAACGAATAGCGTCGTTAAGCGAAGAAATCTCCCTGATTAACACAAGCATCTCTGAGCTGGAGAGCCATTCGGCCGAAGTACAGGCTCGGATCAACACTCTGGCCGAGCTCAAAAAGCTCAAGACCAACTAGTCCTACTGAGAAGTTGAACTTCTCAGTAAATCCCACAAAGGGGGCACACACGTGCCCCCTAATTTTTTATAAAACCCCGTCATGGACAGGGTTTAACTTTTGACTAAGGTTTTAAAAAATCTGTCTCCGGCGTAAGGCGGAGTAAAATTAAAATTGATGACCGGCTCGGCGTGATGCATGCGGTGATGTTCAATCTGTTTTAATCTAGCCGGTCCTAAAAATGGAATCCTGACCAAGAGACTGTCCAGCCCATTATCCTTGACATGCGAACACCAATGGCAGATTTCATAGATTACAAAATGCAAAACGACGCCGCCAAAGAACACCGGGCCGTACTTTGGCCAAAAAAGGCAAAAGATGGAATAATGAACAAAAAGCAGTGGAGGAAATACATACCATTTCGTGGTTACCCAGTCTAAATCTTCAGGTTTCCGCGACTGAAAATTGTCGCCGTCAAAAATCACATGATGTTTCAAGTGGCTTTTTTTGACTGTCTCAAAAAACTTAACGCCCACATGCATAAAAACTTTATGCCACAAGTACTCAAAAAGCTGGGTATAAATCATGCCCGCCACAGACACAAAAACACCGACCCACGACCAAAAAAATAAATTAACATCACCAAACCAAGAATGCGCCAGCAAAACCAGAATAAAAGCAAAGACAGCCGCGCCGACCGACTTAAAAACAGGCAGATGCAAACTCATCTCACTTCTCCCGTTTCTTTTTCATGCTCCCAGTTTGAACTTTTGTTCAAACTGTCCACCAAGTCTCCGCCCGAATTACGAAAAATCCTGCCAAGCAGATAGATTTTCAAAGCCCTGAACCACTGCGCCCACTCGGGACCTACTTTTGAGTTCCAAGGACAAACAGTCGTCCGACAAAGCATACAGATGTCTCTTCTGTCTAAAAATTGCTTGGGTATAGAAGGGCTGATTGCTAACATATCCGGATCAATCACCCCGACTTCATTTAGTCCTGTCCCCGGCCTAAGCAGACAGTCTTCCGGCAAAATCCTAAAAATTAACTCCTTAAGCCTCGTAACTTCCGCCTCTGCAAGCTCTCGAAGATTCTCTTCTTTTTCCATTTTTTACCTGATTTTAAATGAACTTTTGATACCCAGATGCTATTATCTTTACTTGCTTATTGCAAGCAACAGAAAAACCTTACGTCCTCCGAGGACGTAAGGTTTTTTATATTTTTTCTTTTAGATTTTGTTTTCTAAGACGGACACTTTGGGGAGTTATCTCCAGATACTCGTCTTCAGTCATAATTTCCAGACCACGCTCAATTGTCAATTCAAATGGCGGAGTCAAGTAAATAGATTCATCCGAACCGGCTGCTCGCATATTGGTAAGTTGTTTGCCCTTTGTGGGATTAACGTGCATCTCCTCGCCTTTGGCCGTGTTGCCGACAACCATGCCGACATAGACCTCCATACCCGGTCCAATATACAGAGTACCGCGATCCTGCAAATTCCAAAGAGAAAAACCCAGAGCCTTGCCGTCGGCCATTGAGACCATTGAACCCACCGAGCGTTTTCTTATCTCACCGGCATAAGGTCTAAAACCGACAAACCGAGAAGAAAGAATGCCCTCGCCTTTGGTGTCAATAATAAACTGACTGCGGTAACCCAAAAGCCCTCTTGTCGGACCCTCAAAAAAGAGTCGAAGAGTTTCATCTTTTTGAGTCATGTTGTTCATAATAAATCCGCGGAAGCCCAGCCTTTCTATGACCAAACCCTTGTACTCGCTCGGCGTGTCTATTATTACCTCCTCAAAAGGTTCGTTTTTAACCCCGTCAACCTCGCGGACAATAACTTGCGGTTGCGACACTTGCAGTTCGTAGCCTGCCCGCCTCATATTTTCAAGCAGAACTGATATGTGCAACTCTCCACGCCCAAAAACTTTGAAACTGTCGGCCGAAGTAAAATCAATATGCAAACCGACATTTACTTCCAGCTCCCGCTCCAGATATTCACGAATCTGACGGGAAGTAACAAATTTTCCCTCTCTGCCGCCAAAGGGAGAGTTGTTAACCAAAAAAGTTAAAGCGATAGTCGGTTCATCAACAGCAATCGCCGGCAAAATACGGGCATCGGAATCAGAAGTTACTGTTTCCCCTATCTCAATGTCAGGCAGTCCGGCAACCAAAACGACGTCACCGGCGCTGGCTTCTTGGGACTCTATTTTTTCCAAACCGTTGAATGTAAAAATTTTAATTATTTTTCCCCGACGAGTTTCTTTACCGTCTCTCTTGATAAAAACATTCTGCCCGGAACGAACCACGCCCTCATATATTCTGGCCACTGCCAAACGGCCAAGAAAATTGTCATAGCCGAGATTAAACGGCTGAAGCATCAGAGGTTTTTGAGCCAACTCATCAGAGGAAGCGCAAGGCACATAGTTCAGAATTGTGTCCAAAAGAGGCTTGAGATCGTTTGATTCGTCCTCAAGTTTCAGTTTAGCAACCCCCAACTTGCCGACAGCATAGACCAACGGAAAATTGGCTTGCTCATCGCTGGCCCCAAGTTCAAAAAACAATTCCAAGACCTGCTCTTCGCAAAGAGCCGGATCCGCCGCCGGTTTATCTATTTTATTTATAACCACGATAGGCTTGAGCCCAAGCTCAAGAGATTTTTTCAAAACAAATCTGGTTTGAGGCATAGGCCCTTCCTGCGCATCCACAACAAGCAAAACCGAGTCAATTGAACGCAAAACCCTTTCAACTTCGGAACCAAAATCAGCGTGGCCGGGAGTATCCACGATGTTGATTTTTGTCCCCTTGTAGGGTACCGAGGCATTTTTGGCGTAAATGGTTATACCTCTTTCAAGTTCAAGATTGTTTGAGTCCATTGAAACACCTTCTTTACCAACTCCGGTTTGGCGCATGATGGCGTCGGTCAAAGTTGTTTTGCCATGGTCTACATGAGCTATAATTGCAATATTTCTAATTTCCATAGTAATATACCCAGATAAAAAGACTTTAATAAAAACTGGCCACATGATGGCCATAAGACGTTTACTAATAATACTCCAAAAACTAGCTGGAGTCAACATTTTAATGAAAAACCCCAAATTTCCTATGCGAATAAATCGGTATTTGGCCTGGCAGAAGTATTCCACTCGCCGAGGCGGAGACGAACTGGTGGAAAAACAGCGAGTTTTTATAAACGGCAAACCGGCCAAGCACGGTGACAAAGTAACAGAGAGTGATAAGGTAGAGGTATTAAAAAACAACCCGCAACCTTATCTCTATTTTGCTTATCACAAACCCAGAAACATAGAGACCGGGGAAATACACGCCCCTCAAAAAAATACTTTCCCTTTGGGCCGCTTAGACAAAGCTTCTCACGGACTGCTGATCTTTACCAATGACGGACGCCTTACCGACCGGCTTCTTAATCCCGAATACGACCACGACAAAGAGTATGTCGTCAAAACAGCCGAAAAACTCCGTTCCAGTTTTAAGAAAAATATGGAGGCCGGAGTAGATATTGATGGTTACGTAACCAAAAAATGCCGGGTGGAAATTTTAAACGATTTTACTTTTAGAATTACTTTGACTGAAGGCAAGAAGCACCAAATCAGGAGAATGTGCTCCGCCCTTTATCAGCAAGTCCGCGACCTTCAACGAATCAGAATCATGAACATTACTCTCGGTAAATTATCCGCCAACTCTTTTCGTCGCATTGAAGGCGCAGAGTTAGCCCTCTTCCTAAAAAACTTGGGATTTTAAAAGTTACAACTTTTTTCTTTTAATCCTTAAACTGTTACCGACCACACTGACGCTGGAGAAGGCCATCGCTCCGGCGGCAATAACCGGATTCAATAATCCTAAAGCGGCTAAGGGCAGAGCGGCAATATTGTAGAAGAAAGCCCAAAACATATTTTGTTGTATGGTTCTGAATGTCGTTTTAGCTAAAGTCAGGGCTTCCACAACTTTCAAGGGGTGGCCCTTAACAAGCACGATATTCCCCGCTTCAATGGCGATATCAGTACCGGTGCCGATAGCTACGCCCAAGTCTGCCTGAACAAGAGCCGGAGCATCATTGATACCATCGCCCACAAAGGCCACTTTCTTGCCTTCTTTTTGAAGCAGTTTCACCTTCTCTGCTTTATCTTGAGGCAATACTTCGGCAAAAACTTTTTCTATAGTCAGTTGCTTCGCGATAGCTTCGGCTGTTTTTTTGTTATCCCCGGTAATCATGACTGTTTCAATATCAAGAGTTTTGAGCTTAGCTACCGCCTCCTGCGCATCTTCTTTGAGAGTATCGGCGATACCGATAACACCAACGGGCTGTTTGTTAACTGCAAGCATAACAACGGTTTTAGCCTGATTTTCCAATTCTCCAATTATGTCCTCATGTAAATCAATGGTTATGCCAAATTCCCGCAAAAGTCTGGGATTGCCAACAAGCATTGCCTCATCCCCGATAGACCCCTTAACCCCCTTGCCGGCGATATTTTCAAATTCTTGGACTTCTTTTAACGTCAGGTTTTTATCTTTTGCGGCATTAACCACTGCTTGAGCCAGCGGATGTTCTGACAAATTTTCCAAGCTTCCGGCGTAGGCAAGTATTTTCTCTATGGAAAAATCTGATATTAGGGACACGACGTCAGTTACCTTCGGCTTGCCTTCTGTGAGCGTGCCCGTTTTATCAAATACAACCACGTCTATTTTTTTACCTCGTTCCAAAGCTTCGCCGTTTTTAATAAGAATCCCTCTTTTTGCTCCAATTCCAGTGCCTACCATAATCGCCGTTGGAGTAGCCAAGCCCAAAGCGCACGGGCAGGCAATAACAAGAACCGCAACCGCCGGAATAACGCTTTGTGTAATATCGCCGGAAACAAAATACCACACTATCGCAGTAACAGCCGCAATAGCCAAAACAACAGGCACAAAGATTCCGGATATAGAGTCGGCAAGTTTTTGGATTGGGGCTTTCTTGGTCTGGGCTTCAGCCACCATTTTTACGATCTGGGCCAGAACCGTATCCTGGCTGACCTTGGTTGCTTGAACTTTAATCGCTCCCTGAATGTTTACCGTGGCACCAAAAACGTCATCGTTAATTTTTTTATCCACGGGAATGCTTTCTCCGGTTAGCATTGACTCGTCAATGCTTGTACTGCCGAAAACAACCTTGCCGTCTACGGGAATTTTCTCTCCCGGTTTGACCAATAATACGTTACCGACTCTTACTTCTTCAATTGGAATTTCCCGTTCCTGACCGTTTTCAGTAAGCCTGGCTGTTTTAGCTCCTAACTGTAAAAGTTTTTCTATGGCTTCGCTGGCCTGGCCTCGTATTTTTGCTTCAAAATATCGGCCCAACAAGATAAGGGCCGCAATGATTGCGCCTGTTTCGAAATACAGATCGGGGTTACCGGAAATCATAGCCCAGAAACTATACACAAGCGCCGCCAGAGTACCGATAGATATCAAGGTGTCCATATTAGACGATTTCAAGCGCAGTTGTTTTAACATGCCGATATGAAACTCCCAGCCGAAAAACAGAATAACGACCGAGCTTAAGAACGCCTGAATCCAAATACCGGCGTTATAACCGGCAAAAGAAAAAGGCAACTCAATCATGAACATGGCCAACACCAACGCCGGAGCGGCCAACAGCAGGGCCAAGAAAGCATTACGTTTAGTCAAGGACAACTCTTCTTGGTTTTGTTTTCTGTGCTCATGCATTGACGCTTCAGCCAAAACTTTATATCCATTTTTGATAACCGCGTCATAGAGCATTTTTTCAGAAGCTTGACTCTCGTCATATTCTACCGTTGCGCTATGCGTGCCGAAATTTACAGAAGCATCTTTTACGCCCTTAATTTTTTTAAGGGCCCGTTCATTTAGAGCAACGCATGAAGCGCAATGCATACCTACGATATTGAATGTTTTTATTTTCATATTATTTAATTAATGACATTAATTACTCCGGTGTACATGCCCATAGAACAACTGAACTTAATCGGGCCTGTTTCAGAAGGAGTAAATGTAATCTCGTTTAAACCATCAACCAGTCTTACCCGTATGCTTCCTGAACCCGATTGAGTAATCTTAACAACTTGTTCGCCGTTAACAACCTCGCCGCTTAGTTTTTGTTCCTTAACATTATTCTGATTATAACCGGCAAAAACAATACCTGTTAAGTTGTAACCGTTTGATATATTCCAGACGGCTAATATGAGCAAAACCAGGGCCACAAATTTAAAAAAGTATCTGGCAAACCAGCCCTTGATGACTGAAGTCAGCCCGCCAATTCCCAACAACCCGGGCATTGTGCCAAGGGCAAACAAAAACATAATGACTGCCCCCTTAGTGAAACTCCCCGTGCTGATAGCGTAGACCCGCATCGCTTGAGTAAATCCGCATGGCAAGAAAAAGGTTACTGCTCCGGTCCAAAATGCTCCCTTATGACTATATTCCTTGACTTCTCTGTTTGTGCCCAATAAGCGGGCAACCCTTTTGGGCATCAGCAGTCCGCCGCTATCCAGTCTGGGAAATATCTCCGTCATTTTAAGACCAAGAAAGAACATTACAATTCCGGCAAATATAATTATAAATCCTGTCATTGAACTTGAAAGGCTAAAGATAGATCCAATAAGACCAAGGGCGCCGCCCAAAATGGCATATGCTATGAGACGGCCGAGATTGAAGAATAAGTGCGGCTTGAATTTTTGAGAAGCAGTCGCTTCGGGATGAAGCTCTGCGTGACGGGTTGAAACGCCAAGCACTAATCCGCCGATCAAAGCCATGCAAGTAGAAACTCCCGCCACTAAACCTATCAGAACTATTGCCAAAAAACCGGGCGCGGAGCTGAACTGGAAGTTGAGATCAAAGACGCCAAAAAGTTTCAGCCACATCAAGATTGTGGCCAGAATTCCCGCAACAAAGAAAAGCTCTATATAGGTTAGCGGGTTGCTGGATATCAGAGGCCGTTTTTTATTTACTCCCAAAGCATACCCGGCATTTCGTATGGCTTTTTCTACTTCTGTGTGAGCGGGCTTTTGATCATAGTGGATTTCGGCAACCCCTTTTTTGTAGTTAACCTCGGCTTTCTTGACTCCGGCTATCTGTGAAAGACTGTCTTCAACCATAATCTCGCAGGATCTACAGTGCATTCCGCTGATGTGATAATTTTCTTTTTTAAGTTCGCTCATAGTAATAAACTTACAAATTAAAAACCTAACCCAAAACAACCAGAAACTCTGGTTAACAGGTTAGGCGTAGATTTTAGGCTGTAGTCTGCCGTCGGAAAGAGCAAGAAGTATTCTATTAAAACTGTGTAAACTACAATTTTCTTTTGTGGAAAAACTGAATAAATCTGGCAGTTCGCCGAGATGGAGCACCGAAAAAGAGACAACCAAAAATACAAGCAATAGTGATATTAAAACACTCTTGATTGGTACACCCGAAAACAGGTTTTGAAAAGCCCTGATGTGTTCAAAGATACCCATCTGACAAATAGAGTCCATGATCATAAAAGGACAACTTGTCATTTGCCTCATATTGTCAGTATGTACGCCAGCCATACCGGCGCTGAAAGAAAAAATAAAGGCCAAGACAAGGAGAATGTAGATGTTTTTACGAGAAATAATCACGGCATTATCCTACCATGTTTATAGGCAAGAGTGGAACGGACATGGTTATTTTTCTAAACTTTTTATTATTTCTACTGCTTCTTCTACTTGCTCTTTGATGTTGGGTTTAGACGTATCGAAGGTATAAACATACGGGAGGTTTAGATTCTCAAAATTACCATACTTTTCTTTATATTTAAAATATGCGCTTACCGCCTCGTCGCCATTTTTAAAAAGCCAGTCGTGTTTATAATGTTTTAATTTATTAACAATGAAACTCTCCGGGGGATTAACGTGTACCCACACCACATCTATTCCATACTTATTCTGAAGTTCTCTAATCTTTTCCTCCGACGTTTTATCGCCCCCACAATTGGCATCAATCGCTACGCCATAACCCTCCTCAACTAGTTCTTTTGTTACACCAAACACAAGTTCTCGGGCACGGTTATAATTAAATCCTCTCTCTTTCAAAATCTTTCTAATTTCATCGGTAGAAACTCTGGCCAAATTTAGCTTCTCTGATAGAGGCTTAATAACCGTAGTCTTGCCAGCACCGACAGTCCCAACCGGACATAATAAAAATATCTTGGCTGGCTTCGGGTTCGGAAATTTTATGTTGTTTTTGTAAAGCCCCGAAATTTCTTTAAATATCGGTTCTGG
>JACOZX010000034.1 GCA_016181105.1 Candidatus Yanofskyibacteriota bacterium
TAGATGATAAATGAATAAGGTCAAATATTGCACTAATTGCGTGTATCCGACAAGCTCGGCTGTTCCCCTTGCCTTTGATGACAAGGGGGTTTGTTCCGGCTGCCGGACCAGCCGAGAGAAAAAAAACATAAACTGGGACGAACGCAAGAAAAAATTTGAGAAGCTTATTGAAGAATACCGAAACAAAAACGGTACCGGTTATGATATTATGATTCCGGTTTCCGGCGGCAAGGACAGTTATTTTCAAGTCCATCTGATGAAAAAGGTGTACGGACTAAATCCCCTGCTAGTCACTTACAATGGCAACAACTACACGCCGACCGGCATGGAAAATCTCATCAACATGAGAAATGTTTTCGGAGTAGACCACGTATTTTTTACCGCCAATGTTGATGTGCTTAAAATTCTAAATCGTCTTGGCGTACAAATTTTAGGCGACATGCAGTGGCATTACGCTTCCGGTATTTATACCTATCCCATCAGAGTAGCCGTAGAAACTAAAACCCCGCTTATGCTGTGGGGAGAACACGGCCATATGGATTTGGGCGGAATGCATTCATACAACGACTTTGTGGAATTCACATATCGTTATAGACACGAACATGTGATACGGGGTTTTGAATGGACTGATTTTCTGAAACGCGCACCGGAATTTGGCGAAAAACTCACCAAACAACAGCTTATACCTTGGATGTACCCCTCCGATGAGCAGATAGCCAGTGTTGGCGTGCGCGGCATTTACACCGCCAACTATTTTAAATGGGACGCAAATATCCACGGACCATTGATGATTAAAAAATATGGGTTTAAAGTGCCAAAAGAGCCATTTGAAAGAACTTACAGAAAAATGTCCAACCTTGACGATATGCACGAAAACGGCGTCCATGACTATTTGAAATTTATAAAATTCGGCTACGGCCGGGCAACAGACCATTGTTGTAAAGATATCCGTTCCGGCATTATGACCCGCGACCAAGCCATAAAAATCGTTAAAAAAATGGACCGCATAAAACCAAAGGACACTTATCGCTGGCTTAAATACGTCGGCTGGACGGAAGAAAAATTTGATAAAATCGCTGACACCTTCCGTGACCCCAGAGTCTGGTGGATAAAAGACGGACAATGGTGGAAAGATAACCTTTGGGGAAAACCTTCTGCTTATGGTAAAGTCCACTTAGATCGTAAACAACAGGAGAAATATCGGGTTTAATTATGGAAATAAAAGTCAGACCGGCACAACTTGGCGATGCTCAAAGAATTTGGGAAATCCGAAATGAACCGGCGTCTTTGGCAGTCGCGGCCAGCCAAGAAGTTATTCCCTTGCCTCGGCATATTGACTGGTTTGACAGCAAATACTTTAAACAAGACGGCAACTTTTGTTTTGTTGGAGAAGTAGATGGAAATGTCGTAGGCTATTGCCGTTTTGACTTGGATGGTAGTCATTATTTAAATTCAATCGCAGTTTCTTCTTCAATGCACGGCAAGGGCATCGGCACTCTTCTGCTGGGTCAGTCCGTAGCACAGTTAAAAACAGACAAACCAATCCACGCCGAGGTGAGAAAATATAATTTGGCGTCCGTAAAAATATTTGAAAGGAACGGATTTCAAAAAATGTCCGAAGACGAAAAAAATATATATTACCAGTTAACATAAAAGACCCGAAAAGGGTCTTTATTTTTTAGGGTTTATAATAATTCAGAATAGCTTTGGCAACACGCTCAGCCCTTAATTTCCTCTACGCTTTCTGCCTTTAATGCCGCTCCCAAATTTGTGGTTGGCATTTCGGCAAAAGTATTGCTTGCCACTTCAAAAAGAGCTTGGCCGATCTCGGGGGTCCAAATATGCAGGACCGGTTTACACATATAGCAGGCTTCTACCAACATAGTTGAACAAATACCAACTACAACGTCCGAACCCGAGTTCACCTCGTCACTGGTAAGTTTGCTGGAGTTGATAACTATTCCCGCTTTCAGATTTTTCAAAGCCCCACAATACTCTAAGTAAATCTGTTTATATTCATCTGACGCCTCGGGTGAAGTAATTTTTAGATGGTCCCTTAAAATCAAATATACCGGGACGTTCAGACCATTCAAAGCCTCAACGAGCATCTGAACCGCTTGAGTCATTCCAAAAACTTCGCCTGGAAAGAAAATTACCGGCCAATTCTTGCTAAGATCTAGAGTTTTGCGCAATTTATAACCAGCAGGTCCCGTTTGTATATTAACAAACTTATCAAAAACGGGGCCGCCCGTTATGTGGATATTCGATTCAGGGTAACCCAACCAGGATTCCCGAACTAATTTCTTGGCGAAACTATCGACAACGCAAACAGCGTCAGGCAGAACATTCCACTCTGAACAACTATGTCCAGACCAAAGATCCTCAAACAAAATAACGGGAAGATTTCGTTTTTTAGCCTCATTTATTAAAGAAATTGGAATAGCTCCGCCAATTGTAGACGGGGTTATAACAACTAGTGACGGCCTGACGGAATCAAGCAAATCGGTGATCTTACATCTCGTAACAAACGAGGTCTTATTTTTTAAATATTCAGCGGCCGGTCCCTCGGCGTAAATAACCACGGGAAGGCCTCTTTGGTTTAATATCTTGAAAACCGGTAAACAAGCATTTGCCGGACCTATATCCCGCAACCCAAAAAGAATCACTTAGCATCTCCTCCTTTTTGTAAAATTGCTAAACCTCAGACTGACAAACATCAACCTAAATCACCTATAACTTTAATACTATAAAATGATCTTGTCAAGAACAAGCCCAGAAGACCCTAAAAAACAAGCAAAATGGTTCCGATGGTCATAAGCACAAATACCATCAACTTAAGAACAAAGTTTTTCTCTGCAAAAATCTTATTTCCAGATAAGACCGCCCACAATATTGCCGAAGATCTTTTAGCAGAAGTTATAACTGACGCAGAAGCAAACAAATAAGCAAAGCTGTTGAAAATCATGGCCAATCCTTCAGAAAGTGACTGTTTAAAAAATAGCGGTTTAACTAAAAGCCTGATGGGGTTTTCACCAGCAAGTCGTTTGGCCATAAAAAAGAAATAAAACAATAAAGACAAAGAAATAAGCAACTCTTCCGCCTCTACTGAGTTGTAATGGGTAATATTATATTTAAAAAGTGCGATAGTCGGCACCGGCAAAATTGCACTCCAAACAGCTAACTTCAGGCCTTTTTTGTTTATACTCTTGCGTCTAAATAAAATAACCAGAGCAAAAACAATAATACCCATGCCAATTATCTGCATTGGACTAACCGAATAACCCATGAATAAGTCAACCACAAGCAATAGAGGCAAGGTGGCTGTTCTAATAAAACTAAAAGTGCTTCTGTCAGCTATAACTGTGGCTTTTAAGACAATCGAGATCAACACAATCTCAATAAATATTCTCGGTATAAATGTCGGCAAAGAGGCCATAGAAAAATCAAAGCTGGTCTTCCAAAGTATAATTCCTAAAAATAAAATAGCCCCCCAGAAAAAAAGCAGAAACCCCATGGTAAAAATACTTTCTTCTTTTTTCTCTACTGCCTTTTTTCCGATAACTGAAAAAGCTTCGGAAAAAAAAGAGCTAATTGTCGTTAAAATAACTCCTAGCATATATCAAGGCAACACTATCTTGCCTTTACCGTCCAGACATCGCCCCACTTGTACGGGTCAAAGCGTTTGTCATCTTTGAGAGATTCCTGCGTAGTGGCGCTTGAAGCGCAGACAAGAATCGTATTATCAGAAAGAGAAACCCAGCCGTTGGCATAAAACGGCGGGATTATTATAAGGTTATTTTTTCTCGCCGAGCTTATGAATTGAAACTTTTCACTCGGCTTATCGGGATTCAAAGCGACAAATTTTGCCGAGCCGGACACAATAACAAAAAATTTCCATTCTTTTTTGTGGTAATGAAACCCGCGCACAACTCCTTTGCTATCATTACAAACATAATACATTCTTTTAACCGCGACGCTCTTGGGAGCAATTTCTTTTAAGCCGTTTATAAAAGGCGCAAAAGTCCCCCTGTCATCAGCAAAAACAGGATACTCAACGGCTCTTGGCTTATTGTGAGTTATTTTTTCCATATTTTTTTATTGTCTTTCATTAAACCCGCTAAATGCTTTTCATTAAAATGAACAGGTTCTTCCGAAGACGCCCTATCAAGACTGGCAAGAGTCGCCATCTCTTTTATACCATAGTCTAAATTATGCTTTAGCCCCTTAAGCAGTCCTGCTTTTTTCGCTTTGTCTGTGTCAACGTGGTAATTTCGTTCGTCTTGAAACGGCTGTTCTGTCGCTTCAACCTTACAGTTTGTCAATTTGCCGATTTTTTTGGCTAAGTCTTTTATTTGAGAATTTTCAGTAGTAAGGTTGTAAATTCCTTTCGCGCTGTTATTAAGACCGTTAACAAAAGCTGTGGCAATATCTTTTACATGGATAAACGGCCTCCATTGAGTGCCGCCAAAATAAGTCAGCTTACCCTCGCTAACGGCCTTAAAACTTAAAAAATTAACTGCCAAATCAAGGCGAATTCTGGAATGATGGTCAGAAACGCCATAAGCGGTACCGATGCGATATATCAAAACATTCGGATGCTTGGCAAGAACAGACTCCACCTCCAGCTT
>JACOZX010000049.1 GCA_016181105.1 Candidatus Yanofskyibacteriota bacterium
GACCGGCGGCTGTTGCCGCTCTAAATAAAGTCGTTGAAACCTGACAGATGCCCCCGCCAAACTCCGGTATTAGTTTTCCGTTCTTTACGACCAGTTCGTGAAGGTATCCGGCTTTTCCATCTACTTCTCCCAAGGTGGAGTTAAAAGAGAACTCCTCACCGGGTTTTAAAAGCAAGCCGTAGAATTTAGCTGCCCCTGTTTTGATATTGTGAATACGGCTGGATGAAGAACCTTTAAAGTCAGATTCTCCGTGACCCAGCAAGGTTGTTATGCCGAGTTTTTCTATTGAAGCAGAGGTGGTTTGCGGCTCAATTTCGTCAATCACCAATGGCACAGACAGTTTGCCTTCAGCCAAACCCCTGGCTATTTGAGCCGTAGATTTTTCTATGTTCAGTCGTCTGCCGTTTTGAGGCAGAGAAAATTCTTTAATCCTGCCTTCTTTTTGTGAAAACTCCAACTTGGCGTCCACAGGCGGCTGATTAATGGCCGGAGCAAGAACTTTTATAGAATCACTCAATTTTTCGAAGTTGAGGCGCAAGCTTTCTTTTTTGTGATAGTTTCTATGATATGCCGTTACTAAATCTGATATGCCAATGCGTGTGTTTTGCGCTTTTCCCCAAGACAAAACCAGCTCTTCTGATTTAAGGGAGCCCAGAATAGAAGCAAATTTATCGTCTGACTTGGCTCTGGTAGTATAACTTTTTTTGAGTTCTTCTTCGGATACTTTTTTGAAAGTAACCAAAGAAACCTGTCCGATCAAAAAAGAAACAACAATGATGGGAATTAAGAGTTTATACTGCATTAATTTGGCTTTCTGATGACAGCTTATTTATTTTGCAGTATCGGCAGGCGGACAGTTAAGAGGCCGTTTTTTATGGAGGCCTTTGCTTTGTCTACGTCTATATCAACCGGCAGTATGACTGATCTGGAAAAAGAGCCCCAATAAACTTCTTGATGAAAGTAATCTGATTGCTTCACTTTTTCTGTTTTCGCCCTCACGCCTTTAATCGTAACCATATCTTTGGCTATTGAAATATCTATATCTTTGCCGTCAATGCCGCCGATAGTGGATTGGATAACTATTTCGTTGTTGTTTTGGTAAACATCCACAGTCAACTGGCCCTCGTCAGCCGGTTTGTTTGCGCCGGTTTTGTTTTTTGAGGCTGTCAGGTCGGCTAAAGCTTCGTCAAGTTCAGTGAAAAGTTCTTGGTTCATATCTAAATTATATCAAAGGGTTTCTAATACTCAATGTTGACTATTGATGTTGAGACCGTAGAAGCAAGCATTCGGTTTCTTATTTTGTGGAAGAGCGTTTGGATCAGGCCGGCAAATATAACAAGCAATAAAAGAGATAAAACAATTCCCCAAAGGTCGTTTTGGTAAGAGAAGAGAAAAATATTAAAGACGAAGTGGAATATGCTGGCTAAAATAATGCCTATGGCGATAAGTTTTTTTTGATGCTCACGGTAAAACCAGGAAATTGCCAGGAAGTAACCTGTCAAAGCTCCGGCTAAGGCGTGCAATAATGTTGCGCCGACTGATCTCAACATCCAAAGCTGTAAAGCGCCCTCCAGTCCCTCCGGTACAGACCTGAAAAGGATTAGAATATTTTCTATGGCGGCAAAACCAAGAGAAGCGGTAATCATGTAGATCATCGCGTCAATTGGTTCGTCAAATTCCGGATTATTTAAGACCACAAATTTTACTGCCAAGAATTTAACTATTTCTTCAACAAAAGCCGCCCACAAAAAGAAGTGAGGAGACTGGAAGGAGAAGACATCGGAGAGAGAAGGGAAGCTTTCACCCAATCCTACAAAAATCCACTGCAAGCCGACGGCGATAGGCGCTACAATAATTCCCATCAGAAAAGTTCTTGTTACTAAGTATCTTGGCTCTGGATGAATATCCTTTTTAATGAAAACGCTTAGCCAAACAAGGCTTGGCAGAATGCCGAGTGCTGTCAAGGAAAACGCTCCTATAATAGACATATGCATCTATTATAACTTATCTATGGGCCATTTCTCAACTAGGAGCAGTTGTTTTTCTTTAAGCCAAGTCAGTTGGCCATAGATTTCTTCAGTAACGAAGGGCATAAAAGGATGAAGCAGTTTGAGTGAAGTTAAAAGCAGGTAAGCTAGGGTGTCTTTGGTTTCTTGGTCGTCTTTATTTTTAGTTTCTTCAATAAATTTATCGGCAACTTCGTGCCAGATAAAATGGTAAATCCGGTTGGCAGCTTCGGCGAAATCGTACCTTTCAATACTTTCAGTCGTAAGATTGGCAACCTCTTGCATTTTTCTTGAAATTTCGTTGTCGGGAGTTTTTTCTTGCTGTTCATAGTTTTCTCCAAGTCTGATCAAGGTGTATCTGGCGATATTCCAAAGTTTGTTGGCAAACTTTTTACCCATCACCAATAAATCTTCGCCAAAGCGTAGGTCTTGCAGGCCGGTTGCCTGCGAGGCCAATCCGAAACGCAAAGCGTCGGTGCCGTATTTTTCTATAAGTTCCAGCGGATTGATACCGGTACCGAGAGACTTTGACATTCTCTTGCCGTCTTTAGTTAAGACCGTTGCATGAATGTAAACATCTTTGAAAGGCGCTTTGTCGGTAAATTCTAACCCTGAAAAAATCATCCTTGTTTGCCATAAAAATAAAATGCCTCGGTCAGAAGTTATGAAATCAGTGGGGTAATATTCTTGAAAATCGTTGGGTTTACCCGCCGAAGCTTTAGCGGAGGCGGGCCAGCCTAGTGTGGCAAAAGGCCACAACGCTGAAGAAAACCAAGTGTCCAAAACGTCTTCTTCGCCGTCAATCGGTATCTTGTGTCCCCACCAAAGTTGGCGGGAGATGTTCCAGTCGCGTATGTTTTTAAGCCAGGTTTCGTAAGGACCAATCCAGCGTTCAGGATGTATTTTAACTTTGCCGTCTTTTACAGCTTTCAACGCCATCTCCGCCAAATCTTTCATCTTCAAAAACCACTGTTTTGAAGGCAGGGGTTCAATCACTGAATTGCATCGGTCACAGCGGCCAACATTGTGTTTGTATTCTTCAATCTTTTCAATTAAATCGAGTGCCTGCAGATCTTCGACGATCTTTTCTCTGGCTTGATTTGTTTTTAGTCCTTGGTAACGAATTCCGGCGTTTTCATTCATTCTTCCTTGCTCATTTATAATTTTTATTGATTTCAGGTTGTGACGCTGGCCGATTTCGGAGTCAGTCAAGTCATGGGCTGGCGTAACTTTAATTATGCCGGTGCCGAATTTAGGATCTACGCTGTCGTCAGATACAACCATAATCTTAATTTTATTTTTTTGAACGGACTGACCATCTGGAATACTGTTGTCAACGGATTCTATTTCAAGTTCCTTGCCTACATAATTTTTATAGCGTGGGTCGTCGGGGTGTACGGCGAGCGCGGTATCGCCCAGCTTTGTCTCCGGTCTGGTCGTAGCTAAAGTGAAAGGACCATATTTTATGTAATAAAGTTTACCTTTCTCGGCAATATAGTTTACCTCCAGATCAGATATCGCCGTGGCGCACCTTATGCACCAGTTAATTACTCTTTCTCCTTGATAAACCCAACCCTTTTTATGATAGTGTAAAAAAGCTGCGTTTACGGCCTCCTGATACTCCGGATCCATAGTAAATTTGGTGCGTGACCAATCAAGTGAAAGGCCAAGTTTTTTGAGTTGGTCCAAAATGGCATTGCCGTACTTTTCTTTCCATTGCCACATTTTCTCAAGGAACTTTTCTCTGCCTAAGTCGTGGCGGGTAAGCCCTTCTTTGGCCAGTTGTTTTTCAACGACATTTTGGGCGGCGATACCGGCGTGGTCGGTGCCAGGTAGCCAGAGGGTTTTGTGGCCCTGCATTCTTTTCATTCTCACCACGATATCTTGCAAAGTAAGTTCTAATGCATGGCCCATGTGCAGTTCCCCTGTTATGTTTGGCGGGGCTATACAAGTTACAAACTTTTTTTCTGGCTTGCCCGCCGTAGCTTTAACGGAGGAGGGACTGAAAAAACCCGACTCCAGCCAGAGTTTGTAAATTTTATCCTCAACATCTTTTGGATTGTAAGTTTTAGGAAGTTCTATTGACACAGTGTTAACTTAGTGCTAGTCTACCTTTAGCTTTATTGTATATTAAAAAAAGGACTTATCAATGGCGCACGAGTGTCCTAAATGTACTTTTGTGGCAGACGCAGAGAGTATTTTCGTTGGCTGGAGCAGTACAGTTAAGGTAGGCAAAGATCCAAAACTAGTCGGTTGTTTTACCATGCCCAACTGGTCCGGGCACTCAAATTTCTATCTTTTTTCCTGTCCGGTCTGTGGTGTTGACTCTGTTGATTATCCACACGGCTATACTAACGACGGCATAAGAAACGGTTTGCTCTATTTGATCTGTCAGAACTGTAAAGAAGTCAAACTTCTTTATGACAAGGACATTTATGAAGCTTTAGGCATGCCGGCTCCGCCGAGTTTTTGGGAAGTTCTGAAGCAGATTTGGACCATGAGAAAAAAGCTCAAGGGTTCAGAAGTTTAAACTGGCGTTTGGTTTAGTCGGTTTCCAAGAAGGGAAACCGATTTTTATTTCTTCCCAATTAAAATATCCGGCTAAGGCGATCATAGCCGCGTTGTCAGTAGTGTAGGCCATTTCGGGAATAACGGTGGCAGGACTGGACTCTAGAGATTTAACTGATTCAGATAGTTTTTCTCTTAGTAATTTATTTGCCGAAACTCCGCCGGAAAGCATTACCGATTTTACTTTGTATTTTCCCGCGGCTTTAATTGTTTTTGAGATTAAAACATCTATTGCCGCTTCTTGAAACTCATAACAAATTTGGTCTGTGATTTTCGGACTTAATTTTGTAAATTCCCTGGTTTTGTATAAAACAGCCGTCTTCAGTCCTGAAAAGCTAAAATTAAAATCTTTTGAATGTATCATTGGTCTGGGAAATTTAATCTCAACTTTGACGGATTTTGATCTAAATTTGTCTGCTCGCAAGGCGACTAGGGGTCCTCCAGGGTAACCTAGACCAAGCATGCGGGCAACTTTGTCAAAGGCTTCGCCCACAGCGTCGTCCAAAGTCTCACCAATTATTTTATACTTTCCGTGACTTTTCATTAAAACAAGCTCTGTGTGTCCGCCAGAGACTATGAGACACAGGGCGGGAAACAACTTGTAATCCAACTCGGTCAACGATAGCCAATTTGAATAGATGTGGCCTTCCAAATGGTTTACTCCGAGAATTGGTTTCTTAAATTTTTTTGCCAAATCATTGGCGAAATTTATTCCGCGCCACAAAGATGGCTCTAGGCCCGGTCCTCTGGTTACAGCGATTAAGTCAATATCCTCAATTTTTGTTTCGGCTTCTTTAAGGGACAGCTTCAAAACTTTAGGCAAATTTTTCTCATGTTCTCTTGCCGCCAAAGACGGAAAAACACCTCCGTATTTTGCATGGAGTTTAACTTGAGAGGAGATAACACTACTTTTAACTTTCAACTTTCCACTTATAATTTGCAGCACAGCTACTGCCGTGTCGTCGCAAGATGTCTCAATGCCAAGAATAAGCATTGTAGGAAAATATCATTTTTATTGATTTTCTTCAATTTTTGGGTTAGAGTTTGAAAGTTATGGCGCCATCGTCTAGCCTGGTCTAGGACACAAGCTTTTCAAGCTTGGTACGCGGGTTCGAATCCCGCTGGCGCTGCAATCATTGGAAATTAACCTTTCGGCAATTAAGTCGAAGGACTTTTTCCATACTAGGCCTACATTACTTCCGTTCCAAGAAAAGTTTTCCACCATAGATTTAATAAAATTCCGCTTTTGCTCTGGATTGCCTAGATTGCGTATATTTAATGGGCTTTTTAGGAGTTTTACGAGTTCATTGAATAAACAATAAACTCATGATATAATGTCTCCATATGAATAAATCTATAGTTTTTAATTTGCCAGTCTCTTTTCTTAGAGAATCCAATCAATTTGTGGCTTATACACCAGCTCTGGATTTATCTACTTCCGGACCCACCCTGGAAGAAGTCAAAAAAAACTTTACCGAAGCTGTTGAAATTTTCTTTAATGAAATTGTGGAAATGGGCACATTCGAGGAAGTTTTATTAGATCTTGGCTGGAAAAAGCAAAACGAAGATTTTATTCCGCCAGTTGTTATTTCTCAAGGCGTGGAATCGGTGAGAGTGCCATTTGCTCACTAATAATAAATGACCAGACTTACTCCAATATCCTGGAAAGAATTTGAGAAATTTCTTTTGTTTTTGGGTTGCAAGTTCAAGCGTCAAAAAGGTAGTCACCGAATATATACCCGTTCAGGGTTAAAACGCCCGCTGATTGTTCCGATATATGATGAAATTCCAATATTTATAATTAGAAATAATCTTCGTATTTTAGGTACGACCGTAGAAGAGTATTTAGAAATTTTAAAACAACTGTAGTGGGTGTTTCAAGTCGACTTTTTCGGATGGGCCACTGGGAGGGGAAAACTTGGCCTTGATATTTTCAACCATAATGCTTTCTAAAGTACAGCCACTTCTTTGAAAATCCAAAATAGGTAAGAGGGGAGAGAAAAATGGCAGTACTCGAGCTTTCTAAGAAATGTTAAATTCTAAGAAAGTCGGATTTTTAATAAAATAGCCATAAATTTTCCCCTAACAAAGTTTTCCAAGGTTCTCTATAATAGTCCTGCTAAAATAAAATCCTCTTCAAAGAGGATTTTATTTTGCGGTCTCAACTATTTTCTTAAAAACTTCCGGTTCGTGGTGGGCGAGATCGGCGAGCATTTTGCGGTCCAGTTCTATTTTGGCTTTTTTGAGGCGGTTTATAAGCCGGCTGTAGGATATGCCGTTTTCTTTGGCTCCGGCATTAATTTTGATCTGCCAGAGCCGGCGAAAGTTGCTTTTCTTTTTCTTGCGGTCGGCAAACTGAAAAGACCAGGCGTGAAGCAGAGCTTCTTTGGCTTGGCGATACTTGGTGCTTCTGGTCCACATAAAACCCTTTGCGTGTTTCAGCAGATTTTTTCTTCTTTTGTTTGCGGTTTTACCTCTTTTTACTCGCGGCATGGTTTAGAAATATAAACTAAGAATAGGGGAGAATCTTTTTCATGTCTTTTTCGTTTGTTCCAAGCAGTTGTTTGTAGCCTCTCTTGCTTCGCGTCTCTTCTCCTGTGTCTCTGGCGTTAAAATGATTTTGATTTACTCGGCGGTGCATTATTTTATTTTTGCCAATCTTAAATCTCTTTAAAGCTGATTTGTTTGTTTTTAGTTTGTGTGACATGGTTATTTTTCCGGTCTGATCATTAAAGAGAATCCAGTCGGGGTTGATTTGATGGAATCTTCTATAGTGTGGGGAAAGGTGATGTAGCTTAGAAAAAAATTTAGTTTTTCTCGCGCCATAGGCCTGAAGGCTTTCTCTCTTCCGCGGAGAAAAATCTCAAGCCTGACTTTATTATTTTTTTCTAAAAACTTGTCGGCTAAACCGGATTTAACTCTTAAGTCGTGTTCTCCTGTTTTTAAGCCGATTCTGACTGTTTTAGTTTCTTGCGAACCAGTTTTCTTGCCTTTACTACCCTTACCACCCTTTTCTTTTTGATACATATATTTACCATAATCCATGATTTTGGCAATGGGGGGGCTGGTTTGCGGGTTTATTTCAATAAGGTCCAAATCTTTTTCGTGCGCCATTTTTAAAGCCAAGGCCGTATCCAAAACTCCCAGCTGTTCGCCTTTTTCGTCTATAACCCGCAGTTGAGGAGCTCTTATTTGTAGATTAGCTTTGGGTTTTTTGTCTTGCTGTGGTTTTTTAGTCCAGAATCCTTTGTGCATTTTGAGATGCTGACATATTTTTTATTCAACTTCAATCCGTGCAGGGTCTTTGTGGGCGTACGGTGCCCAAACCGTTTTCTATGTCCAGATAAACAAAGACAAAGTCGGTCTGATATTCCCCTCTGGCAAAGTAGCCGACCTCGCTGGCGCTTTGCGTTATGTTTTGCCATGCTGGATAGAATCTGGGATGCAATGGGTCAAGACGAAGCGTTGCCTTGGTGGTGGTGTGAGGTGTGATTGAAAAAGTACCGAGTCCGCCTATGTACATTCCCATATTCGGCGGCGCAAAGCCGGAACCAACCAAACAAATTTCAGCATTAGTTTGGGGACCGATGCGATCCAGTATCTCTCCTGCCTGTTGATAGTCCCGGAAACCGACGACTAGTGGTGTGCTTGGAGTAACACTGGACCAATCAGGAGTATTTGGGTCTGTGGTCTTTGTCGTCGTAGTTGTTGTGCTGGATTCATTGAGCAGGGTAGTGGTAGAACTGCTGTTATCACCGTAATCTATTTTGGTCGCTTCGTCTCCTTTTAAGTTGGGTAACCCAAGGCTTCCTCCCACCAAGTCAGGGTTGATGGTATTTAGAATTAAATAAGAAGAAAAAAGCAGGACAATACCCAAGACAGCATTGGATATTTTTTTCATGGCTTCGCCCGTTTTGCTTGTGTTGCCGGCCGCAGTCAAATACATCCAGCCGGCATAGACAATCTGCACGAAAGCAACTATTCCTACCACGGTTAAACTCCAGGAGTAAATTCCGGAAACGCATTCTCCCAAGTTAGCGCTGTCTTGGCAGGGCAGGGTAAGAAGCGCGAAAGAGGATGGAAACTGTAAAAAACGAGTATTTAATTTCATTAGATTGATTATATCAGCTTTAATGTTGTAAAAAAATAAACCTGTTGGTAACTTAATCCCTTGCCCTTCAACTATTATCGGACTAAAATATAAAGTATGAAATATGTTCCATATATTGTTCTCGCTTTGTTTGTGGCCGTGTCGGGTGTCGCTTCTTTTAATTCTCACATTGATACAAATCCTGGCGTTTTTGTTAATGCTGAAGCCAATATCTTTGACAGCGTCCTTTCTTGGTTTGGTGTGGTTGACTTGAGTGAAAGTTCCGCAAAAGGCGGTGGCCAGCGCCGGGATACCGGCCCTGCTCCGCTTAGGCCGGAGTGTATAGCCTGGTCCAGTTTGTGGGGTCCCAATCCCTGTGGCGGTGACAATGCCAATAGCACCCGTATAGAAGACGTGCTTGGCAATTCCGGTCAGTGCGTATCGCCGCGGGCTGCTGACTTTACTAATCCGCCAAATCCCGGTGATCCGGAACCAAATGCTGTCCGTAATACCAGTACTAACGCTCAAGGCGTCAGTTATGAAGATGCCCGTAGCTCCTATTTTCAGTGTTTGGTAAGAAATCAGCAAACTGGTCAAACAACAACAACTACTATAATTCCCGCAATTATTCCGCGAGTAAATATTTCCGGCAAAGTGACCGGCAACTCCGGTGAAGTCTTAGCCAATGTGGAGGTGTTTGATAATGACCGAGTAGTGGTTATGACAACCGGTAACACCATCCCCGAGCCGGCCGTCAATGCTTTGGTGGGGGCTACCTTTACACCCGAGCTTAACGGCCTAACGCCGGGTAATTGGACTATTTGCGCGGATGGAAACAACTTTGGACCAACCGGAATGTCTATGTATATGGGGGAAATGGGAAACATTCCCTTCACTGCCACCTCCACTAATACCGGTTTCTTTCGCCTCACCCTAGACGACTTTTTGCGCATTCAGGGTACACCCGACTCAAATGGTTTTGTCTATGACGTTGGCTACTTAACCCGTGGCGAAAGGTCCAGTGATTTTGTCTTTTTTTCTGTAGATATTAAACATCCCGCCGACGGACCGCCTCCCAGCTGTTCTACCACCGTAGCTGGCGGTTCGCGCACTGAATATCAGAATCGTTCTGGTCAGGGTACTCTTAAAATCGGTGAGACTAATAGTGCCGGAGATGTTGTGTTTGGCCAAGAATTTGTTGATTTTCTAAAAAACACTATCGGTGAAACTACAATAACCACAGTTAATGGCGTTAATTTACGGAGCAGTGTGGAAGTCAGCAATGGCGGTCGCACCATCAAGTTGCCGGCCAATATTTATTCCATTCCGGGCGGACTTACAGCTCGTTACGAATACCAAGGCTCGGAAGGTCTTATCACTAAAACCAAAGAAATTACAGCAAGCAATGGCTTGATGGACTTTTCTGTTCAAATGACAGGTGGTGATGTTGGAGATTCTGAAAATTTAACTTGCAATTTGGTCTGGGACAATCCGAAAACTGATGACGGAGATGGTATCCGCCGCATTGGAGAGCGTTCCAATGTAAGAATTTTGCTTTCAGGTTTTTCACCCAACCAGACAGTTGTTATCAAAAACACCAATCTCAACAACAGGGAAACAAGGTCAGCCCCGGTAACCGTAAATGCTCAAGGCGGTTTTGATGTCTATGACCGGACCCCAATCAGAAGAGACGAGTATAAAGTGGGAACATATAAAACCGAGATAGTAGATTCTAATCAAAATGTTCTGGCGGAGTGTGATAATAGTTTTATCATTAAAGCTCCTATTGTAACCAAAAAGCCCAAGATCAAAAGTTTCTCTCCTTTAGCCGGGAAAATCGGTGATACTATAGTTTTTAAGGGCAGTAATTTTTCTCTAGACGAAAACAAGGTCTGGTTGGACGAAAACTATTTCGGGCCATTTAACTCTGATAACGGCAGTTTGATTGAATTTAACATTGAAAGTTTTTCAAATCTTTTTTTTGCAGAGAACTCATTTGCGTTCAGAGTCGGGGTTGAGAATAACGGCGGTGTAATATCAAAACCCGCTTCCAATTGGCTGACAATTTATCAAGAAGGAGAAGAGGGTCCTTTGACCATTGAATCTGTCTCGCCTTTTTCCTTAAAAGCCGGCAGGGTCGCAAGTTTGAGCGTGGTGGGTAAAAATCTGTCAACCATTAAAGAAGTTTATGTTTCTGGCGGTGATGTCAACTTGGTTGATAACAGTTTAAGAATTACTAATTTAGGCAGACAGAGAAACAGAGTCCGGTTTAAACTGAATGTAGACCCGAATACTGAACCCGGTTTTTATGATGTTGTTTTGTCAGGCGGAACGGAAGTCGATCGGACCATAGGTTTTAAAATAGAGATTTTGCCGGTTCGCGTAACCCAAGAATCAACTTTAAACAGATTCTTGTCCCGGTTTGGAGTTAAAGTTCAGTTGGAAAAAGGATTTGCTGAAGAGCCATAATCCCCCCGCATTTTAACGGTTGTTTTAAACCACAAAACCGCCATAACGACGGTTTTGTTATATGATGTGGAGATGGGGGTATTGAAACCCCGTCTAAAGACGAAGACAATCAGAGACTACAGGGTTAGTTTGCTTTTTTAATTGTCTAGATAGAAGCAAACAAAATAACCAGACAATTGTCTTGGTTAGTTTCATTGACAGCCCTCAAGACTGTGGACTGCCAACATATCTCACTAATGACGCCTTGTCCCTCTAGTGAGAATTGAGGGCAAAACGGCTCAAGCTATATTAAGCGTAAGCGAGTGCGTAATTTTGATTGGCACTTCTTGTTTTGGCTAAAGTTTTAGAAGGTGATAGCCATTCTTCCCCTGCCTCTAAATGAACTTTATCTCTATCGAAACCTACATCCCCGAGATTGACCTGATTATACTTCTATGTTAGATTGTTGTCAATGTTTTTTAAAAAATAAAAGAGGTACTATTTAAGCATGACAAAGTCAGAACTGGAAAAAATTTACAGGAAGGTGGCAGAAGAAATTGGTTTTAAAAAAGATCCCGTCCGTGAAGGCTGGATGCCAAAACTTGGACCAAATGATTATAAGTGCAAGGTTATCCACGGCTTTACTAAAAAGGGGCCGGCAACTCTTACTGTTGGACCAGAAGGGACAGCTGATATTGACGCTTTGAAACAAGCAGGCGACTATGCTTTAGCGGAAAAAGAGTCTGGGTTGGAACCGTGTATTGTTCTTCCTCAAGTTTGGGAACTGGGAAATTATAATGTCCGTTCTTGGGTGGTTAGAGAAAGAGTTGAGGGTTCAAGGCCGTTGCTTTTTCCCGACTCTTCATCGTGGAGCGAAAAATGTAAAATTGCCGGTTTGTATTGGAATACGGTAGATGTTTTTTCCAAAATTGAAGTAAGGGGAGACTTAAAAAAAGATTCCGAAAGCTTTTTAAGAGAGAGAATAGACAAGTGGAAGAATTTGGCTGAAAAAGTGGGAAACAAAAAGAATTTGAAAAAAGTTAATCTTTTTTCGTCTCTTGCTGATGACGTGTTTAATTATATTATTTATACCAACCTTTTAGAATCTCTCGTACTGGAAATGGAGCTTTTTTTCAGAAACTTTGGTAATACCGATATTGTGGTTCAAGACGGCAAATTTTATATGCCGTCTCCCGACATCGCTTTTTTCCCGCAATTTTACGGAGCCGCCTATTTTGTCTGGAATGTCCTAATGTATAGCTATGATAGAAAGCATCTGGATGTTCTGGTTGATATTGAGCACTGGCGGCGGGCTTTTATGGAAAAATGCCGCAATAAAAAGACAAGAGAAACCTTTGGCAAAGCTTTCTACATCTTGTTGGTTGAGAGAGCTTTTGGAGCTTTACTGGTAGATATCCCTCGTGGCAAAAGTCCGCTCGGCACAATGCGCGAGAGAGACGAAGTTAAAGCCGGAAAATCTGAAGATATGTTCGTTGTGGTTCTGAAATACCTTTTGGAGAAGTTGCCGACTTTGGCAGAAAGCAGGCTTTTTGAAGAGAACATAAAAAAGTTAGACAAACTTTTAACTTAACCCTCGTCTTATTTTTCTTTCTTCTTCTTTTTTCTTCATGCTTTCCCGCTTGTCGTATTTCTTTTTTCCACGGGCGAGGCCGATCTCCAGTTTAATTAAGTTCTTTTTTTCGTAAAGTTTAAGCGGCACAATAGATAGTCCGGATTCTTGCGATTTTTCAAAGAGGTATTTTACCTCTTTTTTCTTTAGCAAAAGTTTTCTGGTTCTTTGAGGGTCGTAGTCGGAGGGAGTATTATTTTGTTGGTATGGAGAAATTGTGGCGCCAATAAGCCAAGCTTCTGTGTTTAAAATTTTTACGTAGGACCCCCTTAAAGATACTTTGCCCGTTTTTACGGATTTTACTTCTTGTCCCGACAAAACCAAGCCGGCTTCAAAAGCTTCTAAGATGTTATAGTCAAAGTGCGCTTTTGGATTTGTGGCATAAACCATTTTGATTTTTGTTAGTTTTTATATTATAAGGTTTTAGTGGTTCTTTAAAAGGAGGGGCTATGGTTTCCTTGCGCGAAGTCCCTCTTAGCGGGGATAAGCTGGTTGATTGGATTTTTAAACAGTTTGTTTTTTTTCTAAGAAAAGAAACCCTGGCTGTTAAAAGGAAAAAGAGGCTTTTAGACCCGGACAATCTTCATCGGAGAGTTATTCGGGGGTTAATGCAACCCCAGGTTGGACCGGGTGGGCATGGTATAGAGATTACTATTAATTCATCCAGAAGCATTCACTGTAATCGCGACAAGGAAGCAGAAACTCTTATTCACGAGTTGAGCCATGTTGTTTTTTGGAAAACATGGGAGCGTTTTATTGGGCAAGCCGAAAATATTTTGGTTGAAAAATTCACTCAAGAACAAAAAGACTTTTTAAAATCTTTTTTGCCTCGTAGTGAGAGTAAGGATTAGAGTTAAATCCCGCCGGCGGCGGGATTTCTTATTTTCTCTCCTCCAGTGTCAATTTTGTCTTGTGGGTTTCGTTTTTACGGAAATAGGCAAGGTTAACTTCATCACCGGCTTTCAAAAGCTGTATCATGTCGCCAAGGTCATTCTTTTCGTCCAGTTTTTTGCCGTTTATTTCTAAAATTACATCGTTTTCTTTGAGACCGGCTTTGTCGGCTGGGGAATTTTTAACTACGGCATGACTGCCGGGTATGTGGTCTTGGGCAATCAGAGCGCCGCAATCAACCGGTAATTTATATCTTCTCTGAATATCTTTGTTGAGCATGATATAGCGGAGACCGATATATGGCCGGACAATTCTACCGAACTTATGCAGATCGTCTAAATCTCTTTTAGCCCATTCCACCGGTATTGAAAAGCCAATATTTTGCGCTCCAAAAATCACGGCTGTATTTATGCCCACGACCTCCCCTTCAGTATTTATCAGCGGTCCGCCGGAGTTTCCTTGGTTTATTGCCACATCTGTCTGAATAACTCCGCGCAGTTCTTCTACTTGAGGCTGTCCTTCGCCTTCAGCTCCACCCATAGCGGCAGAAATCTTTCTGGCCAAACCGGAGACTATGCCTTTGGAAACCGTGTTAGAGAAAAGACCCAGGGCGTTGCCGATGGCCAATACTGTCTGGCCGGGTTCAATCTTGGAACTGGAAAGTTTAACCGTGGGAAGATTCTTGGTATCAATTTTTAATATGGCTATGTCGTTGACCGGGTCTCGGCTCAAGATTTTAGCCGGATATTCTTTTTCGTCATTTGTGGTAACTGTATATTCAGCTTCCGTATCAATAACAACATGTTTGTTGGTCAGTATGATTCCGTTGGGATCTACTATAAATCCGGAACCGCCCCCGATTTTAACTTTTTGACTTTCTGTCTCGTCGTTTTTAATTTCAGTGTTGCGGCCGCCAAACAAGAAGGGGCTTAGGCCGGGTCCAAAAGGGCCAAGAGCCATTTCTTTGACCTGGGCTAAGCTTTTACTGACGCCAATGCTGACCACAGCCGGCGTAACCTTCTTTACAATTTCAATTGTTTGTTTTTCATCTGATTGCATGGAATTATATTAGCACAATTTGTACAAAGGTAAAATCCTTGACATTTGAGTCCTGTCAGGATGACCCTGACAGGACTCAAATCTTTCTTTATGAGGGGCAAAATGATACTATTGAGTTGGATATGATTAGGGAAGAAATACAAAAAAGATTAAAAAAGGCGGGGACTAAAGGCGTTAACTTTGACGTTTTTTTTGCGCCGGCTGGATTTGGCGATTATTCAAGCAATCTGCCCCTTGTTTTAGCGGGGGAGAAGCAGACAAGCCCCATGAGTGCGGGCGAGGAAATTTTGTCGGATTTGAAAAAAGACAAAAAATTCAGCAAGCTTTTTTCTAAAATTGAACTGGCCAAGCCGGGGT
>JACOZX010000035.1 GCA_016181105.1 Candidatus Yanofskyibacteriota bacterium
AGAAAGTATCAAAAGGTGTCAACTCAATTTTATCAACACAGGTTGACTTTTGTGTCCGGTTGTGTAATATTTCAGCCAGCAATTTTACAAAAAAGTCCTAATAGGCGGAGCAAGGTTTGAAAACAAAATATGGTTTACCTTTGGCGAATGCCGATAACATTTTAGAAGTTGTTAAATCGTTGGGAATCGCAAGCTGGAAAATAATTGCAAATCCTGTCGCAGTTAAAGATTATCAGGAAGTTGACTTAACCAGTCAGGAGATAAAAATCAAACGCAGGTTTGAGACAAAGATTTCTCAATTTTTAAATCCAAACGGGGAAGTCTTTAAGGGTTTTCACTTGACTGGCGGCAGTGGAACGCGGGTTTTTACTGTGTTGGATGAGGATTTTGTGCCTGTCTGCGCTGAATTTCAGCACGGCTGTGGGGAGATAATCTTTGATCTGCCGGGCGGTAATCTGGAATTAGACGAAGATCCCGCTGTTTGCGCTAAAAGGGAGTTTGAAGATGAAAGCGGAATAGTTCTTGAAAGAGTTGTGTCTTTAGGTTCAAAAGGTATGCCTGTCTCCGCAAGAAGTCTGGACGCAAGGAACTTTTCTTTTATTGGCGTAGCAAAATGTCCGCTGGTAGTTAACAGCCAAAGCTTAGATAAGAGCGAATTTTTAAAAGTCGTTCTTGTCAACTTAAGCGATTGGCTCAAGTTAATTGAACGCGAGATGGTGCAATCCTATTCAGCCAGCACTACGCTTTTGGCGATGAGAAGGTTGAAAATGTTTGAGACAAAAAAAAGGGGGGTGTGATGAATAAAAATTCAAAGGTCTATATTGCTGGCCACACCGGTTTGCTTGGTTCGGCTTTAGTCAGGCGGCTCAATCAAGACGGCTATGATTTATTTACGCTTGGGAGGCTCGCTCTCAATCTTTTGGATCCGTGTGCTGTTGTAGAATTTTTAAAGACAGTCTGCCCTGACTATGTTTTTTTTGTGGCGGCGAAAGTCGGCGGTATCGCTGAAAATATCAAATACCCCGTTCAGTTTTTGGAAGAAAATCTGGTCATCCAGCAGAATGTGATGCGGGCGGCTTGCATTACCGGCGTGAAAAAACTTTTGTTTTTTGGCGCCAACTGTTGTTATCCGAGAGAATGCCCCCAGCCGATACGGGAAGAATATTTGATGACCGGCTCTTTAGAGCCGACCAGTCGGGCTTATGCGATGGCAAAACTTGCTGGTATTGAGATGTGCCAGGCGTTTAATGCGCAGTACGGGACTAATTTTATTGCCGCAATTCCGGCAAGCATGTACGGTAAAAATGACCACTTTGAAGACTGGCGGGCTCATGTTTTGCCGGATATGATAAAAAAATTTCACCATGCGGCGGTAAACGGATTGCCGGAAGTTGTTTTGTGGAGCGACGGTTCTCCGAGAAGGGAGTTTATTTTTGCCGATGATGCCGCCGATGCCAGCGTCTTCCTGATGGATAATTTTAATCCCTCAAAAAGCGAGATTGCGCAGGGTGAAATATTGGTCAACGTCGGCACCGGTATTGATTACAGCATTGCCGAGTTGGCGGATATCGTTAGGTCAGTCGTAGGTTATACTGGTAAGATAGTTTGGGATACTTCTAAACCAAACGGTGTGCCCAGAAAACTTCTTGACTCTTCAAAATGCCGGAATTTGGGCTGGAAGCACAAGACCGGACTTAAAGAAGGAATTATGATTGCTTATGAATGGTATCTTTGGCATTTTCAAAACAAAAAGAAAATCAGCGGTTTTGACGGTTAAAGAGAACGACAGGCTTTTTTAAAAACCGTGTTTAGCGGTTTTTTTATTTTTGATAAAACTTTCTGACAAGTTGTCTGGCGATATTTAAACGGGAAAGCAGGGGGCGGGGCAACTTGTTTTTGAGTTTTTTGGCGATGTCATAAAACAAAAACACGCTCAAATAAAATTTACCGGGCAGAATGTTGCTGTCGCCGTCTCTGAAACAATGTTTCGCTTTTCTGAAAATTAAACGATATTTGTAATTGTCAATTTTACGCCTGTATTTTTCATACAAGTTCGGATCTTGCATGAAACTGGCGGGAGCTGTTGTTGGGATGAAGGCAGGCAAATAACCGTCAATATTGAAGCGCAGGTTAAAATTGAGCCAGTTTTCAGATTCAGTATCTTCTTTTCCGGCTCCATCGGATTGAAACAGGCATTTTTCCAGGACTTGTTTTCGAACGCAGGTTATATTTGAGGGGAAGAAGCTTTTCCTTTTGAGCCAATAATAAATAAACTTTTTTTTCCGCCAAGGAGAATCAATGAGTTGATTTTCAGATATGCCGCACACCAAAGAAAGCTGGGGTCTGTTTTCCAGTATTTCTAAGCAGGAATTGACCCAATCGCGGTCCGGATAGCCATTGCCTGCCGGACGGTAAAAGATATATTTCCCTCTGGCCAAAGATAAGGCGCTTTTCATGGTATCTGAAAAATTTGAATTTCTTTTGATAACGATCGTTTCGTAATTTGAATATGATTGTTCAGCAATGTTTTTTAAGGTATCTTGCGCTTCCTTTTCATCGCCGGAATCGGGAATAATTATAGAAGCAGTCGGAGTGCGGAGGTCGGATATCTCTTTGATATTTTTTCTGCCCAACAAGAAGTCAAAGCTGTCATTGTAGGAGGCCTTGGGAAAAGGAGTTAGAAAACTGACTTCAGAGCAATTTAAAATAGGGACTGGTTCAAGATGGTGGGTTTTATAGATGTTCCGCAAGCCGAGGCGGATAATCGGGTTGAACCCTTTGTTGGTGTTTTCTATGAGTTGTCTCTGCGATTCTCCGCCGTATTCTTTTGGACGATAATATATTTCTTTGGCGTCTTTGCTTGCCGCATAGCCGTCTGCTCCAAACAGAACAATTTTTGAAGCTTTGCCTATTGTGGCTAAATATATCAACACGGAGACGCTGTTGCCGACTATGAAATGCAGGGGGCGGTCGTTGTCCGGCACAGTTCTGTCGGCAAGACCGGTGTAATAAGGGGAAAAGATTTTTTCGTCATACTTGCCAAATAACCTTTTCAGATTAGAC
>JACOZX010000050.1 GCA_016181105.1 Candidatus Yanofskyibacteriota bacterium
CTGCATTCTGACACGAGGCAGATTTGGGTTGTTTGTATATGCCATATACATAGCAACTTACACCTCTGGGTGGTCACAAGCTATTGAACCATAACAAATTGTTGACACTCATTTGGCTTTATGCTGGGCTCTAAACTGGTTCTTCTTACAAAAAGGAGAGAGCAGATATGCCAAAAATAAAAGTGCTTTATCATAACGAAACAACAAAAAAGTTAATTGAAAAATACGGTTTTGAGGCTGTTCCTTTACGAGATCCGACACCAGAGGAAAAAGTCGTTATGGACAATTTTGATGATCTTTTATGCGATCTCACTGACGAAGCGGCTAAGTCTGGCGAAACTTACACCGAGGATACTGCGTTAGCCTTTTTGATATCCTCGCTAATATTGAGCGCCACTCCTTAAAATAAGTAAAAACCGGCTACATGGCCGGTTTTAAAATTTAAAAATGAACTCAAGTTCCTGTAATTAGCCCGAACATCCAAAAAACAATAGGCAATACAATCGGGAAACCGTAAAGCACAAACAATATAAATAAGAAAAAGCCAAAGCGTTGATAGCTCTCCTTGAATTGAGCAAATCTATCGGGCACAAAAGTCAGAACCAGCCAGTGCCCATCCAGAGGCGGAACCGGCATCAGGTTAAAGATGGCCAAAACCAAATTCATGAAAACTATAAAGCTAAGCAGCTGCAAAAACTGGGGCGAGACCGCGCCTGCCGGCAAAAAACGTAGGATCAAACCAAACAGAACCGCTAACGCAATATTGGTGGCCGGACCGGCGGCGGCAACTTTTGCCGGACCATATTTTTGATCTCTCAAGTTAAACGGGTTATACGGCACCGGCTTGGCGTAGCCGAAAATAAAACCGCCGATAAAAAAAGTCATTAAAGGCAAAAGCACAGAACCAAAAGGGTCCAGATGTTTAAACGGATTCAGTGTCAGTCTGCCAAGATTTTTAGCGGTTGGATCACCCAAACTGTTAGCCGCAACTCCATGAGCGACTTCATGCAAGACGATAGAAAAGAGAACAACCAAAATTTGAACTGCTATAAAAATTATTGATGTTTCCATTGGTTTTATTTTCCCTAAATACTACCATAAAAGAACCGCTTGAAAAAATATCACTTTTAGATTATTGTGTAAAGAATACTATAAAACCATGGCAACTCGCTGTCCGACTTGCGGAAAAAAATCAATGATGGCCAACAAACGCAAGCTTTTGCGCGGTAATTATAATCCGGTAAATCGCTATCGCAAAAACGTGAATCTCCAATGGGCAAAAGTCCAAGGCAAAAGAATGCAAATTTGCACTTCTTGTATAAAATCTCTCACCAAAACCGCCGCCTAAGCGACGGTTTTCGGGCCATAGTATAATGGTAGTACGAGTCGATGGGGTCGATTTAGCGGGCGTTCGATTCGCCCTGGCCCGACAAATTATGGTATACTTTTAGTATGCTAAACCTCGAGAAAGTCGTCTGTAAGTTTTGTAAAAAATATTTCTACAAACAAGTTAGGCACATCAATGAAAACCGTAAATTAGGTTATAATTTCTTCTGTTCAAAAATATGCGAATCTCGATTTAGAACCAAGAGAGTTGCGTTGATTTGTGAAAACTTTCTTTGTCAGAATAAACTTTTCAGAGTTCCTGGTCATTTTTCGCCTCACAACTACTGTTCGCAGTCATGTGCGGCCACAATAAGTAATAGATCTGTAAACAGAACCGCAAAACTTAAAAATCCACCCAAAGTTTGTAAAATAAGAAATTGCAATAAAGAGTTTTATGGGAACAAACAACAGGTTTATTGCTCAAGAATTTGTGCTGCTTCGACAAAAAAGAAAGACCCTAAAATTGTAGAAAAAGAAGTGCTTGAAGAATTAAGTAAATTTTGGATACAGAATGGTAGAATTCCAGTCAAAAGAGAAATGTACGGTTTGTATAAAAAAGCAAGAAGTTTTTACAGTACTTGGAATAAAGCCGTTGAAGCGGCTGGATTCAAACCAAACCCGGTCATGTTTGCCAAAAAATATATTTCTCGAGATGGACACAAATGTGATTCGCTAGCTGAAAAAATAATTGATGACTGGTTTTACTATAAAAATATATCTCACAAAAGAAGCGTTCCGTATCCTGAATTTAAAAAGATGACCTGTGATTTTGTGACAAATAACTTTTTTATAGAATTTTTTGGTTTAGAAGGACAACACAAAGAATATACAAAAATAGTGTACAAGAAAAGAAGATTGTCTAAAAAATACAAAATAAAACTTATAGAAATTAAACCGAGTGACCTTTTTCCTAAAAATAAACTAGACCAAGTATTAAACTTTTTAACATAGGCACTAGCGACAGTCCCATTTCCTTAAATAATTAATTTAACATAAATAACAATCATGAATAAAAAAACAGAATGGATTCTTCGGATCGCCGTTGCCGGTGAGTTTATAGGACACGGCGTGTTTGCCCTGCAAGGCAAGCAGGATTGGGTCGGATGGTTTGCAAAATTCGGCATCTCTGATGTTCAGACCGCCACCACATTACTACTCATATTTGGATTTATTGATATTGCGTTGGCAATCTTGATCCTTATTAAGCCCCTGCGTCCCTTGCTCTTGTGGATGGTGTTTTGGGGATTTTGGACGGCTCTAATACGCCCGATTGTCGGCATGCCAATCTGGGACTTTATAGAACGCTGGGCTAACTGGGGCGCACCGCTTGCGCTATACTTCTTGCTGAAAGACAAAAAGCCATAGATTGTATCAATAATTTGAATAAAACAAAACCCGCATTGAGTGCGGGTAACTACTTGGACTTTTCTTCTTGAACAGTCTCTAATATAAGTCGTTTTAAGTCTGAATCGTAATCAAATTCATTAACTTGTTCGTTAAAATCAAAGTCAAATTTATTTTTAATGTTACCAATGAAAATGCTCATTATTACATCCAACTCATCTTTAGTCGGAAATTTGATTGTGTCTTTTGGGTCAGACCTAACCCCCCAGTTCCAGCTTATGTAACCACTGGCGTCTCCAAGCCAATACTGATCCGACCACCCACCCTCGTCACCATTCAAGCCGGTACCGCTTTCCATAAAAACTGAATGCACAAGTTGGCCGTTAACACTCCATGTCCTCAAAAGGTTTAACTCTCCTTCTTTTCTTTTGGCGTAGATGTTTAAAGTAAGAGTGCTTTTGTCGTTGACTTTCTTTGATTTTTCAAACTTATGAGGCCAGTCTTTAAAGCCCTTGGGCAACACCGGATCTATGGTCATTTTTTGAGCCGACACCGAACTCCCGACAAAAAACAACAGAATAAAAACCAACGAAATAATCAAAACTCTCAAAAGACACATCTTTGTCATCCTGTCTCCTTTGTAAAACTTCGGACTAAATCGTGGCACTAATTTGCTTATTAAGCAAGGGTAATCAAAAAGACACCATTCGGTGTCTTTTTGATTTCATTAATTTGTTTGATATCTGTCTAAGGCCGCAGGTTGAGAAGCAAATCCGTTTCTAGACCTCTTTTTTTCTTCTCTAAGGAGAAAAAATAGAACCAATGCCACGGCCACCGCCAAGATCAGCAGAAGCCAGTTACCGCCGGCAGACAAAAGTCCGCCCAGCAAGTTCCTTGTTCCCCGTAAATCAATCAGAATCTTAACTTCATCACTGGTTTGAGGCATATTTTCACCGGTTACGGTTACAGAGTTTTCAACCTCAAGATCTTTGCCTTTTCTGTCGGAAAACTCATCAGCCGGCAAAATACGAGCTCGGTACCATACGGCTGGAGTTGAATATGTAATCAATTTGTTCAGGAAGAGAGTCTTTGACGAAAACCTTGCTAACCTTTCTGGGACTGGTTGAAGTGATTTTAATTTGAAACTCCAGCTCATCGCCGGGAACGGCAGTAATTTGTTTGGTAGCTGTTTTCTGTCCAGCCGTTAAGTTTTTTCCGAGCTTGATAACGTCAACAAAATTAGAATTTACATAGACAAGCTGTTGTATCACCACGGGAGTTGTCGGCGACGGTGAAGAAGTTGGGATTGGGGTTGGGGTTGAGTTAACAAAGCGATTGAAAACGTTAACGCTGGAGTCGTCGCTTTGAGTTGATATATTGCTCCCCCTGACTTCGGCTCTGTTGGAAATAATCGTGTTAGCTCTTGGGAAACGGCTGGCTGAAGCAATCCGAGCCTGAAACTTAACAAACTTTATATCGCCCGGATAAATGTCGCCGACATACAAACCGTTGCCATTAACTAAGGAATCCGAGGATGAGACGCTGTTAATCACAACCGATCCCGGAACAAACTCAAGTAAACCATCAAGAAAGTCACGGACATATATATTTCTGGCAGTCACACCGCCATTAGAGGTAAGCATGATTGAAAATTGCACAATATCGCCCGGTTCAGATTGAACCGTTTTTAACCAGTTAGTATCGCCCCTTGAAATATTTTTGCCCAATTTGCTGATGGAAACAAAGCTGGAATTGTTAGGTGTCGGCGTGGGCGTAAAGCCGCCGTTTTGATAAACAGTTACATTTCTGCTGGTGGAGCTAAAGTTAGAGCCGGAAAGGTTGGCGTAAATTTGATTAGTGCCGTTTTGATAGCCCACGCTTTTGGCGCGAAAGAATACTTCTTGCTGGTCTCCGGGACTAAGATTGCCCAAAAAGACTCCGTCAAAATCGTAGTTTAAAAGACGGCCGCCTCTAAGAATCAGGGAGTCAGGCGTGAAGGTCAGATAAGAAGGCAAGTTGACTTCAAGCCAAGCGTCTCTTGCAAAAGTTGAAGAAAAGTTGGAAACGTTGATGAAAAACTCCAGCTCATCACCTCTTTCAACCGAAACGCTTTGACTGAAGGAAGATTGGCCTCTTGAAATGTTTCTGACGTTAAAAGTTCTCAAATCTAAAGAGGCATTGTTTTGGGTCGGTGTAGCAGTAGGTGTCGGAAAGGAAGAGTCTGAAATTTGCACCCCTCTGACAGAGAAGGTATTTTGATTATCACCATCAACGACGTAAACTTTAGCCAAACCGGTTGTGTAGTAATAAGGCACGGTAAAATCATAAGCGCCCGGGTTGTTGCTTAATGGCACATCAAAAATCGCGCCGCCATTCAGATTAAATCTTAGATGCGCCTTATTTACACCCGAAGACTGCCAGACAATAGGATAGGTTTTTCCTCTTTCCCAAGTTTCAATGCCATCTCTTGGTAAAATTATATTGATTGATCTTGGCGCAATGGTGGTAGTGGTAGTTGTCGGAGAAATGGTTGTGGTAGTGACGGTTGTAGTAGTGGTTGTCGGTGATATGGTTGTAGTTGTAGTCGTTGGCGCGACAGTTGTAGTTGTGGTGCTAGTAGTAGGCGGGACGGTCGTGGTTGTAGTTGTGGTTGGGATAGTGGTTGTAGTGGTAGTGGGTGCAGTAGTCGTAGTGGTTGTGGTTGGGATAGTAGTTGTAGTAGTAGCGTTAGACAAAATCACAAAACTTCTGTTGCAGGTAGCCAAAACGCGATGCCAAGCGTCAACAACCTCCGTCTTGTAGGCGCCCGGCAGATACTCATCAGCACGAACTTGAGTCATGTCATGGTAGTTAAAGCTACCAAAGTCATCTACGGTTATTGGCGCAGAACGAGTATCGCCATTATTCAAGTTAGTATTCTTAAGGACAACCGTCTCATCTGGAGAAAAGCCTTGAAATTCAATGGTTACATTGGATAAATCGCCAATACGCCTAACCCCCTTGCCATCGGCTAAAGTCGGATAACCCCAGTTTAAAAAACATCTGGGACCATCTGCCTGAACGCTAAAATTGCCGTTAAGAGGCAAAAGAGAAAATACGAGAGACAAGATAGTTAGACTTGAAAATAAAAGCTTTTTGTTGCTTATCGAGTATTTCTGCATAATTTAAGACTAATTTACTAATCTACTAAGTTAGCGCAATGCTAAGCAAAAGTAAAGACTAATTATTCTATTAATTATAATGCTTTGCCGGTAAAAAGTCAATAGAAACGTAGAGACGCTGTTGCATTTAAAATCTGAGAAGCTTAATATTTTGATAGTAAACGATCTTTTAAAACACTTACAAAAAGGGGGATAAAATGAAAATTTTGGTCGTGGGTACAGGCACAATCGGCAGTCCGCTGATAAGGCTCTTTCTGGTTACCAGAAAAAATTTGGGCTTCGACGAAGTAATCTTTCATAAAAATAAACCGGAACAAAAATGCCGCGGAAGACTGGAACTGCTTCTGCGCGAAGGAGCAAAGCTGGCAGTCTACCAAGAAAGAGTGGATGAGTTTAAAGAACTTCTGTCACCGACCGGCCTCGCGCCAAGCCACACCTTTACCCAAGCGCTAAACCAAGCCGACGTTATTGTAGACTGCACCGACAAAGGAATCGCCCGAAGACTCAAAGAACAATACTACCAACACCTCGCCGGCAAGTTTGGTTTTATTGCTCAAGGGTCGGAAACCGGATTTGGAAAGCCCCTTGCTTTTGGCATTAACGACCAAGCTCTCATACCGGAAACAGACAAATTTATTCAGGTGGTCAGCTGTAACACTCACCAAGTTTTATGCCTGCTTAAAACCTTGGCCTTTAATCCGGCGAGTAACGGAATTGAAGAGTGGAATTTTGATAATTTAGTCAGAGCAAGATTTTACCTGGCGCGCCGAGCAAGCGATATTTCTCAATCAGAGTCTACTATCGGAGCAGAGACTAGCAAACCAAGCGACCCTAAGTACGGGTCTCATCAAGGAGCCGACGCCGCCAGAGTTCTTGCTACCGTAACTGAAAAAGAATTTGATATTCACACGGTCGCTGACACTTTCAACAACTCCTATATGCACGTGGTGAACTTTGAAGTTACTCTTCGGGAAAAAGTTGACAAAGAAGAGGTAGAGCGCCGCTTCCGCAAAAACCCGCTTACCGCCGTTACCTACGAAATGACCAACAATCAAGTATTCAGCACCGGCCGAGACCACGGCCACTATGGAAGAATCTTAAACCAAACAGTGGTTTGTCTACCGACAATTCAAGTCATCAACAATGGACACGAAATTCATGGACGATGTTTCACCCCTCAAGACGGCAACGCTCTTTTGTCTTCAGTTGCCGCCGCTTTATGGCTTAAGTATCCAAAAAGCTATAAAGACCTGCTCACCGGACATTTTTTCAAACCGCCATTTTTATTTGACGAAGTCTAAAGCAAAGATTAAAAAAATCCCCCAATGGGGGATTTTTAATTGGAGACTGAAACCAGTCAGAGGTTAAGAATTTAGCTAAAATTAAGTGGGTGTCCGCAAAATTTTCCTTCGGAAATTTCAAACAAAGAAATCTCACCGGAAAAACTCTATATGAGGTGGCCTCTAAGACTCCCTAGAAAAATTAAATGTCCTAAATCTTCACCTCAAACCAGTCCAGCCTCCAATAATATTTTAACTTTTCTTCAAAATACTATCAACCATCTTCAACTCGTCCCAGATACCGTCAATCAAGTCGTATTTTTTAGCCTCCTTAACAGTAACCCAAGCATGGTCTGTCATTTCTTTTGAAAGTTTAACTTTGCCGCTTTTATAATGCGCCCAATAAGAAAGGGTGACGACCGGAAAACCATCGGGCCTGACAAAAACGAGATCGCAAAGATAAAAAGGTTTTTTTATCTCCAAGCCGACTTCTTCTTGAACTTCCTTCCTCACCAGCCAGTCAACAACATTGTATTGCTGTGGAAAACCAGATGCGATTCTTTCCAGTTTATATTCACCAAACTTCAATTTGCCGCCCGGAACGGTCCATTTGTCAGGAAAAGCTTTTTCCCAAGACGCTCTTTTGGCAATCAAAAATTTATTATCTTTTACAATAATTGCCGTCGCCGCCACAATATGCAGTTTTGGATCAAGTTTTTGCAAGTTCTTGTTGGTTGGTCTGATGACTGTTGCTTTTGTAGGCTCTGTAAGCTGTGGATTGCTCGCGAGCCGCTTTTTCAGCCCATTCAGCAGAATAAGATGAAAAAGTGGTGAGCTGGTCGGAAAGTACTCTTTTCGAATCCACAGCTTACAAAGAGCGAGCTTTTTCGCTGGAAAAAAGCGAGCGTCCGTAAAAAGCAACCGTCATCAGACCAACGTCAGTCATCTTCTCTCAAAACATACTTTGTATATAAAGGCTTGTGATTCACCAACTCTTCCGGCTTAAACCAAACATCAATTTCAGTTTTCGCTTCTTCCGGATTGGCCGAAGCATGTATTAAGTTAAAAACCCCGATTTTTTTGGCGTCAGAGTAAGCATAAGAAACATGGGCATAGTCACCCCGAATTGTCCCGGGTGCGGCTTTTTTAGGTTCCGTTTCGCCCACAAGTTTGCGCACCACTTCAACTATTTCTACACCCTCAAAAGCGATAGCAACGACTGGACTCGTTGTGAGCATCTCAACCATCAGCTTTCTGATGTGCTCTCCGCGCCTGCGAACAACGTCTTCGCCATAATGGCACATCGCGGTTTTTTCATCGCACTGTATGAGCTTGAGACCGATCATTTTTGCGCCAACTCTCTCAAATTTCTGCAAAATCTCGCCAACAATCCCCCGATTAATAGTATCGGGTTTAAGCAAGACTAAAGTGCGTTGAAGTTGAGCAGACATGGTTAATAACTAAGAACTTGTCGGATAATACTTTTGTAGGCTCTGCAGGCTGTGGATTGCTCGCGAGCCGCTTTTTCAGCCCATTCAGCAGAATAAGATGAAAAAGCGGTGAGCTGGTCCCCCGAAGGGGGAATCCACAGACTGCAAAGAGTGAGTTTCTTCGCTGGAAAGAAACGAGCATCCGGAAAAAGTGTTATCCGACAAGTTCTGACTACCTTCTTTTAATTTTGTAACTTCTTTCGTCTAAAACAAGTTCAACCGTCCCATCTATATCTGTACGATAATACGGAATCTTAAAATCCGCAAGCCTGTTTATCACTTCTTCCGTAGGATGTCCGTATTTGTTGTTACGCCCAACTTCTATAAAAGCCGCCAAAGGGCTGACTTTTTTAATAAACTCCTCCGTGCTGGAAGTCTTACTACCATGATGGGCAATCTTTAAAAAGTCCGAATCTATGTTCACCCCAGCCGAAACCAACTTATTTTCAACCTGCTTTTCAATGTCGCCGGTAAGCAAAACCGACTGCGCGCCAAAGATAAGTTTCAAAACAATTCCGCCGTTGTTTCTTTTGGTAAAAGTTTTGCCCGCTTCATCTTCAAAAGGATGTAAAACTAAAAAACGAACATCGTCACCTTCGCCAATTTCCTGACCAAGAACAAGATTTATCAAATCCGCATTCTCGTTAGCTTTCAAATTTTTCCATTCGGCGCACAAAGAGGTCTCGCAGGCCATACCAGTTTCGGCAATTACTGACACTCTGTATCTTTCCAGAACACTCAACAGACCAGCCAAATGGTCGGCATCCGGGTGTGTGTTAATCACCAAATCTATAGTCCTGTCATAAAAAAGCATCACTTCGCCCAATCTCTGCAAAATAGTTTCGTCCGGCCCGCCATCAATCAAAACTTGCTTGCCGCTTGGAGTCTCTACAAAAATCGCATCTCCTTGGCCGACATCAAGAAACCAGATATGCAAAAGCCCGTCGTTACCACCAAAAGAAAAAGACAAAAAAGCGACAATAACCAAGCCCCCCAAAATTGCCCACTCTTTTTTTGAAATATTTTCACTCATTTTAAATTTCATAACATAAAAAATGGCAAAAATAAAAGCCGATGTTATCGGCTAGGCCAAATTGAAGTAAATTTCTCCTTGATTACCATGACTCTCTTTTTCCTGATCCTGTAAATATCGGTAAGTTTATAAGTACAACTCGTCCTTTTTTTCACAGCTTCTTTGTTTAAAGCATCTACATATCGCGCCGCTTTAATAATAGCATCACAATCTTTTCTGGCGTTAATTCTATGCCTCCAGTCAAGAACATCGTTTCTATAACGACCATCGTACCTTACTTCATACTCCATACTTTTTCTCCCCACTTTTTAAGCCCGTGAACTAATTGTGAGTTTAGTATATCCTATGAGATATGTCAAGGGTTGTATTGTGACGCATTGACGTTGCCAGTCTATCTGATAACATCTTTCTATGCCTAAACTATTTACTGCCGAGAGCGTAACCTCCGGCCATCCTGACAAAATCTGCGACCAAATTTCAGATACCATATTGGATGCATTTTTGGAACAAGATCCCAAAAGCAGAGTTGCTGTGGAAACTTTTGGTTCCAGCGGATTGATAGTTGTCGGCGGAGAAGTAACCAGCAAAGGATCTGTAGATGTTCCCTCGCTGGTTAATAAAGTTTATAAAGAAATCGGCTACAAAGACAAGCCAAAAATAGTCGTGAACATAAGCCGGCAATCACCCGATATAGCTATGGGAGTGGACACAGGCGGAGCCGGAGACCAAGGCATTATGTATGGTTACGCCACTGACGAAACCCACGAATTACTGCCCCTGCCCGTAGTCTTGGCGCACAAATTAACTGGGGGATTGGAGAAATTAAGAAGAGAAAATCCACAATTTTCCTGGTTAAGACCGGACGGCAAATCTCAAGTTACCGTGGAAGGAAAAAAAGTAAGCGCAGTTGTTGTTTCCTGCCAACATGACGAAAAAACGGAACTATCGGAAATAAGAAAATTACTTTTAAAAAACTTAATCAAGCCGGTAATTGGTTCCGGCAGCTATCAAGTACTGATAAATCCAACCGGCAGATTTGTCGTTGGAGGTTTTGTTGCTGATACCGGTCTTACCGGCAGAAAAATCATGGTTGATACTTACGGCGGACTGATTCCTCACGGCGGCGGCTGTTTTTCCGGAAAGGACGCAAGCAAAGTTGATCGCTCGGCCGCCTACATGGCACGCTTCGCCGCCAAAAATATAGTCGCCAACAAACTGGCAAAAAAGTGCTTGGTCAGCGTTGCCTATGCCATAGGTAAAAAAGAACCTCTTATGGTTGAGGTTGACACTTTTGCCACCGGAGATAATTTGAAAGTTAAAAAAATAATCAAAAAAGAATTTGATTTCTCGCCGTTAACAATCATTGAAAGGCTGGGCTTGAGAAAACCCATTTTCGCCCAGACAGCTACTTACGGACATTTCGGCAAACCAAGTTTGCCTTGGGAAAAAATTACCAAAATCTAGAGATTGTAATTTAATCCAGAAGCATCCCTTGTACTATTCTGAATCCGCCTTTTGGCGGATTTTTTGTTTGCGGAAAAGATAGTATAAAAACCAAAAAATAAAAATGTAAATTAGCACAACCGCATACCAAGAGATAAAAATGTTAAGTGCAGCAAACGGCAGATTTGAAAAAAATCTGGCTAAGAAAATTATGAGAGAAGAAACCAACCAAGCTACTGACCCGACGACTAACCCCAAAACGGGCAAAATCATTCCGGTAATTCCCGTAACAAATCCGGCCAGCATGCCTAGCGGCACCAAAGGCAGAATCAATAGATTGGCGGGAAGAGCGACGATAGATAGCTTGTGAAAGTAATACAAAATAAGAGGCAAAACCATAATCTGCGCCGAAACAGTCATCAAGAAAGTCTCTCCGAAGTTAAGCACAGAAGGTAGTCTTTTAAAATAGTTTTTCAGTAAAGGAGCAAGGTATAAAATGCCCACCGTCGCCATAAATGAAAGCTGGAAACCGATATCATAGCGCAGAATCATGGGATTCGCCAAAACCATCAGAAAGGCGACTAGAGCAAGAGAGTTTTTTGAGTCATATAAGCGGCCGGAGTTGTTGGCCATTAAAACTAATCCGCCCATTAAAGCCGAGCGGACGACCGAAGCTGAAGCGCCTGTTAAAATCGTAAAAACAAATATTGCCGCCACTGAAAACCAAAAGGCAACATCCCTTCGGAAAAAGAAGAGCAAAAACCAGGAAACAAGCAAAGCGACAATCGTGATGTTGTAGCCGGAAATAGCTGTAATGTGGGAAATCCCGGCAATATTAAAATCATCCTTTAGATCTTGAGGTATGCTTTGTTTTGACCCAAGCAAAATGCCGTTGAGAAAAGAAGCGTGGGGCTCTCTGACGCTCATTCCCACCGCATTTTCAAATTTATTTTTAAAACTAAATATCCGGCTAAAAAAACCTGTCCTTATTTTTTCAAAAAGTCCCAGAGATAAGTTAGCTTTTTCAATTTTTGGCCGATAAGAAATCGTGTAAACCTGGTCTTTTGCCAGATAAGAGATATAGTCAAAGTCGTTGTAGTTTTTGGGTAGAGATATTTTGCCATCTAAAGAAAGGTTATCTCCATAGCGGTAGCGCGGAAAAGAGTCGATTATAACCAAAATATTTTCATTAAGCTCTTCGGGAATGGTAAAATCCGGAACCTTAAGCTCTTTGACCCTGAAAACAAACTGCCCGTAATCGCCTTTGTTTTGAAACTCACTGGCGACATAGCCGGAAAGAGTTGAGGTAAAGTTAGTCTCTGCAAATTTTTTTACAAAAGTAGTGCTGACTCTGGCGTCAAAAGTGCGAAGAATGCCGAACAAAAAAATAGCCGCTGAAAAAGCAACAAAAACTATTTTCCAATTTCTGCGCCAAAAAATACCTACTAAAGTTAAGGGTGGTATAAAAAAAAGATACAAAATTGTTTGAGAAAAAGCCAAAAAAGAGCCAATCGCAACTCCGGCAACAAAACAGCAAAGCAAAATAAAAAACAGCTGTGATTTGTGCATTTCAGAAATATAGCAGAATTCCAAAAATAAAAAAGCGACGAAGTCGCCGCTATTTATTCTTTTGAGTGGGAGAAAAGAGTATTCCGGCAATCTGTTTTTCTCTTTCTGCTTGACACTCATCATGGACATTAACCACGATAATCTTGTTTTCTTTTGCAGAATATATCTCAACGGCTTCTCTGTTTACGCCCCAAGTTTCTTTATTACACCAGAAACATTTAAAATGTGGGCAACCGTTGTGTGAATCCCATTCAGATCCGTCTTCTTCTACCACAAGTACGGTGAACTTTTGATCTTCTCTTTCCGGATTCCAACAGTAGTCAACCTTAGCCATTTGCTTGATTTGTTCAGCCAGACCGATGTAAATTTTACCTTTGCCGACTACAACTCTGTAGGAACGAAGAGCCGAGCTGCCTTTTTCTAAGTCCCCGCTGTTTAAGAGTTTTTTCAACCTCTTGAAAGTACCGCGGTCTTTGGGACTTTCAGGACTAAGAGTTAATTCAAACGTTAAGCCATGCGCATCATGCACGTCACTGATTCCGACTTTCATAAAGCCACCTTTCAAATTTAAGTTCGTTTCAAAGAATAGTGAATGGTAGCATTCTATATTGGTTTTGTCAACCTATTCGTCCTTGGATGAAATTAATTGCAAACTCCAGTCGTTGAAAAACAATTGGGACAGGAGTAGCAGGAGCCGGCGCGGACCATGATAGCGCCGCATTCGCAGACGGTGGCTTCGGTCATTGCTTCCAGAGCAGGCTGGGCAACAGAAGCCAAGGTTAAAGTAGCCACCGGTTCCAGATTTTTGTCTTTAACTTCCGGCTGATAAGCCACGCCAAAAACTTCTTCCTTTTCAGCTTCAGTCAAAAATCTCATTCCCAAAAATCTAAAAACATAGTCAATAATTGACTTGGCAATTGGCACATCTTCGTTGTTGGTAAATCCTGAAGGCTCAAAACGCATGTCTTTGAACTTCCTGACAAGCACTTTCAGAGGCACACCTGATTGCAAAGAGATGGAAGTTAGGGTAGCAATCACATCCAACAATCCCGAAACGGTACTGCCTTCTTTGGCGATCCTAATGAATGTCTCCCCCACTTTTTGAGTTCCCGGATATAAGCCGACAGTCAGATAGCCTTCGTGGCCGTTAACTGAAAACTTGTGGGTTATGGCCGGTCTTTCGTCCGGCATCTTAAAGCGAGTATGGCCGTTGATTTTTTCCACCAGATTATTTTTTTCATCTGCTGACGTGCTTAACGGCTGAATTGTCTTACTGCCGTCTCTGTAAAAAGCCACAGCCTTCAAACCCAGCCGCCAAGCCTCAATAAAAGAATTCTTAACCTCTTCAACGGTTGCTTCCGCCGGAAGATTAACTGTCTTAGAAATAGCTCCGGAGACAAAAGGCTGGGCGGCCGACATCATTTTCAAATGGCCCATGTGATGAATACTCCTCTTGCCGTTAACCGGACGGAAAGAACAATCAAAGACCGGTAGGTGGGCCTCTTTCAAGTCGGGCGCACCTTCAATTGTTTCTTTTTCTAAAATATAATTTGTGATTTTACCAACTTCTTCTTCACGATAGCCAAGATTTTCCAGAGCTGATGAAACTTGGAGATTGACTAATTTTAGAGTACCGCCGCCGACAAGTTTCTTGTATTTAACCAAGGCCAACTCCGGTTCAATGCCCGTAGTCGCACAATCCATCAAAAAAGAAATCGTGCCGGTTGGAGCCAGCACCGTAGCCTGTGAGTTACGGTAACCGAACTCTCTGCCAAGCCGCAAAGCCTCACGCCAGACATTAACAGACTCAAAAATTAAAGACTGCTCTCCAATAATGCCGGCTGTTTCCACTGCGTGCGACAGGTTTTCTGCGGCCTCATAGTGTTTGCCGATTACATTCAACATGCCTTGCTGATCTTTGTGATAACCCCTAAACGGTCCGCCAGCCTTGGCAATTTCAGCTGACATTCTGTAGCCTTCACCGGTCAAAACAGAGGTCAAAAGACCACCCCAAGCCCTACCCTCGTCAGAATCATAAGGAATGCCCAAGGTCATCAGTAAAGCCCCCAAATTAGCATAACCCAATCCCAGTTCCCTATAATTTCTGGCGTTTTCTTTTATTTTTTCCGTGGGAAAAGATGAGTTGTCAATTAAAATATCCTGCGCAAGAATGAAAGTATCTATAACTTTTTTGTAAAGTTGAACGTCAAAAGTGCCGTCTTTTTTCAAAAACTTTAGGAGATTTATCGAGGCCAAATTGCAGGCGCTGTTGTCCAGATGCATATATTCAGAGCAATTCGCAACAATTATTCCGTTTGCGATGTAACTGTGATTGCGTGTTTCGGTTAAGTTATATGTCCACTCTTTGCCCAAATATTCTCTTTTGACCAAACTAATTGTTTCGTCTGTATTATAAAATTCGCTGTCTTTGGTAATTTTGTCCAGTTTATTCTGTTTGTCACTAAGCAGGAAACCAATTTTTTCTTTAAATTTTACAAGCGATTTTGCAGTAATTCTTAAATCGTACAGTTGTTTGCCGTAGTACTCTCTTAAGTTGCCGGCTTTTGTCATGTAAGAAAATGCCAGTCTCGGTTTTCTGGTTTTATAAATTTTACTGGAAATCCCGAAACTTAAAAGAATCTGTTGTACATCTTTTAACAACTCTTCCGAGACACTTCCTAAACCAACATATCTAGTTGCGTTATCCCCCTCATACACACAGCCATCCGCAGAAAATAACCCCCTTAAAAATCCTTCTGCAATATGTTTCGGCGCCTGAAAGATGGCGTGAGGAACTCTTTTCAGGTGGGCCCTTGAGTCCTTGACTCCAATCTCTTTCATAAACCTGACAAAAGGCGTTCTGTTAATTCTCATCTGGACCGTGCCGTTAGGCATGGTTACAACATAGGGCCGAACACTCATTTCTTCAAAAATAGATTCAAACCTTGGCAATAACTCGTCAGCATCATCTTGTTTACCAAACACAACTGACGCCGCACTAAGCCTGTGGTTTGAATCTTTAGCCTCTACCAAACTGCCGTCACCCACCATATAGCCGACATATTCGGCAAACAGGCTTGTCCAAACTTTGGGTAAAATTATTTTCTTGAATTGTTTTGTTTGTCTGCCGTCCTGACCGCTTTCAAAAATTTTTTCAAAGTCAGCTTTAATACTCAAGTCGCTCGAAGAAAACAAAATCTCCGAGTCTAATGTTCGCACTCTGTCTGTTTCCTTCAAGTCTTTAACTTTTACCCATTTTTTATTTTCCGTCCAAAATCTGTGATTTTCTGTAACTTTAATTTCTAAACCGCTTGAAAAAGTAAGCCTATAAACGTCATTTTTCCCAGTTGTCATAACACTGCTGGACAAAGAAGCAACAACGGTATTTTCTGGATTGGTTTTGTTCGTAATATTGTGAGTGTATACTTTAATTTTTTCTCCTAAATTAAACCTCTTATGCAATTCGTCAAACCTAATTAAGCCTTTTTCGGTATAGACAAATGTGTCTCCGGTAAAGCACGGATTGGAGGCGTTTATTCTGCCGGCGTTGGGGCAAGTGTGCCAGTAATTCACGGCTGTATCATATTGCATGCCCGGATCGGCCGAATGCCAAGCAGCGTCAGCGACCCAATCCATAATTTGTCTGGCTTTTACTTTTTCCAAAACTTGGCCCGTTGACACAGCCTTTAGCTCCCAGTCCTCATCCTGTTCCACCGCTTTCATAAACTCATCAGTAACCCTGACAGAGTTGTTGGCATTCTGATAAGGCAAAAGAGTGTAGGGGTCAAAAATATCAGCCGTGATAGAATCTTTTATACCGCTTCGCGCCAAAGCCTTGGTCATTTCTTCAACAACTTTTTTACAATAAATGAAATCTTTAATATCCGGGTGGTCAACATTTAGAACGACCATCTTGGCGGCTCTTCTGGTTGTACCGCCTGAACGGATGCTGTTAGCAACACCGTCAGCCCCCTTCATAAAAGAAACCGGGCCGGAAGAAAAACCACCCCTTGATAAGGCCTCTTTGGAAGAACGCAGCTTAGAAACATTGAGCCCGGAACCAGAACCGAACTTGAAAATCCAACCTTCGTCCTTATACCAGTCCAAAATTGACTGCATATTATCTTCAACCGCAAGAATAAAACAATTATGAACGGCGACATTGTTGGTTAAGTATTCGCCGCTTAAAGTCTGAATGTCATAAACAGTTTCTGCCTTTAGAGACTGAATGGTAACAATTTCCTCTTCTCTCAACTCGCCAATATTTTTTTGATCTTTAAGCGTTAAAGCAGTGGCCAATTTTGCTTGTTTGTTATGACTAACAAAACCAATCAAATCTTTAAACCTTACTTTTTCACTGCCGACACCGATAATCAACTCATAGAGATCCCTCCTATCTGCTCTCTTTTCCGGTTTTCTTACCACTCTGGAATAAATACCTAGCCCGTAAAGCAATATCTGAATATCGTACATCCAGTCCCGACTGATGGTCGCAATGGCTAATTTACCAGATTCGTCTTCCTTGTTTTTTCTGATTGAAACATAGCCCTCGCCTTGAAATACACTTTTTAAATAAGCAGCCATCACTTCTGGCTGGCTCAACCACAGTAGTTCTGGTACACGGATATGCTCTCTTCTTTTCAATAAATCATATTTATTGACAAAGGTTCTTAATTTTTCGCCATAAATTCGAATCCTGGTTATCGGTGTTCCCAATTTAGTTTTAGTAATCCTAGTCTTAGAATGTATGTCGGGAAAAACTACCGCCAAGTGCTGTTCAACCCATTCCTGTTCCTGGTCATTCACCGTCAAAAACTCAATAGTCAGCGATTTGTTGGTGCCAGTTTTGTATTGGCCAACAAAGCCATCGGCCTGAAGCCAGCCGACCAAAGCCGCTTCGCTGATTTGCTGAACTAAAGACCCGTTAACGCTTTCAGTCGCTGGTATTGACATGGACATAGACTGCTGCAACATACCGGCGCCAGCGCCGACTAAGTCAGACTGACGGTAGAAAAGCGATTGTGTCCGAGTTTGATTTTTCTCAATACTGCGATGCGGATAAAGCTGAAGACGCATTCCTTTTTTCAACCGATCGGCTCGAACCCAAATCGGCTTGGTCCTTCTTTCATAAACGGCCTTCACCAAATGGTCGCCAGTAACCTCAATAAAAGATCCGTTCCTCAAACCGATCTTATACACTGGCTTGACTCCGCTATTCTTAACCGCCACAACCTTAGTCACCCCGTTGGAGTCATATACCGGCAAACCGATTAAGTTGTTTTCGACTATATCCCCTATCTTTATAAAGCCGCGCGGCGTACTAACTAACGCTCGGTAAGGTTGGCAAGCACTCGTTTGTGGTCTGTCATAAACTCCAACATTAAACCAAACCGGATTAAAAGCCCCGTACTGATTAATGAGAACCCACCTTAAATCATTTTTAAAATTTATAAAATCCTGTTCTGTGGCAAAGTAACCGTCTTTCCAGCCCCATGTTGCTATAGTATCCGCCACCCGCTTGACCATGTCTCTGGCGCTTTTTTCCCTTTCCGGAAAACCAATTCTGCCCCTAAAATATTTCGAAGCTACCACATCAGCGGCCGTTTGAGACCAAAAGTTTGGGACTTCTATGTCCTTTTGTTCAAAAACCACCTCGCCGCCGCTTTTCACTATCTTAGCCGTTCTTTTCTCCCAAGTAATTTCGTCAAAAGGGTCGCCGTCGGTAAGCTGGCTTGGCCAAGACAAACCTT
>JACOZX010000051.1 GCA_016181105.1 Candidatus Yanofskyibacteriota bacterium
GTTCATAACTTCCATCATGTGTCCCAAATCTTCTTTTTGGGCGTGTCCGCCGGCGTGGATGTCCATCATTTGGTAGTGGTAGACCTTCATGCCTGCTCTGTAAAACATATCTTTTAAATTTTGCACGGCTCTTTCATTGCCCGGCACGGTGGAAGAGGAAAAAATCAAGGAATCTTTTTTAATTAGACGAATAAAGCGGTGTTCGTGATTGGCAATACGCATCAAAGCGGCGTTGCTTTGTCCCTGCGCGCCGGTGGCGATAACTGTAATTTTAGACCGAGGATAATCGTTTACTTGATTGGACGTGATCTGGGTGTCTTTTTGGATTTTAATGTAGCCGAGCTCTTTGGCTATTTCCACGTTTGATTTCATGCTGTAGCCTTCAAAGACAACTTTTCGGCCGTACTTTTCCGAAAGCCAGACTATTTGCTGTATACGGTCAACCATGGAAGCAAAAGTTCCAAAGACAATCATTTGCTTTGATTCCCTGAAAATCAGCTCCATGTTGTCCATGATAGTTTTTTCTGAAATTGAATGGCCTTCCCTTTCTGCTCCTGTTGAATCAGCCATCAGCATAGTTACTCCGCGGTTGCCCAGCTCTCTTAAGTGGTCAAGATTTATCGGTTGGCCATTGGTGGGTGAGTGGTCAAATTTAAAGTCAGCCGTATGCACTACAGTGGCTATGGGAGTTTTAATGAAGAGGGCTAGATCATCCGGAATGTTGTGGTTAACGTGGAAAAATTCCACCTGAAAATAGTCGCCGAATTTTACCGTGTCGTCTGCTTTCACGATATGAAATTTCAGTTTCGGCAGATGAGGAAATTCTTCGTGTCTTTTAGCGACTATACCTCTGGTCAGGGCGCCGCCGTAAATATCCGGGTTGCCAAGCTTTTCCAGCAAGTAGGGCAAGGCGCCGACATGGTCCATGTGGCCATGAGTTAAAATCAAGCCTCTTATGTTCTGCCTTTTCCTTTCCAAGTATTCGGTGTTGGGAATGATATAGTCTATGCCCAGGTGGTCTTCGTCGGGAAACTTAAAACCGGCATCAATTACCAAGATGTCGTCTTTGTACTCAAGGAAGCACATGTTTTTGCCTATTTCTCCCAATCCGCCCAAGGGGATAACTTTGAGTGTTTCTTCTCCGTGTTCCGATGTTGTTTTTGTCGGACCCATTGCCGGAGGAGTTCTTCTTCTGGCTGTTCGTGAAGCGGGGGATCTTTTCCAAGAAGATCTTCTTGGTTTTTTTGTTGTCACTGTTGTTTCTATCATAATTAAAAAGTTGAATTAAATATTTAGAGAAAATTATTTTGGTGCCCTCAAGAGGATTTGAACCTCTACAGCCTTGCGGCCACACGGCCCTGAACCGTGCGTGTCTGCCAGTTCCACCATGAGGGCAGAAAGAGTTGTGGTTTAGATTTTTTTAAAACTCTCTATTACTTCTGTGGAGTCGGGATCAACTCCCAGTTGTCGGGCGAGTTGAGTTGAAGTTATTGAAGCCAGAAGGTATTGGTTTAATACTTTTTCCAGACGGGTTTTACCCTCAAGCTCCAGCAGTATATTTTCTGTATTATATTTTTTTAGAAATCCTGATAATTTTTCCAATTTAGATTTGTCTTCCGCTTTTTCTTCGGGATCATTCAGAATCAAATAGAAAAACTTTTCGTCTTTTTCTTTTACTCCGGCTATTTCATTATGAACCGCTTCGGGCAGAAAGCTTGAAAAAGCATGAATCTTTGAGTTTTCGTTTAAAAACCTTTTCCAAAAATTTCCCAGAAATCTCCAAGGATAAGAAGAGTAAATGATGGGCGTTTTTTCGCCTATGGCTTTAGAGACGTCAGTTCCAAGATCAAAACTGTCTTTTTCTTGAGAGAATAGCGGAGAATTAAAAGCACCTTCAATTGTATCAGAATGAGAAAGTAAAGTCAATATGGAGGCTAACATTAGTCCGAGAGCGTTTCTCGGGTTAACATTTTGGTTGGGCAGCAAAACTAAGGTTGAACCGTCTTTTTTGGCCAGTTCAGCAAGACTGCCTCCGCTGGTTATAACTAGAGTTTTGATATTTTTTTCTACTGCCGACTTGTATGAAGCAATCGTTTCTTCCGTGTTGCCTGACCAGGAAGTGCAAACAACCAGATGTTCTCTTGATGCCCAGTCGGGGAGATATGGTGTCCGGTTGATATAACCCGCAATATCTTCCAGCCACAACATGGAGATTGCTTCGGCTGGCATGATTGAACCGCCGACACCGCAAAATATTATACGCGAGTATTGTTTTGGTTGGATGGGTCCGACTTTTTTTGCTTCTTCAATTCCTAAGTTCAAACCTTCTTTTAGTTTCTGGCTAAAGTTCATGTTTGATTACTTTCTTACTCTTTTTGTGTTTATATACCACTGGCTTATGTTATCAAACCTGGACGAGGGTATAGAGAGGATTTCGGTTGCGTTGCCTTTGATTTTTTTGCTTGGCAGGTAAAGATAGTAGGGTGAGTAAAGGAATATGGTCGGCGCGTCTTCCAGCAGAATCTTTTCAAAATCTTCATACTTTTTGTTCCGTTCTATCGGGTTAAAAATTTGCCTTCCTTCTTCCAGTATTTTATCAACGCTTCGGTTGTCGTACAAGGCCAAGTTTAGGCCGGGATCTTTCTTTTGGGAGGAGTGCCAGAAACTGTAAGGGTCAAGATCCAGACCCAAAACCTCGCCAAAAAGCAGTATCTCATAGTCTCTGTCTCTTATTGATTGTTGTATTTCCGTTAATGTTTCAATTTTTACACTTACCTTGAAGCCCACCTCTTCCCACTGCTTTTTAAGGATTTCTGCGGCTTTGCTAAGATCAGAAGAATGAGAAGTTTTAATCTCAATTACCGCTTCGTTTTTTGCTTCCGGCTCTTTGGTTTTTGTTTTGTTTTTTGCCGGTTCCGGAATCTTTTCTCTGAAGCCGTCGCCGTCAGGGTCTTTCCAGCCGCTATTTTCTAAAATCTGTTTGGCAAACTCTTTGTCATACGGATATTTTTGTCCGGCCTCCTGCGACGCCAGCTCTTTTAAAACGGGGGAGTTTATAATCAGGCCGTTTTGGTCTAACACTTTGTCCAGCAATTCTTGTTTGTCAGTGGCGTAGCTAAGGGCTAAGCGGATATTTTTATCGGCGAGTGCTTTGCTTCGGTTTTGGTTGAAAAAGGCGGCAAAATATCTCGGCAACTTAATTTTTTGAGGGGAAAGTTTCTGGCTGAATTTAAGATTTTTAATTTTTTCTATTGACAGAAAGCCAATACCTTCAATCATGTTGTGATTGTAAGCTTGTGCCAGTTCGTCTTCCGAGTTAAAAAAACGGAAATTTAAATTTTTGATGAAAGGTTTTTGTCCGTGATAGCCTTCGTAAGCGGTTAGCTCGTAGCTGACAGTTGAGCCGTTAGAGTCTTTTTTTAATTTTTTAAATTTGTAAGGGCCCGAGCCGATGGGTTTAAGATTTAAATCAGAAAAAGAAAATAGGCTGGGTTTTACGTTTTCCCAGAGATGCTTAGGCAGAATGCCCAGGGTTGTATTGTTAAGAAATTGGGCGTACTTATTTTTTAATTTTAACTTGATCGTGTGGTCGTTAATTTTTTCAACCTCAACTCCCTGCCAGTTTATTCTCTGGATACTGCCATAATCGTTGTTTTGGAGTATGTTTAAAGTAAAAACAACATCATCGGCATTAAGCGGGAAGCCGTCGTGCCACTTGATATTATTTTTAAGGACAAACATATATTCAAGTTCGTTGCCCGATATCTCATAAGATTCTGCCAGGTCCGGCACAATGTTGCCCGACTGATCATATTTCATCAGTGAAGAGTAGATGATTTCCGATATGTCCCGATCGGCATCATTGGCTTGTATAAGAAGCGGATTTATATATTGAGGCGCTCCCAGCAAGCCTTCCGTGTAAGATCCGCCGAAATCAGGCATCGGTTTGGTGAGGTGATAAAAAAAACCGAGGGGTATATAAAGTAAAGAAAAGATAACAGCCAGCAAAAGACTTAGAACTAAGTAACGCTCTTTTTTAGATAAAACCTGCGGCAGTAATCTGAACTGAATTTTTGACGGCAGACTATTTTTAAAACGGCGCCAAAAACCCGACCTTTCGGTCTTGTTCTTGTCTGGAGATTTTTTTTCGTACGACGAGCCGGTATAGAACTCGTCAATTTGGTTATCTAAGTTTGGCATGAGAAAAACCAGCCGAGAAAACCTAAAGCCTGATTCTTACGATTGATAAGATTATAAAAATTACCGCTAAACCGATAGTGGCATAGAAAAGAACTTTTTCCATGCCTCGGCGGGTGCTATATATGTTTCCGCCATCTCCTCCAAAGGCCGAACCCAAGCCCGAACCTTTTTGCTGAAGAAGAATGGCGGCTATCAAAAGAAAGGAAACAATTATTTGTATTATCGTGAAAGTCTTAATCATTTTGGTTCGTAATGGCTTTTGAAGCGGTGGTGATGACGATGTTAGCCAGAGAAACTATAATTGTGGACCAGACTAGGGCGCCATAAGTTTGTATGACGACGAAGTCTAAAAAGTAAGATACCAGCCACAGCAAAAAGCCGTTGATAATTAAGCTAAAAATTCCCAGAGTAAGAATTATGATCGGAGCTGAAATAAATTTTAGAATAGGCTTTACGGTCAGATTAAGCAAGCCCAAAACTAAACCGGCTAGGACAAATCCAGTTATACCTCTATTAACAATAAGTCCCGGTACCAGTAAGTAGGCTATCCAAAGGGCAAGAGAGTTTGAAAAAAGCCTTATAATAAAAGAAGCCATAGGCTAGATATAATAGTAGCAAATATTGTCTTTGTGGTCAAAAAAAGGTCTTGTGGTGAATTTTGCGATAGTAGCTGACAGCGAAGCGGTGAGCTTCACTGTTGGCCCAAATAATCAACTTTCTGACATCGGGTGTCAGAAGGTTTAGGTGCAATGGTTTTGGGCTTGCCGGAGTAAAGACGTGGTCGGCTTGATGTTTTTTATTTTTTGTAAGGGCGATGAGTTGGATTTGTTTGGGGACGATAGAGGATGCGGCATTCAGTTGCGCTTTTCCGCCATCAATTATAATCAAATCGGGGAGTTGCCATTCCTGATGCTTAAATCTCCTTGATAATACTTCTTTGAGCATAGCAATGTCGTCAGATGAAGATTTTGATCTAATTTTAAATTTGCGGTATTGGCTTTTGTCCGGCTGGCCGTCAGTGAAAACAACCATAGAGCCGACGGCGCTTGTCCCTTGAATGTTGGATATATCGTAAGCTTCAATGCGTCTTGGCGAAGCAGGTAGCCCAAATGCAATTTGTGTTTCTTTGAGGGCTTTATTTTTTGTTTGAAGCTCTCTTAAAATTTTGGCATTTTCAAAGACCCATTTTAATTTCTTCAGCTTGTTTCTTGTGCCGATGGCTTTTATGAATTCATTGTTTTTTGCTGTCTGGAACATTTCTTTTTCCAACTGTTTTGTCAGCAATGTTCTTTTCCCACTTAAAATATCCTTAATCGCTTTAATATTTTTCTGATAAACCCCTAATTCATAATTCATAATTCTTGATTCATCTTTCAAACAGCAATACCCGGGACAGTTTTCAAGATGATAGTTTAAACAATAACTATGATGCGTCTGTTTGCAGGTGCAGTAAGGAAAAATACGGCGAAGAATTTTTAGTGTTGTTTTTAGAGCGGTGCCATCTGTAAACGGACCAACGGAATCAGCAAATTCTTTAACCGATTTCGGCTGGTGTGTCAAAAATATTTTTGGGAATATCTCTTTAGTAAAAACCACATAAAAATATTGTTTATCGTCTCGCATCAAAATGTTGAATTTTGGGCGGTGTTTTTTGATAAGCTGTGATTCTAAAATCAACGCTTCAATCTCTGAACTAGTTTCTTGCCACTCAATATTGTTTGCCATATTTATCATATTCAAAATTCGGGCATTTTTTATGCTTTTAGAAAAATAGGAACAAAGACGATTTCTTAAATCAGCCGCTTTGCCTATGTAAATTATTTTTTTATTCTTGTCTTTAAAAAAATAAACCCCGGGACTGCGAGGTATTTTTAATGTTTTTGGTAGTCTGACCATGAGATAAGTTTAGTGACTTTTACTTTTTCCGGATGCTTGCTCACCAGCGATTCGCTGCGCTCGCTCTGGCCTGCAAAGGAGAAGTTTCTGGTGGGCGGTGCTTTAGCCCGCCCATAGAATCTCCTGTGGATTTTGCTCGCAGTGAAAAATTATACTGCTCGCAAACCATGCAATCACACAGGCCAGAGCGCCCTCGAAAGCAAAAGTCACTAAACTTATTAAAGCACATACTTGCTATTTTGGTCAAGATGCTATAGTTTGTGACTAAGGAAATAGGATGGAAATAGGTCTTTGAAAATGAGGATGTCATGAAGACAAGGATTGTTTTTGTTCTTGTTGCCGCTGTCTGGTTTATTTTGTTTTCTCCGGCTTGCGACTCCCGACCTTTAAAAACGGAAAAGCCCAATACTTACCCTCATCCGAAAGATTTGAAGACAGATGTTGCTTGGATTGTGCTTGAGTGGAACGGCAAACCTAAATACGGCGGTTACGGTTCGGGGTTTCTGGTAGACAAATATTCCGGCTCTTTTTATACCAACAAACATGTCAGTGACATGTTTGATTCTTTGGGCAGGGGAAGCCAGAAAGTTTTTTTTAACGGCAAAGTCTATAACTTGGCGGTTGTGAAAGTGCCGGCTTTAAGAGATGCAGCTATTGTTCAAATAAAGGATTCTTTTGACTTTTCAGAATTTCCCGATTCGGCGCCGATTGCCGAAGAGAAGGTAAAAAAAGGGGACAAGGTTTTGATTGAAGGTTTTCATCCTCATCCTTACTTTGTCAGGGAGTCAAACAAGGCCGAAGGTGGCTACAACGAGAAGCTTGTTTCCATATTTAAAGAATATTACAACATGGGGACAAGAAATCTTGAGAAAGAAGTTGAGGTTGTTTTTGAAAGTTTTACGGGTGTTGTGGTTGAAACGGATGCTTCTGTTTTTTTAAATTCACCTAGCGGTTCCGGAGGCATAACGAACCGCGCCCGCGAAATGACTAATACATATTTTATGGTAAAGACAGATAAAGATCACAAGTTTTCTTTCGGCGGTTTAAGCGGAACAGCGGTCAAAAATACAAGAGGAGAAATTGTCGGCATTCTTACTGTTGAAAAAACTGACTTCAAGGAATTAGAAAAGGACGAGAACGCCGGTATAAAAGTTGTTGAGATTGTCTTTGACCTTGTCGGAGTAACACCCATAGAGTCTGTCGTTAGCTTTAGAGATTATTTAAAAAAGTAGGCCCTTTACAAAAAGGCCCTTTTTTATTAAAGTAATTTTCAAATAAAGTATTTTGAAAACAAGGAAAATAAAATGTCGCTTAAAGATGCGGACGAAGCTAGGTGGATACTTAAGGAAATAGAAAAACAGCCGAACGAATTTGTTTTTGGAGTAAAAGAAGTAATCTCGCAATGCGTTTTGGCCCTCATTACCCCAGTTGCCCGTGACGGAAAATTTGGCAAAGAATATGCCCAGGCCCATGTATACATACTTGATCTTCCGGGTCGGGGCAAAACAGCCATTATTAACTACCTTTGCGCCGCTATAACGGCCAAACTTGGCCGTGTTGACGGCCGTTCAGACATGTTACCCTTTGACTTAACGGGTTATGAGCATGTGGACAGAGTTACCGGCAAAAGAACTCTTTTGAAGGGGCCGCTCCACAGCAATATCTTCTTTTTTGATGAAATCAACAGAACTCCGTCCAAAGGACAGTCTCCCATGCTTGGCGCCATGGAGGGTGGCCATGTCATAATGAACGTGACTGATCTGGAAACAGGCCGGCTGGAAGATACCAAGTTTACTCTTTATCCGATTTCTGATAATCCGGGCGAGAAAAGGATGTTTTTTATGTGTCTTGCCACTGCCAATCCCATTGAGTTTGAGGGCGTTCATCCTCTTTCGGAAGCGCAAAAAGAACGGTTTACTTACAGCTTGAAGCCCGGACTTCCTGACAGAGAAAGCGAAATGAAAATTCGCCCATGGAACGTTGCAAACAAAAAAGTGAAAGTGGTTACGGATCTGGCTACGATTTTGGACATACAAGACATGGTAAAGAAAATCATATTATCAAAGCAGGCAGATGAGTATTTGATGCGCCTTATTGACAACTCCAGGCTTCAGTCGGAAGACTTGAAGGAATACGGTGAGGTGAGGCCGCGTAAAGCTACTCCGGAACTGCTTCGCTTTGTTAACCGTTATGTTGCTTCTGGCTGTTCTCCGAGAAGAAATTTTCACATGGTGGCGGCGGCTCAAGCTTTTGCTTTTATGCGCGGCGAGAATGAAGTTGCCACGGTTGACGATGTCAAAGCCATCGCGCATATCACTATGGACCATGTTATTTTGCTTCAGCCAAGATCTGAAGGAGACCGTGTGACAACCAAAACGGTCGTCCAGAAAATTATAGACGAGACTACTCTGCCATGAAAAATTTTGCATTTAACGATGTTGTGTCGGCTCTTACCCATATTAGAGGCGGAATTCCGGCCATAAGGTTATCTTCGCGTGCGCGTCATGCCGAGCATAAGAGTGTTTTCTTCGGCCCGAGTCATGACTTTCATGATATTCAGGAATATGACCCTCAACGGGACTTGCCCAATCAGATAATCCATCACTTAGTCGGACCGGATGACGAGATTTATTCAAGAAAATGTGTTGAGTATCATGATATCAAGGTTATTTTTTTAACCGATTTGAGTTCTTCTATTGATGCCGGATTCAACTTTTTAAAGAGACGTTTGCTTCTGGAAACGATTGGCTATGTGGGTCTTACCGGAGCTCGTTATCAGGATCCGATAGGGTTGGCGGGATTTGATGAAAAAATTGTTTTAAATTTGCCGGCAAGAAGCGGTCAGAACAACTTTTATCATCTTTTGAGAGTCGTATACGACTTCTTAGCTGAACGCGACCCCGACGACAAAAAGACTCCCAAAAGAAAAACAGATTTTTTTCTGGCCCTTGACTTTGTCAGGCGGTCGTTTAACAAGCGTTGTTTTATTCCCGTAATTTCTGATTTTGTCGGCTTTGAAAAAGTTCTGGATTCTTCTCTGTTGAGAACGGTTGCTTCTAAACACGAATTAATCTTTTTATTTCTGGATGACCCGCTGGAATTTGGTTTGGCAAGCGGTATCGGCTATGTCAGAAGAGAAGATATTGAGACGGGAAAGCAGTATGTTGTTTCTCGGTCAAAGTTAGTTAGTGTTGAAAAAGAGATACGCGTCAAAAGAAAAGGGCTTAGAAAAGATTTGGCCAGATTGGGTATTCAGTCAAAAGTTTTGGAATATGGCAAGCATTTTAACAGATTATTTAGGTTTTTTGAGTCAAGGCATAAGGTGCAAATCAGCCGTTAATAAAAACGGCTTTTTTATTTTAATCTGGGGGATTGACAAAACCCTTTTTTATTTATACCTTTTCTAAAAAAGAACCTTTAAAATTGGCGAGGGGTATAATGAGATATAAGGCCGTTTCCTTGGCAGTTGCCATCTTGCTGATTGCAACACCGGTTTACTCACAAGAGAAGTCTTACATTGTGGTTGAGACGCCTCGGACAGCAGAACCGACGGTGGTTATAACCGGACAGCCCTTTGTCCAGACTTACGTGATTAGGTTTATTGACTTAACTGATTCCGGAGAGAGTATCATTGTTTTGGAAGAGGCTTTGGATTTGAAGGCCTTGGGCGAGTTTGAGGTTCTGGCTTTCTTTGTTGATAAGCAGACCAAGCAAAGAGACTTTTTGGAGCATATATGGCGTTTGCGTTACACTTTGCGGATTATAAATCCGAAAAAGGGTCCGTATGCAATTCCTCCGATTTCTGTGCCCTGGAAGCACAAGAAAGCGGGCCAGGAGAAGAATGATCCAGCCATTCAAGTGAATTACGATTTTAAAACGGATGAAGTTCACATTAACTATGTTACTACGATTCCAGAGAAGGAGATTTCTTTGGAGGTCAGAGAAGAGGTCAACTTTGGCAATTTTGACAAACATGCCTGGACATGGAGAGGCATTTCTTGGTTTTTGTTGATTATTCCTTTGGGAGTCTGGCTGATTGTTTTTGTCAGAGCCAAACGTTCTCAAAGTAAAGACTCTCAAGCGGAATCTAGCGATGTTTTTGATCAAGAACAAGTTCTGATTGGTGTCAAACCAAAAAATCTTTCAAATCTAAAAACTTGGCTCAACCTTCGTCTGGCTATCAGATATTTAAAAAATTGCCAGACTAACGGTTCCGGCCAATTAAACGAATGTCTAGGGGCCGAAGCGGAAGTTGTTTCGGCAATCAGAGATTTTTTGATGGCTAGGATTCCGGGGTTGAACATCGGAAGTACGCCTTTGAATATGACGGAGTATATTAGGAAAAATAGCGGCAAGTTTCCCGTTACGGGCGACGTGTTGCTCCAATTGGCCCAGCAGGCTGTTTTGCTTCAGTCTGACCTTGAAAAAAACGGTGACAAATATTCTGGCGTTCCTTCGGTTAAAGCGGAGGCGGTTAGCGGCATTCTTGCCGGCTTAAGATTTCACCGGATAGCCGGTTCGTTTGTCAGACACAAATTTAGCAGGGCCGGAAAGTTTATTCTGGAAAAGTTTAGGGGAGGCCGAAGATGATTAAGTTTGCCGGCCTTGAGGAGATATGGCTTATTATTCAGGACGGCTGGCGCGACCTGGCAAGTACAGACTTCAGTCAGCTGAAATATTCAGATGTTGACTTGGCTTTTAAGGTTGCCATCGCCTTGGCTTTGTTTGTTTTGTTAAAAATATCTTGGATATTTATTTGCAGGTTTTTTGGTTGGAACAAATATTCAATGAAAGACTCCGGCCACCCGATCTCTGACAGCAGTAAGAGGGGTCTTTTGGCCGGATTTTTTTTGTCTCTGTCAAAAGTTTTTTTGCTAGCTTCTTTTGTGGCAATTATTTTTGCCATTGCTGACCCTTTCGTTTCTTTTGTCAAGGAAGAAAAGAGATATACAGAAGCCAGAACCAGACTTGATCTCAAAGATGTTTCCGGCTCAATGATAAGTACTTTCAGGTCAAGCGGTAAAAGCAAGGCAGAGACTGCCATGAATGCTCACCTGAAATTTATCAAAATGAGACAGGGCAAAAACGACAGGACCGCTTTCTGGATTTTCAGTGACGACCCCTATCCGGTTCAAGAAGATTTTGTTATGGACGACGAGCTTTACTACCTGAAAGCCTTTGATGCTCCTTGGGAGTTGAGCGGCAGCAGTATAGACTCTTTTACCGAAGAGCAGTGGGAAGGATATGCGATTCCTCGCTCCAGAGTTGTTCAGGTAGCCGGACAAGGCGGGACACAGTTGTCGTCAACTTTAAAGATGGCTGTCAAGTTATTTAGTGAAGACGAGAAAAGACAAGAAAGAAAAACTTATTATGGTTACAAAAACGCCGGTAAAGCAATTTTAATCGTTACAGATGCTGAAATATCTGATTTTGAGCAAACTAAGGACATCCTTGAAGAATTGAGAAAGAAAAAAGTAATACCCTATATCATTTTTATTGACGCAACAATAACCGTACAAGATGCAGACCAGCCGGCCAGAGAGTCGGAGTTGCTGAAAGAAGTAGTATCTATGGGCGGCAAGTTTTTTCCTGTTTCTGACGAAAAGTCTTTAGACAACGCTTACGCGGAAATTGATAAACTGGAAAAAATTACGGTTACGGTAGAAAAAAAAGTTTTCGCAACCCCCGTGTTCCATAAATTTGTTTTTGCCGCCATAATTTTTTTGGCACCCGTGATTTTATTGGGAATTATTGTGGAAAAGTTCTCCGATCCATAATCGCGCGCAAGCGCGATTTTTTGTTGACTTTTTTAACTTTTTTTGAGATAAAATATTTAATCTTGAACGCACTTTTAAAAATTGAAGGTGGTAAAATGAGTAACAAAGTTGGCGGAAAGTCTAAGTTTTGGCTTGGTGTCGGTCTGGTTTTTGTTTTTTTGTCTTTTCTGGCTTCTTTCCTGGCTTCGGATGTCAGTAAATTCTACGGACATCTTAATAAGTTTAGTTACAGTGTCAGAAATTATGACCACGATGAGGCTAAGTTAAGTTTAGCGGACATGAAGAGTGACTATAACTCTTTTGTCGCCTGGAAGATGCAGTATTTTGCCGACAAATTTCTTTTTAAAGAAGCCAATTTGCGCGAGGCGGCGGTTGCTATTCTGGCCGAAGACTACGAGAAGGTGGAGAAGGTTAATCTTAAAGACGAAGAAAATAATCACCTTGCTTCCTATATGCTGGGTATTGCCAAGTTCAAGGCTCTGCACGCGGCCTTTCAGCAGGCAATGGCAAAAAATGACAAAAAACAAATGGATACAATTTTGGGTTTAGTTTTGGAGGAAGTTAGGTCGGATTTCAAAAAATGCGTTGAAAAAGGTCCGGGACCGGGCGATAATTTTAATTGTTCGTTCAATTATGATTTAACAAGTGACCCAAATTCGGCCAAGAAAGCTTTAATGAATCAGAAATCCAAACCAAAATATGTTCTCGGGCCTCCGGACGGCAAGGAGAAGGCCGAGGATGGAAAAGAAAAAGGAAAAAAGGAGCCTCTTGGACTGACACCTAACGAAAAAAAGGAAGCCGGTCAAGGCGGAGCTAAAAAGGTGGGATAATGAGCGAGATTAACTTTCTGGAACCGGAAAAACTTCAACTTCTTTGGTTGGTTGCGGTTTTGTTTTTATTCGGAATTTTTATTTGGGTTTTAAAGCTTCGTTTCCGTCCGCCGAGGACCAGCGGTTCAAAGTATCCCTTTTTGGGAAAGATGAAGTTCTGGTTTGCTTTGACGGTGTCTCTGGCTTTATGCGTTGTGGCTTGGGCGAGGCCTTTTCTGGAAAAGGGCACGGTCAGCATAAAGCGGGGGAATGCCGAGATTGTTTTTGTTGTGGACTATTCTGCCTCAATGTTTCTTAAAGACACCGGCTGGGCAAGAGTTGATATTGCCGGAAGAGAGATAGCCAAAGTTTTGTCAAACGGAGTAATAAGAAAAGGCGACAGGACGGCTGTTTTTGTCTTTGGCAAGATATTCTCACCGAGAATTTTTTTGACCAGGGATACGGATCTCTTTTCCAGTGAGATCGGCAAAATTGGCCGTCCCAAGGTGTTGCGCTCCAACGACCTTTACTGGGGTTCGGCTATCGGCGCCAGTTTGAGGAGAACTTTCGAAGCTTTGGACAGGCAAGATATGGTTGCCGAATTCGGCAAGGAGTCTGACGGCTGGCGGCCAAAAAATAGGCGGGACAGGCTGATTATTTTTTTAAGCGACGGCGACTTTTTTAATTATGGCAGTGACGAAGAAGCCAGACTTAGAGCAGGTTTAGAAAGGGAAAATTTAAACGGGTCTCTGCGTGAATTCAAAAAAAGAGGGCTGGTTATTTACAGTTTAGGCATCGGTACGCAAGCGGGAGCTCCGCTTACCGACATTTTGAAAGATTACAAAAAAGATGGTTACGACCAAAATATAGAGACTGATTTGAAAGGTCAGTTCTCCCGCCTTAACTTAACCAATCTGAACTATCTGGCGGCTGTTACCGGCGGTAAAACTTTTGCCATTGAACATATGAGCGGTGATGCCAGCGGGTTTATTAAGACGGCTATTGACCGGCATAGAAGCACTTTCATAGAACCGATACTTGAACAAGAAAGACAGGAGTTGTGGCTCTACGCTCTTTTGTCTGCTCTGGCAGTATTTGTATTGGGTCTATTGTTTACCAAATTTTAATCCCTCACCGCTTTCTTTTAAAAAAGTGGTGAGGGATTTTATTTTATGCTAATTACTTAGTTGATGACTGTTTTGGAAAAGTCAGTTTTGGCTACCATAATTTACTATGATGTTTTTGACTTTCCTCTGACTTTGCTGGAGGTTTTTAACCTGCTCATTAACCCCAAGAGGATTTCCGTTACAGAAGAAGTTGGTGAGCCGGATCTTGAGAAAGTTTTCAAGGCTCTGGAGGAGTTAAAAAAACTTGGAGAGATTCAGGAGTGGCA
>JACOZX010000039.1 GCA_016181105.1 Candidatus Yanofskyibacteriota bacterium
AACCTTCTAGAATGAGCAGGTAATAGCCGGTCAATTTCTTTAAATATCTCACTAAGGCCAGGTATTATATCTACATTAGTATTTCTGTCTCGGCTAATTCGTTGAAGCAACAAATTTCTTTTTCGTTTAGAAACGAAATTGATGTTGTCGGCGAATTTCTTCAAATTTTCCTGGCCGGAAATTGTCAGCTGCCAATAAAGTTTTTTTCTTATCCAACCAGAGGCCTTTTTCTTAATGGGTCTTATGCGGGCAACAATACCGAAGTAGTAGAGCAAATAAGATAATTCAGAAACGAGCTGTTTAGATTTTGAACTGGCGCTGACTGAAGCATTTTCTACTCCGCCATCACCTTCAAAATACGCACGCAAATAAGCAGCAATTACTGATTTTTCTGCACCGAAAACAAAAGGTGCAATAGTTTTAGTGCCAGCTTTTTGCTTGCCCCCCATAGATTTAATAAGTTCAACAAAAGGCTTATCAGCAGTGTTGATGCCACGATTGCCGAAAAAGTAAGGAATGCCCAATTGTCGGAAAGATTTAGCGCTGTCATCTAATACTGCTGAATCTAAGTTAGAAATCATCACCACATTTTCAGTAATTGTTCCTTCAGCAGCAATGTAACCGAGAATTTTCAGAAAGGGCTCGTTGATAGGCCAGTGCATTGGCAAATAACTGTGTTGATTTCTGGAAACAACCTTTAATTTGCCAAGAGCAGGATCATTTAAAGAAATTCTAAGTTTGGCCAGAATTTTGTACAAGTAATCTAATGGGATAGGACGTCCGGTGCAGTATTTATACAAGTAGCAATCTCTGGCATCTAGTTTTGTCTTTTTTAAAACACTTCTCCAATTTTGCAATAAAGGTCCGGCTCCAGCAACATAAATTTTATTTGATTTTTTCAGCACTTCCAGTAGATTCAAAAATTTCCGGGGCTGTTCGGGTGGTTTGATGTGGCGAGGTAAAGGCAACCACTCACCTGCTTTAGTTTCAGAACCTTTTGATACTGTTATCTGTCCGTTTTTAAGTGTGACCAAATTATGGTCGCCAGTGGTAGTAATTGTTCGGCCTGAGCCAGTAGTAAATCGGTAGAAATAATTGGTGGCTGCTTTTCTGGCCGCTACTGTTACCTTAGACCACGAACCTTTTAAATTCTTATCAAAACTCCAAACTTCCAGATTGGGATCAATAACTCCTTCTAATTCTTCATCAATTTGTACAGCCCCATGTTTGGCAATTTCTTTTTCTATTAGTGGACCGATAGCAGACAGTTTTACCTGACCATTGCGTCTAATTAAAACTGGCTCAGAACCTTTTACTGACTTTCCTCCTCCCGACTTGCCAAAGACGACACTGTTGTAATTTTCCAAAGAAAAACGGTCAAAAAGAATTAAGGAGTTGTTGTGCGTGTTGATGCCGTACAAAAGGCCGCTGTCAGAAGTCAGATCGTAAGAGACAAAAGGAAACACCGAAGAAATGGGTTGAGTATTTAAAGAGCTGTGAGCGTTCAAAAGGTCGTTATCCAAAGGCAGAGTTGAGAGGAAGCCTTCTTTCATTCTGAAAGTTGCAGGCTTGAGATAAATTAGCTGGGCTTCAAAGATGCCCCTGATTTTTGATTCGGTCTCGTCCAAATCTTTTTCGCTTTGGCCGTAAATCGTAACGTAAACGCCGAACTCAAAAAACCGGTCTGTCCCCTGCTGAATAGTGTCCCTCAAGTCTTCAATGTCCGAAATAGCCGTATCTAGAATGGGATTGCGGACCTTGCCTTGATTGGCTTCTTCTATGGCTTCGGCTTGCAAGCGAGCAAGCTTGTCTCTTAACTTTTTTAAAATAGTACCGGAATCAGCCGGGTGAAAATAGATTGAGATGTCCAAAATTCTGTCTAAGTTTATGACCGGTGAAAACCATTGAGTGTTCAAATATCTTGGCAGGGTTGATAAAAATAAAGTTCGGGCGAACCTGTCGCCTATTTGTATGTTGTTGCTGGAGATATTGACAGCGCTTGGAGCCAGCTGGTCATCCAGAAATTCAGATGTTTTTATCTCCGTGATTTTGTTTTGACTGTTAAGCATTTGGGTTAAAAAGATTGTAGAATATTTTTATTAAACTTTCTTTGTCCAAAACTTTTGAAGCCAGACCCATGCCGCGCAAGCCTTCCATTATGATTTCAGCCCGCTGTTCTATCTGGCTTTTGTAGATACTGAAGTCTTGTTCCTCAAGACTCTTTATTTTTTGAGCGGCGGTGCCAAAAGCGCTTTTGATGTTTTCCAGAAAACTCTTTTTTGAAGCGGCTTCAGTCACATACAAAGGCAGTATGACATAAAAATTTTTGGACATAATGTTGGCCAGTTCGGTTAAGCCTTTTACAAATCTTATGTACTCAATTCCCTGAATTTTCAAAAGCTCATTATCCAACTGGTCAACGAGAGCCTGGGTCTTAACTAGGTAGTTTTTAATATCAAGCTGGCGGGAATGCACAACAATTTGCAGGGGAAAATCAAGCGAGTTTAAGAAGTTTTGAAAAGCTTTGACGATTGCCGTTTGTTCGTCGCTTGACTTTAAATCAAAATTGACGGAACTTATTTCTAAAATCAGCCTCAATGAGCCGTTTTTAAGTATGACCACGCCGTCTTTAATGTCGTGAATGTCAACGAATTGTTTTGTATTTAGGTTTTTATGTTGGGCCATAATTTGTTTCTTCCTGGTCGGGTTTATATATGTATCTTTTGGGGTTAAAGGCAAAACTTATAGCATCGGCTAAGTAAACATATAGAGGAATTTCCGAAACTTTTATCAGAGCAAGACTCAAAGTAATAGCTATGACGGGTATGGCCAAAACCACAAACCAGCCGGGAGTAACCAGAAAAAATATCAGGAACAACAACATTCCGCCGAT
>JACOZX010000052.1 GCA_016181105.1 Candidatus Yanofskyibacteriota bacterium
CCAGAGTTCATCCGGTACTACAATACAGAAAGACCGCACATGGGTCTTGAGATGAAAACACCGATAGAAGTGGTCAGAAGCTATTGATTAGAAAACATATCTATGTCAAGAAACCTGTTTTTAAATATTTTCAGCCTAGTTAAAGCAGAGACTTCTCCGCCGCAACCGGCACACTCAGCAACACCATTCTTAATTTGAATACAATACCCTCTTTTCGGCATAACTTCTCCTTTTCCTTTTTTGTTTTGTTGTTAAAACTCCGACAGAGAGTTTTTTGAAACCCTCCATCGGAGTGACCAAACTACTTGTCCTTACCAAAGTTGCAAGAATCTGTCAGGATGACCCTGGCAAGGGAAAAACTTCAAAGTCTTCAAAAACAAACTTTGACGGATACCTATAATAGTCCGCTGTCCGAAACGGCGATATATACCAGTTCCCCGAGCCGAAAATACTCTTAGAAGCATAGTAAGCGCTTTCCGACTCGTAAATTCGGTCCGCACGAAACTTCAACAACTTCACGCCCGTCCAACGGGAATCCGGCTTAACTCTTATCCGGTATTCCCGATAAGGATCGTTAGACCTTATCGATCCTTCAGAAAATCTTCCTAGAAGATGCCACACGTTGGCACCCTCACCCTCATATTCCAAAACTTTTTGGACTTCAAAGGCTTTTCCGTCATATAGTTTTCGGTTTGCCACCATGGCCTCCTTTTCGCCCAAGATCTGATACCTATATTATACCACAAAGGTAGGCGCTTGCGCAATACCTAAAAACCCTTGTTTTACAAGGGTTTTTAGGATAATTAAAATTATGAAGCGATAATGCCTCTGAGGGCAGTAAAAGTTGCGAGGGGCACGGTTTGTCAACGACCCCTCCCCAGTTTTTAGAAATAAAACTGGGGAGGGGCTCTTGACAAGACGAGCAACTTTTTCTGATGACAAAACCTCGCTGGGGTTTTGGAAGTCCCGAAGAGGCATTATCGCGGAATAATTGCTAAAGCTACACCTCTTTAACCACCGCCGCTTTTTTGACGCTTGAGAGGATTTCTTTTTCTACCTTTGGATTTTCCTTTAGAAACTGGCGCGAGCCTTCTATGCCTTGACCTAATTTTTGCTCGCCAAAGTTATACCAACTGCCAGATTTGGCAACTACTCCCAAATTTACTCCGGTGTTAATCAAATCAGCCAAACGCGAAATGCCTTCGTTGTATAAAATATCAAACTCGGCAGTCTTGAAAGGCGCGGCTACTTTGTTTTTAACTATTTTTGCTTTTGTGCGATTGCCAATAATCTTCTCGCCAGATTGTATCTGCGCCGCCCGCCTGACCTCAACCCTAACAGAGGCATAAAATTTCAACGCCAAACCTCCAGTCGTTGTTTCTGGGTTGCCAAACATGATACCTATTTTATGTCTGATTTGGTTTATAAAAATTATGGTGGTGTTGGTTTTGGAAACAATGCCGGTAAGTTTCCGCAAAGCATGGGACATCAAGCGAGCCTGCAAGCCCATATGCTGTTGGTCCATCTCTCCTTCAATTTCCGCTCTAGGCGTCAAAGCCGCCACCGAGTCTATAACTATCAAACTAACTCCTCCGGAACGCACCAGTGTTTCAGCTATCTCCAAGGCCTGCTCGCCGTGATCCGGCTGTGAAATCAAAAGGTCCTTAACTTTGACGCCTATTTTCCCGGCATACTCCGGGTCCAGAGCATGTTCGGCGTCAATATAAGCGGCTATGCCGCCCATTTTTTGCATCTCGGCAACAACATGCAAAGCTAAGGTGGTTTTTCCGGAACTTTCGGGACCGTAGACCTCAATAATCCTGCCTCTGGGTATGCCGCCAACACCCAAAGCCAAATCCAAGGAAATTGAACCCGTGGATATGACATCCACGTCAACTTTCCTGGCATCTCCCAGCTTCATTATAGAGCCGTCGCCATATTTTTGTTGTATTTCTTTGACAGCTAAGTCAACACTCTTACTCTGTTCACTGACCGCACTTTTGCCGTCTTTATTTTTTTCCTTTGACATAATATTTTGTCCCCCCAGTTAATATGATATTAAAAAAACAAAGATGGCACCTCTGAGGGCAGTAAAAGTTGCGAGGGGCATGGTTTGTCAACGACCCCTCCCCAGTTTTACTTTGAAAAACTGGGGAGGGGCTCTTGACAAGACGAGCAACTTTTTCTGATGACAAAACCTCGCTGGGGTTTTGGAAGTCCCGAAGAGGTGTTATCTTTGTTTTTTTATATTTTGTAAAATACTATATTTCTTCTGTCGGCGCTTCTTCAGCCACACTGCCGTCATCCGGCTCAACATTTCTTCCCATGCCCGCATCCATATTAGATCGGGCAACAAAAACTTCTCTCGGTTTAGCTCCTTCGCCCGGACCAATCACGCCTTTTTCTTCAAGCAAATCTAAAAGCCTAGCCGCTCTAGCATAGCCTACCCTCAATCTGCGTTGGAGTAAAGAAGCGGAGGCTTTGCCGGCCTGCACAACCACATCTTTGGCGTCAAAGTACATATCATCGCCCATATCTTCGCCGGAACCGCCGCGGGTATCAGCCACCACTGCATCCGGCTCAATCACCAAGTTGCCGTTTTCCTCAACACCTTCTTCGGTCGCCTGTTCGGCTTGCATTTTAATAAATTTAACCACATCTTTGACTTCTTTTTCTGAAACGAAAGCGCCTTGGATACGTCTCGGCTTAGCCGTGTCACCGGCTTGAAAAAGCATATCGCCTCTGCCCAGCAGTTTTTCAGCGCCAGACATGTCCAAAATAGTTCTGGAGTCTATGCCCGAAGCAACTTGAAAAGCAATGCGCGAGGTGATATTGGCTTTAATAAGGCCAGTGATAACTTCAACCGAAGGCCTTTGGGTAGAGACGATAAGATGTATACCCACCGCCCGAGCCATCTGCGCCAAACGGATAATAGCTCCCTCAATATCTCTACCATGCGAAGCCATCAGATCAGCCAGCTCATCTATGACAATAACAACAAAAGGCATGAGTTCAGCGTCCTTCTTGGCAGAAATTCTAGAATTGTAGGAAAAAACGTCTCTAGCCCCAGCCGCTGAAAGCAGTTCGTATCTTTTTTCCATTTCTCTGACTGCCCATCTTAATGCGTTAACAGCTTTTTTAGGATCTACAATCGTCGGCGTGATCAAGTGAGGAATGCCGTTATAGGCCGTAAGTTCAACACGCTTTGGGTCAATGAATATAAATTTCAATATGTCTGGCGAGTGCTTATACAAAAGAGATAAAATCACCGCGTTAATACAAACCGACTTTCCCGTGCCGGTTGCTCCGGCCACTAAAAGATGCGGCATCTTCTCCATGCTGGCAAAAACTGGAAAACCAGCCACGTCTCTGCCCAAGCCTATAGGCAAAACCGCATTGCTTTTTTTGAAATCATCCGTATCGATTAAATTTCTCAAACCCACTAAGGCAAACTTTTTATTAGGCACCTCTATACCGACAAGAGACTTGCCCGGAATAGGCGCTTCCACTCTGATCGGATGAGCCGCCAAAGCCAAAGATAAGTCAGGCTGTAAAGTGGTAATTTTGGAAAGCTTAACTCCGACAGCCGGACGCAGAGTGTATTGAGTCACGGTCGGACCGATGGAAACTTCGCCCATCTCTACTTCTATATTAAAATTGGATAAAGTTCTTTTGATAATATTAACGTGAGCGTTTATGTCGCCGGAGCGAGGCTGTTCGGTGTCGTTATGCAAAAGTTCTAAAGGCGGCAAAGTCCAGTTGCCGGATTTGCTCATTTTCAAGACAAACTCTTTTTCCTCGTCAACAATACTTTTTTTAACCGGGACTATCCTAGACGCTGGTTCGGGCTTTTTTGACTCCTCTTTCATGTCAACCACCTCTGTTCCTCTTTTCACCACAACATTATCCGGCAAAGGCTGTTCCTGTCCTCTCTTTTTGAAGAGCAGACTGGCGACAGATATGTTGAGAGCAATCAAAAGGGAGACAAGTAAAAGCAAGGTCAGGACGATCAGAGAAGAAGTAAAGCTCAAAGCCTTGAGTACCGGAAAACCAATCAGGACTCCCAAATATCCGCCTTGAGCGACTCTCACCTGAAAGTCGCCTTCACCGATAATAAAGAACAGGGCTAAAAAAGTCAGGACAAAAAGCAATGTGCCAAAGACAGCGCTGGTATATATTTTACGGGAAACCGATTTTACAAAAGAAACCCCCAAAATTAAAAAGGCCAGCGGAACCAAAAACATTCCCCAGCCAAAAAGTGAGTTTGCTAAGTTATTAAAAATATCCCCCGCCCGACCGGCTTTGTCAAAAAAAGCCAAAGTCGCCAAGATTGCCAAGCCAAAGCTCAACACCCCCCAAATGCCATTCTTGGTCTCTTGCGACAAGTCAAAAGTAGGCTTGGACTCTGCTGTTGCCGACTCTCTCTTTTTCCACTCTTTCTTTTTGGACATGAATAGATTATAGCATATTAAAATGCTTTCAAAAAAGCAAAAACGGGTAATACTTAAACCCGTTTTATTCTAACTAGCTAGGTGGAAGTTATCCGACACTTCCTTCTAGTGTTACGCTTAGCAGTTTGTGAGCCTCCACGGCAAATTCCATAGGTAATTCACGAAAGACTTCCTTACAAAAACCACTGACAATAAGATTTATTGCGTCTTCAGGAGATATTCCGCGCTGAAGGCAATAAAAAATCTGGTCTTCATTTATTTTTGATGTTGAAGCTTCGTGCTCAACTGTTGATGAGGTATTTTGCACGTCAAGATAAGGAAAAGTGTGAGCGCCACAGGTATTTCCTATCAGCAAAGAATCGCATTGAGAGTAGTTTCGAGCATTAGTTGCATTCTTAGTAATTTTAACTAATCCTCGATAGGTATTTTGTCCGTGACCAGCAGAAATGCCTTTTGAAATAATTGTGCTCTTGGTGTTTTTGCCGATATGAATCATCTTAGTGCCTGTATCGGCCTGTTGCCAGTTATTGGTTGTCGCCACAGAATAAAATTCACCGACAGAGTTATCCCCTATCAGAATACAACCCGGATATTTCCATGTGATAGCCGAGCCGGTTTCAACTTGGGTCCAGGTAATTTTGGAATTAACTCCCAGACACTTGCCTCGCTTGGTAACAAAATTATAAATACCTCCTTTGCCGTTTTTATCGCCGGGATACCAATTCTGGATTGTGGAATATTTGATTGTGGCATCGTCCAAAGCAACCAGCTCAACGACTGCGGCATGCAACTGATGTTCATCACGCATAGGAGCGGTGCATCCTTCCAGGTAACTAACCGACGACCTGTCATCGGCAATAATAAGAGTGCGCTCAAACTGACCGGTATTTTTGGCATTGATTCGGAAATATGTTGAGAGTTCCATCGGACATTTTACACCCTTGGGAATATAGGCAAATGATCCGTCGCTAAAAACCGCAGAATTTAAGGAAGCGAAGAAATTATCAGAATAAGGCACGACCGAGCCCAGATATTTTTTGACTAATTCCGGATGGTTCTGGACTGCTTCGGAAAATGAACAAAAAATAATGCCGAGTTCGGCTAACTTCTCTTTAAAAGTTGTGGCCACAGAGACACTGTCAAAAACCGCATCCACCGCTACCCCGCTTAAAAGTTTCTGTTCCTCAAGAGGAATACCCAATTTTTGGAAAGTTGCCCTTAGTTCAGGGTCAACTTCGTCCAGACTGTTAAGATTCGGCTTCTTTTTCGGTGAAGAATAGTAAACAATATCTTGATAATTTATGGGGCCATATTTAATGTTCGCCCAAGTTGGTTCTGTCATTTTTAACCAAACTCTATAAGCCTGCAGACGCCACTGGAGAAGCCATTCCGGTTCAGCCTTTTTTTGAGAGATAAATCTGACAATATCCTCGCTAAGTCCTTTCGGAGCGCTGTCAGCTTCAATATCTGTGGTAAAGCCATATTTATATTCTTGCTGGACGATTTCTTTTACTTCCTTATCAGGGGTATTCATATACTTTTACTCCTTATTTTTAAGGAACCAATCTCAACAAATCCTACCATAAGTTAAGTAAAAGTCACCATTCTGTTGCAAGACTTAAAACAGGCAAGGCCTGTTTATCGCTCACATAAGACTGGGGACAAAAAAGCAAAAAACGGGTTATACTTAAACCCGTTTACAGTCTGCGCGCTATTTCAAGAGCTTATATTCCAAAGGCTCATCAGGTTTCACCATCATGAATTCTTCAAATGCAACTAGCGCTCTTTCGGCGAAAGCCACATCAATAACCAGATGGTCAATCTTAGGCAACGGGTCAACAAGTTCCCCTTTACCTTTCAAAATACCGACTTTGTAGGCCAGGTCTCTGGCGTCATAAAAGTACATCTGTATTTTTGAATATTCAATCCAGCAAGTAGTTTCCAAAACATTGAGACTCGCCCCTTGCCCAACCAACTCTTTTACTTTGTCAAAGAAAACTTTGAAAGCCTCTCCGAAGTTTTTAAAAGTACCCACATCTTCCATTGCTACTACAACCTTAAACATATTTTTTCTCCTTTTCTTTGATACTGCTTCTACACGATACCAAATAACAAAGCCTCTGTCAAGAGGCTTTGTTATTTGGTGGTTAAATTAGTTAAAATTACTATTCTTGCACCGGTTCTTGGGGTAAATCTTCAAAGTCAACATTATAGCCGGTGCCGGCGGGAATGAGGCGGCCGATAATGACATTTTCTTTAAGTCCGCGAAGTTTGTCCTCTTTGCCGACAATAGCCGAGTCAATCAAAACTCTGGCTGTTTCCTGGAAAGAAGCGGCTGACAAAAAGCTTTCGGTAGAGAGAGCAACTTTACTGATACCCAGAACAAAAGATTCAAATGTCGCCTCGGCCCCGCTTTCTTTTTTCACAAGTTCATTTTGTTCTCTAACCTGCCTCTTTTCAACAATATCTCCGGGAAGCAAATCTGTATCTCCGGCATCAATAATTCTGACACGAGAAAACATTTGTCTGACAATCAGTTCAACGTGCTTGTTGTTCATTCCTTCACCAGTAGCAAAATATATGCTTTGCACCTCACGGATTATATAGTTGGCAACAGCATTTATGTCCTTGGTAATCGCATAAAGCTCTTTTGGGTCAACATGGCCTTCGGTCAACTGCTGGCCAAGCACAATTTCGTCGCCTTCTTTAACCCATAAAACTTGGCTCAAAGGAGCAGTAAAAGCTTTTTCCTCGCCGCTAACTGTGACGATATTGATTGAATACTGGCGAGCGCTTTCTTTAATTTCAACGACTCTTCCTTCAACATCCGAAACGACGGCTTTAGCAGACGGTGTCCTGGCTTCAAATATTTCCTCCACTCTAGGCAAACCCATGGTAATGTCTCCGCCGCCGGCCACACCTCCGGTATGGAAGGTTCTCATGGTCAACTGTGTGCCCGGTTCACCGATTGCCTGCGCGGTGACAATACCTACCGCCTGACCAATTTCAACCAATTTATTCTTGGACAAGTCGTAACCGTAACAGTGCTGGCAGATGCCGTCTTTGGCTTTGCAGGTTATCACCGATCTGATTTTTATTTTATCCAGATTAAGAGTATCAATTTTTGCCGACAAATCTTTACTGATAAGAGTACCTTTCTTTATGATAACTTCGCCGTCTTTATCCAAAACATCTTCCAAAATTACTCTTCCCTTGATTCTCTTGCCCAAAGACTCGCCTATCTGTTTGCCATCTTCAGTTAACATGACATAGCCATCTTTGTCTTTGCAGTCTTTTTCTTTAACTACCACATCTTGGGCAACATCAACCAAACGCCTGGTCAGATATCCGGCTTGGGCGGTGTTTAACGCGGTATCAACCAGACCTTTTCTGGCGCCATGAGTTGAAAGGAAATATTCCAAAACACTCAAACCTTCTTTGAAAGAGCCTTTTACGGGCAGTTCAATCAACTCTCCGGCCGGATTAGCAAACAAACCTCTCATACCGGCCAGCTGGTTCACTGTCGCCCAAGAACCTCTGGCGCCTGATTCAACTAACATAAAAACGGAGTCGTCATTCTGAAAATTCTGCTTAACCATTTTTTCTAAACGAGATTTGACATCAGTCCAAACTTCTATGGCCTTTGACTTTCTCTCGTACTCGGTCAGAAGACCCTGGTCATAGAGACCGCGGCCTTCTTCAATTTTTGCGTCAGCTTCGTCCAACATCAACTGCTTGTCAGAAACAGTACGCAAATCCTCAATAGCAAAAGAGACGCCGGAAATTGTCGCGTAGTGGAAACCTAAATTTTTAGCGGTATTCAAAAACTTTACTGTTTCTTCTTCTCCCCGTTCATCCAAAAGCTCGGCCTCAAGGGCTTTCAGCTGACCTTTAGTCAAAGTTTTGTTGACAAAACGGAAGTCTTCCGGCAATCCGCGATTAAAGATTATTCTGCCGACAGTCGTGGTAATAAATCCGTTTTCTTGAGGTTCATTAGTGTCTAACTTTTTATCTGTTTTGATTTTTATTTTAGCTCTCAAGTCGGTGAAGCCGTTATCGTATGAAAGCAAAGCTTCTTCTTCAAAAGAAAACACCTTGCCTTCGCCCAAAAGATTATCTCCGGGATGAGTAAGGTAGAAACAACCGAAAACCACGTCTTTTGAAGGCGCGGCAACCGGTTCTCCGGTTGAAGGCTTGAGGATTCCGTGGCTGGCAAGCATTAAGTCTTTAGCTTCTTGTTGAGCTTCGTTGGTTAAAGGCAAGTGAACCGCCATCTGGTCGCCGTCAAAGTCAGCGTTAAAAGCGCTGGTTGGCAAAGCCGGGATTGTGATGGCCTTACCCTCAATCAAACTTGGACTAAAAGCCTGCACGCTCAAACGGTGCAATGTTGGCGCCCGGTTAAGCAGAACCAGCTTGTCTTTTATAGATTCCTCCAGAGCCTGCCAGACTTCAGGAATTTGCTGGTCAATCAAGCGATTAGCCGATTTAATATTGTGAGCCAAGCCGGCGCTGATTAATTTGTGAACAACAAAAGGTTTGAAAAGCTCAAGCGCCATGTGCTTAGGCAAACCGCATTGATCAATATCCAGGTTCGGCCCGACGACAATAACGCTTCGGCCGGAGTAGTCTACCCTTTTGCCCAAAAGGTTCTGCCTGAATCGGCCGGTCTTGCCTTTTAACATGTCGGCCAAAGATTTCAGAGCTCTCTTTTGGCCGGTTGAAGCGGAAATCATGGTTTGGCCGCGACGCATAGAGTTATCAATCAAGGCATCTACCGCTTCCTGCAACATTCTTTTTTCATTCTTGGTTATAACTTCCGGCGCATGGAGCTCCAACAAATGTTTCAGACGGTTGTTTCTGTTGATGACCCGGCGGTAAAGGTCATTGAGGTCGGCCGTAGCAAATCGGCCGCCATCTAACTGAACCATCGGACGCAAGGCCGGCGGAATTACCGGCAGAATATCCATAATCATCCATTCGGGTCTGATATTATTTTTAATCATGCCCTTAAGAAGCTTAAGCCGGCGGATCATTTTCTTTCTGACATTTGGGTTATCAATTGCCTTCAGCTCATTGTCGGTAACTTTTACCAAATCACTAAGATCAATTTCGCTTAAAAGTTTTTTGATAACTTCAGCTCCAATGCCGGCCTCAAAAACCTCGCCATACTTCAAAGAAAGGTCTCTAAAATCCAACTCTGAAAGAATCTGATATTTTCTGATGTTGCGCAGGTTATTTTTTTCGTAATCCTTCTGTTCTTTTAAACGAATGGCCTCGTCTTCGTCTTTGGCATTTTTAATCTTTGAGCGGAATTCATTTTCAATCTTTTTCATGGCTTCAGCCTTTAGGTCTTCATTCACCCGCATCACAATATAGCTGGCAAAATATATTACTCTTTCAAGTTCTACCAAGGAAACATTCAAAATCACGGCAACTTTAGAAGGCACACCTCTTAAAAACCAAATATGCGCCACCGGACTGGCCAATCTAATGTGGCCCATCCTTTCACGGCGAACAATTGACCTGGTAACCTCAACCCCGCAACGATCACAAATTATACCCTTGTACCTTATCCTCTTGTATTTGCCGCAGTAACATTCAAAATCTTTAACCGGCCCGAATATCGCTTCGGAAAAAAGGCCGTCTCTTTCAGGCTTTTGGGTTCTGTAGTTTATCGTCTCCGGTTTGGTAACCTCGCCATAAGACCACTCTAGGATCTCTTCGGGGGAGGCTATTTTTAGTTTTAATGATGTAAAATTATTCATTTTAATCTACTAATTACGAATTTTGTACTAATATACCAATAGATATTATTCGTATATTAGTATCTGATCAGTAATTGGTAGATAAATTTATCTTTCCAATAACTCAACACTCAAACCAAGTCCTTTAATTTCAGAAAGTAAAACTTTGAATGACTCGGGAATATGCGGCGCTCTGATTTCTTCGCCATTGACTATATTTTCATAAGTTTTAGCCCGACCCAAAACATCATCTGATTTAATCGTCAGCATTTCCTGCAAAGTGTGAGAAGCGCCGTAACCCTCCAAAGCCCAGACTTCCATTTCTCCAAATCTCTGTCCGCCAAATTGAGCTTTTCCACCAAGAGGCTGTTGAGTAATCAAAGAGTAGGGTCCGATTGACCTCATGTGAATCTTGTCTTCCACCATGTGGGACAGCTTCATAAAGTAGATAATCCCGACAGTTGACCTCTGGTGAAAAGGCAGGCCGGTGCGTCCATTATAAAGTTGGACCTTGCCGTCTTCCGGTAAACCGGCCTTTTTTAACTCCTCTTTTATAGATTCTTGGGTCGGTCCGGCCATAGGCGGAACGGTAGCTTTATAGCCCAAACGTTGAGCCGCCCAGCCAAGATGAGTTTCCAAAACCTGGCCAATGTTCATCCTGGAGATAATACCCAAAGGACTCAAAACCATGTCCACCCGACGGCCATCGGCCAAAAATGGCATTTCTTCTTCCGGCAAAATAGCCGAAATGACACCTTTGTTGCCATGTCTTCCGGCCAACTTGTCACCAACCTGAACTTTTCGCATTTGAGCAATAGAGACTCTTATGGTTTTAATAACACCGGCCGGCAATCTGTCGCCCTGGTCTCTGGAAAAGACTCTTATCCCAACCACTCTTCCTTGTCTGCCATAGTCTAGCCTGCGTGAAGAATCTTTTACGTCTCTGGACTTTTCTCCGAAAATAGCTCTAAGCAAACGCTCTTCAGCGGTAAGATCGCTTTCACCTTTGGGTGAAATTTTTCCCACCAAGATATCTTGAGAACGCACTTCAGCGCCGATCCTGATAACACCTTCGGAGTCTAACTCTTTAAGTCTTTCCTCGCCGACATTGGGAATGTCATAGGTAGTAATTTCAGGACCAAGCTTGGTTTCTCTGACATCGGTGGAATAATCTTCAATATATAATGAGGTAAAAACATCTTCCTTAACCAAGCGCTCGGATATGACAATAGCATCTTCAAAGTTTAAGCCCTCAAAAGAAGAAAAGGCTACCAACAAGTTGGTGCCTAGGGCCAATTCGCCGCCGTCAGTGGCTTGTCCGTCTGCTAAAATCTGGTTCTTTTTTATCTTTTCCCCTTTTTTAACGATGGGTCTTTGAGTGATTGCCGTAAAAGCGTTTGATTTCAAAAACTTAACAAGATCGTATCTGATTTTATCGCCTTTGGCTGTCTTTAAAACAATATGTGAGGCATCCACACTTTCAATTTCACCGCTCTCATCAGCGACAACTACAAGCCCCGAGTCTCTGGCGACCTTCTCTTCTAAACCGGTGCCAACATAAGGCGCTTGAGGTTTGATTAAAGGCTCTGCCTGCCTCTGCATGTTTGATCCCATCAATGCCCTGTTTGCGTCATCATGTTCCAAAAAAGGAATGAGTGAGGTTGCCGCTGAAAAAGGCTGTTTTGGCGAAACATCTACAAAGTCTATCTCGTCAGCCGAAGCAATACCGGCTTCGCTGTGAATTCTGGCTGGTATCTTTTCTTCCAGTATCCTGCCGTCTTTACCGACTTTAACCCCGACTGGAGCAATAATGTGCCTTTCTTCCTCACTGGCATCCAGATAAACAACCTCGTCTGTAATTTTGCCGTTTTTAACTTTTCTGTACGGAGTCAATATAAAACCAAGAGGAGAAATTTTGGCATACAAAGAAAGATAACCAACCAAACCGATGTTCGGTCCTTCCGGTGTTTCAATCGGACAAATTCTGCCGTAGTGAGAAGGGTGGACGTCTCTGACTTCAAAACTCGCTCTTTCTCTGGTCAAACCTCCGGGACCCATGGCAGACAAACGACGTTTGTGTTCCAATTCGGACAAAGGGTTGTATTGGTCCATGAATTGAGACAGCTGGCCGGAAGCAAAAAATTCTTTCAATCTGGCAACAAAGGGGCGCGGGTTGATAAGTTGAGAAGGCAAGATAGTGTCAACATCCATAGTGCTCATCCTATCTTTGATAATTCTTTCCATTTGAGAAAAAGCGACTCTCAACTTGTCCTGCAAAAGTTCGCCTAAAATTTTAACGCGCCTATTGCCAAGGTGGTCAATGTTATCAGAAACAGCCGAAGGATTATTGTTCAAACGGATTATTTCTTTTAGCGTGGCGACGATATCTTCCGGTTTTAAGGTTCTGTTCTTTTCGGAAAAATCAAAATCCAAACCGAAGCGCTGATTCATTCTGTGGCGTCCCACTCTGGAAAGGTCGTAACGCGAGAAGTTAAAAAACATGTTGTGAATCATCTGTCTGGAATTTTCAGCAGTAGCCGGATCACCGGGACGAATACGTTTGTAAACTTCAATCAAGCCTTCTTCTTCTGAAGATGACGGGTCTTGAGCAATAGTAGCTAAGATATACTTCATGGTCTCGTCAGTATCAACATCGGCAAAAAGTTTTTTTATATCTTCATCCTTGCTTACGCCAAAAGCCCGAAGCAATCCGGTAGCCGCCAATTTCCTCTTGCGGTCAATTCTGACCGAGATCACACCGCTGCTCTCGGTTTCAAATTCAAGCCAAGCCCCTCTTGAAGGAACAATCTTAGCGCCAAACAGATTTCTTAAACCGGTTGACCTGACAACAGAAAAGAAAGCGCCCGGACTCCTGATAAGTTGTGAGATAACGACTCTTTCTACCCCATTAATAATAAAAGTGCCCCTGGGTGTCATCAGGGGAAAGTCTCCAAGATAGAGTTCTTGGTCGGATGTCTTGCCGGTTCTTTTATTTTTGAGCTCAACTTTGATACGCAGAGGAGCTTCGTAAGTTACATTTTTTTCTCTGGCAACTCTTTCGTCAAACTTAGGTTTTTCTAAAATGTAATCTATAAAGTAAAGCTCAAATTCTTTTTCTGTCCAATCTTTAACCGGCGATATATCTTTAAGCAGTTCTCTCAGTCCTTCTTCAAAAAACCAGCCATAGGAGTCTAACTGAACTTGGGCCAGATTAGGAGCTTCTATAACGTCTGGTTCGTATTTTGAAAATAGTTTTCTAGTAGCCATGGTTAGAACACGGGAACAAAGTTCTAAATTTAAAAAAATAGACAAAAACAGACTCCTGTCCTTTGGACGGGTTTCAAACCTCTAGAAAGTACTTATTTTATCTTAAAATCTAGCAAATTCAAGCCTTTTAAGAATGATTAGTCTGCCTGGCTCTTTATTCAAAGACAATATGCCCATTGTATTCCTTGCCTTAAATTTTGTCAACTCCTCACCTTTATGCTTTCCAAAAGCCCGATGCCCAAACTTAGCGAAATCAAAAAACTGCCGCCGTAACTCAAAAAGGGAAATGGTATGCCGGAAGAAACATAAAAAATACGGCAAACAAAATTAAAATACCAACAAAACCAAACTGCTCGCCAAAAGCGGCAAAAGCAAAGTCAGTATGCGCTTCCGGTAAAAAACCAAAACGCGACTGCGTGCCCTGACCGAAACCATTTCCCCAAATCATTCCTGAACCAATTGCTGTCTTGGCCTGAATCACGCTATAGCCCTCCCCCTTAGGATCCAAGTACGGATTCAAAAAAGAGGTAATGCGGTTTTTTTGATACGGCTGTAAAAAAACAAGCCAAGCAACAGAAGCCACCAAAATTGCGGAGAAAAGAATTATCATAAGATGCTTTCTTTTAATTCCGACTGCCAAAAGCATGGACAGCCAAATCGCAAAAAAAATAAAAGCCGACCCCAAGTCGGGCTGTTTTAAAACCAAAAGAGCCGGAATCACAGCATAAACTCCGGAGGCGACAATATGGTGAATTCTGTAAATCTCTGTGTGCTTCTGGGAAAAATACTTGGCCAGCAATATGACAACAGCGAGTTTGGCAAATTCTGAAGGTTCAAGTCTTATACTGCCAAAACTAATCCAAGCATTGATTCCCCTCACCGAACTAGACGTCAAAGAAATCACCAAAAGAACTAAGACCGTCAGATATATTAATAGCGACGGCAAGGAGCTATTTTTAAAAACACGGTAGTCAAAAAAAGAAATCAGGAAGATAAGAACAGAACCGACAATTAAAAAATAGATTTGTTTTTCTAAAAAAGGCTTAATATTGGGTCCCATGCCGGCCATAGAAAACAAGCCCGCTCCCAATAAAGCCAAAAAAATAAAAAAAAGCCGCCAATCAAATTTTCTTAAAAAGAGAGAAAGATTCATTCTAAAATGGCTGTTGGAATTTTTCTTGAGTGCCGTAACGCCTGATAAAATTAGAGTTCATAAAAACGTTAGTACCGGCTTCAACATCTATGCGGTCCGGACTTTCGGAAATAGGATTGACCCAGTCAACTTCAAAGAATCTGTCGCTTTTAGATAAAAGGGTTCTCATCTCTGTCCTGTTTGCTCCGACAGGAACATTGTTCTTCAAAAGAACAACAACAACATCTACTCTCTCAAAATCAAAATCAGAAGAGTTAAAAATAGTCCCGGTAACTCTGGCTGAAACTCCCGGCTTGCCATTGGTAAAATAATCTTTTGATTTGACGACTAATTTTACCTCCTCACCAAAAATTCCCTCTAGTTTTTGCCAGTCAGCTTTCCGGATATTCAGTTCCGCGCGACTACCGGCAACACTGGTCTTAAGCAATGGAATGTAAATGTATTTTGTCTGCCCGGGAAGAATATAAAAACTGCCCGCTTGGGATAAGATAATCCCGCCAGCAGAGTCCAAAATTTTAAGCTCAAATTCCGTATTTGAAGAACTAAATTGAGTATTCGGGTTATAGACCCTGAAAAGAGCGTCATAATCTGTCTGGCCGTTTAGCTCTCTGATTTCAAAAAGATTAGAGCTCAAGACCTTGATAGGTTCTAGCGACTGAAGACAAGTATTGCCGCAGACTTTGCCGCAATCAACTCCTTCTTCGGTTTGGTTCTGAATAAGGTCAAAACAGGTCGGCTCAATCTGAAATGATTTATAAATACCAAAGCTTACTAACCCGAAAAGAGTCAGAAAAATAAGGCCGAATAGAAGTTGTTTTGTCGTTCGAGCCATTAGCCTTCATTATAAGTTACATCGCCATAAAAGAAAACTCCCCGAGTCCTAAATTGGTACTCGGGGGTGAAACGAGTTTTGTAACCCGTTTTACTGGTACAAAGGTATCTTAAGTTGTTTTCTTGTCAATACCGTCGTTCGCCTTGTTACCATACCTAAGTTTTTTTGTAACAGTTCTTAACGCCTTTCCTTCTGTGTCTATAAAAAGCATGGATCTTAACAAAAATTCTTCCACCTCTTTTTTAAAGTGTCTTTTTGAATGTAACCATTTTCTAACAAAAGACCGGTAATGCGAAGACCGGGTTTTAAGCTGGTCCTCTGAAACAAATCCTTCTTCTATGTTTATGCCCGCTTTCCTAAATATTTTTTCTGCCCGAGGCAGTTGATAACCAACCGTCAAGAGCGCCACTTTGGTTAAACCGTACTTATTTAGAATGTGGAGAGTTTTTTCCGCTTGATCAAACGTATCAACTGACCCGCCCTCAACTATAATTGCCCTCTCCGGAATTTCAGGAAATTTGACTTCCAAGTAATCTTTCATCGCTTCTGCTTCTGAAGGATTACCCGGACCGGCTGTTTTACCGCCAGAAAAAATAATCTTCCCCGCCAGTCCGTCCATGAACATTTTTCCAGCCGCAAGAACAGACATTTTCGAGTCTACGCTTAATTTAGGTTTCCACTCTTTGGTTGTCAAAGGATGTTCCCGCCAAGCCTTTGAAAGTACAATCAGCGCCTGAAACGGAGCTAATTTTTCCTTGTTTTCCTTGCTTGGTTCCATTTCTCTATTATCCATAAAAGCTTTTTTGGGTTAGTCGCTAATTTTTACTCTAACAAAAAACGAGCAGAATTGTAAACACCATAGAGGAGCTACCTACTTTTGCGGATAAACCGCTATCATCGGCCTTGCGAGATTTCACTTCTGTGTTCGGAATGGGAACAGGTGGAGCACTCGCAGTATAGCTCCTTTATGGTATTCGCAATTATTGCTCGTTTTTTGGGTAAAGTTAAATTTGGGCTTAATCTTGCAAGGAATTAATTGATCTATTAGTAATGCTCGGCTGAATCCGTTACCGGACTTACACCTGCATCCTATAAACGTGGTAATCTCCCACGAATCTTCGGACTTACGTCCACGATACCTAATCTTGGGGCCCGCTTCGCGCTTATATGCTTTCAGCGCTTATCGGTCATATACATAGCTACCCAGCAGTGCCGTTGGCACGACAGCTGGCACACTAGAGGTACACTCATTCCGGTCCTCTCGTCATAAATTAGTTTATAAACTAACCATCTCTTATCGCTAAGAGTATAGACTATATCTTCTTCCTAAAATTAGGAGGTCGGCATATTATAGTTAATAAAAATTAACTATCCGTTCTTTTATAAACTTAGAACAAGTCGTTACGGGGTCTATCTGCTCAAATTTTTGAAATTGACAATACTTTTAATTTATGTTAGTATTTTTAATGTTGTTTTATCTTTTAAGAGGGCTGTAAATGAAGTTCGCTTACCAGCAAAAAACTTTTTATACTGTAGTAATATTAACGGCAGAAAACGAATTAGAAATTGATGAGTTAATCAGACTGAATTACTACGCAAACGAACATAAGTCTTGGTGGAAATTCTGGAAACCAAGAACAAGCTTCATACACCCTCCCACATACAAAGAACATACACTGTTCCTGCCCCTTTAAAAGGGGCTTTAAATTGATTTCAAAAATTTGAGCGGATAGACTTCCCACGGTATTACCAGGCACTTTCTATGGTTACACGACCGAAGAAAGATGGACCGCACTTTTAAACTCGCTGACTTTTTTAGAATCATAGTTTAAAAAGTGCCTGGCTTCACCGTTATTAGCCGAATTTTCAATACAGGTTACCCTGTAAAGTAGCAAAACTTTACTAGGAACAACCCCCCTCAAGTATCAACGCCCGCACCAGATAAGGACCAACCTGTCTCACACAGTATGATATATCATACTGTCTATCGAATTTAATTCGATAAGTCTCTATGGGGTCATTCCGTTCAAATTTTTGAATTTGAACGGAAGACTTCCCTCGGAATTATCCTCTCGAGCAGGTTGTACTCTTAAGTAGGACTCCTCCGATATGAGTCGATTTTTGCAATCTGGTATTACCACCAGATGCCGCCTTGACAAACTTGTCAACACGGTTTGAACCCAGCTCCATGATTTCCCTTATCTCTAAGAGCATAGACTATATCTCCACCCTCCGAGCCAAGCTCGGTTGGGGTGCCAGCGTGTTATAGTAAGTCTTGACATTATCTTCTCGCTTACTATCTGTCGAGCTTAGCTCAACAAGTCGTTACGGGGAAAAACTAGGAATTTTATAGTAGAATTTCGGCAATAAATAATTTGAAAGCAGACTAGGTAATTTTCTAGTGCTTTCCGTGTCTATCCTAATTCTATATAATTGTCTGCCATTGCTCACGCTGTGTTTATTGACAGTAACATGAAGATCAAAAGCATTTTTGAGAACTTCTGAAAGTTTATATTGTTCAGAAAGTTCAAACGATTGAGTATTGATAAATACTGCTTCGTGATTTCGATTTCCGTCATCCATCAACCATACAGCCAAAGCTAATGGTGAATCTTGCAATAAATAAGTAAGATTGCCCGGAATTATCTTTTTACCGTTTGGATAAAAAGTTTTCCAAAGCTCTGTAAATGCATCGTTGCTTAAGGTTTGGAATCTCCAAGAAAAAGTTTTGCGGCTTCTATCTTTGTGATAGACCCGCTCCTCTTTCCACGGAGCAGTTCTGACCCACCTTTTTAATTTCTCATACTTCCAGAAAACATAATCCTTTTGAATTTCGCTGTGAGAAACTGAAAAAGCAGGCACAATACATTTGTTCATTATTCTCAAACAGCCATCGCCAAGCAATGAGCCGATAAGAATATCTTTTTCTTCTTTATTCAAGACAGACATTTCTAATTAATCTTCCCTCGGTACTGTCCAAAAATCTGGGTTAAGATTTATGGGTTCTACCGATATAAGCTAGATTGATATGATATAAATATTGTATCATATTTGGCTCGCGCCAGATATTACTACCTGGCCACGTGAATTCTCGCGTACCTTTTTAATTAGCGAACAGCTAAACCCTTGGGAGCTTCTTCACCCCCAGGATAAGGCGAGCCGACATCGAGGTGCCGAACACTGTCGTCGCTATGGACGCTCGGACAGTACCAGCCTGTTCAATACATTACTGTACTAGACTATATCTTTACCCGCTCAAATTTTTGGAAACTTGACAAAAGTGTACTTATTTAAGATAATGCTAACCAACCTGGCAGAGTTCCTAGAGTCAGGAGAAGGGAGAAATAAGGATGTTATTGTTGGCTTTTTTAGTAGCAACTATCGGACTTGTAATGTTTTTTTATGGCTTAGTGATTGTGGTAATCACCCTAGTATTGTCTCCTGGGGCAGACACGGGAAACAAAATGATTGTTCTTGTTCGGGCTTTAATTCTAATATTGGTCGGCTATGTCGTTTGCGGTTATGCTGGAAGTTTGATAAGTTAACACCTCTGATAACTATTGTCAGCTAGCCACTCCAAGAAGAGTGGCTTTTTATTTCCAAAAATTTGAGCGGGAACGGCGTATTATAGCAACTAAAAAATTGCTATCCTCTTACACTCGTAAGAAAGTCGTTACGGGGAACGTAATCGCAAAGCGATTTCACATTCTTCCCACGATATTACCTAAATTAGAAAACCGCTTTTACGCGGGGAAAGACCAGTTTAGGTGTCTACCGTTATAAGCCGTAATTAATGTTCCGCGTTGCCGCGGAACGGGACAACATACTCTTATTGTAACATAAATGTTA
>JACOZX010000019.1 GCA_016181105.1 Candidatus Yanofskyibacteriota bacterium
GACTTTAGGGTCGTTCTTTTCACAGTTTCTAAAGAGACCGACGGTGGGGAAAGCGTCTCGGACTTCGGGGGTTATTAATTTAACATTGGCAAAACCGCCTAAGTGAGTGTAGAACTTAAATATTTCGGGATTGAGGAATAACCTCTTGTAGCCATGCTCATTGACGATATATACATCGGGGTCGTCGGAGAAGATGGCGGAGATTAAGTCCCCTTCTTTAAGGTTGTAGTCGGAGGGGGAGGTGGCAGAAACTGTGGAGAAACCAAAAAAGACTGCTAAAAAAAGCCCAAAGAAAAACAGGAGTTTATTCATATGTTTTTATTCTACTCTCCCTGTATAATAAAAAAAATAGGTTATCAACAAGAAAAACTAAACTTTACTTAAATTCGTAAACGAAAAACGATTGTCCTATCTTATCAACCGGCTCGTACAACGCCAGCCAATTAAGGGCCGGGTCATTTTTTTGGTCGCTCAATAACTGCATGCGAATCAGCAAGAAAGTGTTAACGGCAAACCGGCCTTTCGGTTCCCGCCACCAGCCGGATTCGTCGGCTTGCTTAAAGTTGCTCATACTCACTCGGTAATATTCCGGACTTGAATGGCTCCATGAGTAAATAACTTTAATGTCCGGATTTTTTGCCTGATACTTGCCAAGCCGTTTTAAGTCCTGGCCCCATTCAATATTTGAGTCATCAAGATACTTGTAGCCGTTTTTGGGACCGCCGATAAATTCGTTAAAATAAGGCATGAAGTCGGGATAAATTGAAACCGCTGACCAAACATACCAGACAGCCAATAAGATTAGAATTATGAAGTACGAATTATGAATCAACGATTTGATTTCTTTTCCCATGATTCTTAATTCATGACTCATAATTCCAGCTAAGCCGCCTGCATAAAGAATTAAAAACGGAATTGCCGGAACAAGATATCTAATGCTTATGTTTTGGGCCTTTGCGCTTGTCACAAAAGCAAAGAAAAGCATCGGTAAAAATACAAGCGCCTTGCTCCAACTGTCCATTTTTATTTTTTTGTAAAATAAAACAGAAGCCGCAAACGCAACTAATGCCGGAATGGGCGTTTTTATCAGAAACGCTTCCAAAAAGTAATACCACCAGCCGTCCGGCGAAAACTTGCCGTTCAAATAAAGATTAAAGTCCGGCTTCCAATTGGCATAAACGCTTTTGAGTCCTCTTAAATAAAACCCGGAGTCGGCCGGCATGAGATAGGAAAAATATACGACAGCAAGGGCGGGAACAGCCATGAGCAGAGAAAAGTTTGCCAACCGGCGCATTTTCACATTAAGCTCACCGCCGCACTGCCATGCATAAATCAAAACAAACAAGGCAACCACGGGTAAAAAGACGGTGGCGGAAAATTTTGAACTTAAAGCCATACCAAGAAACAACCCGGAGCAAGCCAAATGTTTTTTTTGTCCGGCTATGACGAACTTCCATAAATAATAAAAAGTAATGAATGAAAAGGATGCCAACGGAAGGTCCATCGTAACAAATTGGGCGTTGGTAATAATCACAGGCATAAATGCATACAGGAACAGAGCCAAAAGGCCTGCTTTGCGGCTAAACATTTCTGAACCCCATTTATAGATATAAAAACCAAGCAAAACCGACAAGAGCATTATCGGCAACCGTCCCCAAAGCAGTAACCGGTCAGCGTCGTTAGAAAATAAAAATTTACTCCCAAAAGTCCACTGTTTTTTAAAAGGACCGACCAAGCTGACGTCGTTGGCGTCAAATTTCAAATCCATAAAAAGCAGAGGAAACGAGGCCATCAATTTTACCAACGGAGGATGTTCCGGATTCAATGCTATCTCGCCTGTTTTCCAATAAGAATAACCGCCCGGCAAATGAATTATTTCATCAGTCGCCGGACTAAAATTTTGGGCGCTGAAAAACGGGATAAAAAACACTAACGACAACAGAACCGCTACCCCCGTTTTTATAAATCTGGACTCACTCATTGACTATTTTATAACACAAAAGACCCGTTTTTAAAACGAGTCTTTTGTGATTGAAATTAAAAATTTAAATTATTTAACCAGCTGCAGGTAGTCACCGTGCACCCAAGCGTCTTTGCTCTGGTATTTAATCTTATGCCACAAACCTGACTGACTTAAACTTTCTACAATGCTCCCGGCCGGCAACTTGCCCAAAAGCGCGCTTGAAGTAGCGGCTAATGCCCTCACATTAAGCTGGTCCGTGTCAAAAACTTTATACTTTTTCAACGCGGAAACCGGGGCAGGAGTCGAAACAGAAGATACGACATTTTTTCTTGAATAATCCGGTATTTGATTTACGGAAGTGTAGTCAGAACCTTTCGGATACCAGTTAAATTCATTGGTGTTAATGCAGAAGACTTTTTTAAAGAAATTGGGGTCGTCGGCAACAGCTTGCTCACCGGAAGTATTTACCCAATGAAGTTTGCCTGTATCTTCGCCTGTCGTTTCCACGCCGTAAACTTTTTTGTCATTAGTCTCGCAGTTTCTGAAAAGACCGGAGGTTACAAAGACATCTCTAGTTACAGATGTCGTACCCTTTACTTTAGAAAATCCTCCAAGGTGGCCGTAAAATCCGAATATGGCGGGATTTAAGAATAACCTTTTATAGCCGTGCGGATTAACTATGTAAACATCCGGGTCGCTTGAACCGGCGGCGCTGATAACATCACCGTCTTTCAAACTTACATTGGCTAAACTGACAAACCCTCGCGAAGCC